>CAYGDL010000049.1:0-15070 GCA_964348545.1 uncultured Alphaproteobacteria bacterium | reverse complement strand
CATTGTTTGGTCTCGCCACCCCGTTCGCCAAACTGCTGCTGGGCGGCATGCAGGCGTGGCTGCTGGCGGGCCTGCTCTATCTGGGCGCGGGGCTGGGCCTTGGAATATATACATTGGTGCGGCGCGCTGGCAGCCATTCAAAGCGAGAGGCGCAACTTACGCGCGCTGATCTGCCCTGGCTGGTGGCGGCGATATTTTCTGGCGGCATTATCGCGCCGGTACTGCTGATGACCGGTTTGAACCTGACCACGGCGTCCAGCGGTTCATTACTGCTTAATCTGGAAGCCATTGCAACTGTCGCCATTGCAGCGCTGATTTTCAGTGAACATATTGGCGGGCGGTTGATATTGGGGGCGGCATTAATCATTACAGGCGCGATAGCCCTTTCCTGGCAGGGAGGTGTTTTCGTTCTGGATGCTGGCGCGATCCTGATCGCGGGCGCCTGTATTGCCTGGGGCATCGACAATAATCTCACCCGCCGCATTTCCGGCGCGGACCCCGTGCAGATCACCCTGCTGCGCGGATTAATTGCGGGCGGTGTCAATGTCGCGATTGGACTGGCGGGCGGCGCATCGCTTCCGGCGCCCGCACTGCTGGCGGGCACGCTGGTCACAGGATTTTTTGGATATGGGATCAGTCTTGTATTGTTCGTTATATCGCTGCAACGTCTTGGCACCGCGCGCACCGGGGCGTATTTTTCGACGGCGCCCTTCATTGGCGCGCTGGCCGCCATTCCCTTATTATCCGATCCGGTTACGCCGCAATTCCTGATCGCTGGCGCATTAATGGGCGTCGGCGTCTGGCTGAGCCTGACAGAAAATCACCTGCATCCCCATACACACGAGGCGCTGGCGCATAGCCACCGGCACAGCCATGACGACCACCACCAGCATGCGCATTCAGAGGATAAAACGGGCCACGCGCCTCATTCTCACACCCACCGGCATGAACCGCTTACGCACACCCACGCCCATTGGCCGGATTTGCACCACCGGCATGGGCATAAAGATGGATAAACCCTGCCCTACCGCCCGGAAATGTCGGATTCCGGATTGGCGCTGATATGGTGAATGGCCAGATCGGCGCCGTTGAATTCGTCTTCCTCGTCCAGCCTTAGGCCCATCACCGCTTTCAATGCCCCATAAATCGCGAAGCCCGCGATCCCGGCAAAACCCGCACCCGCCAGCGAACCGACCAGTTGCGACATAAACCCGACACCGCCTATGCCACCCATCGCCTCGGTGCCGAAAATGCCGCAGGCGATGCCACCCCACAATCCGCACAGGCCGTGCAGTGGCCAAACCCCCAGCACATCGTCAATCTTCCAGCGGTTATGGCAAAGCTGGAACACCAGCACGAAAATCACCCCCGCCACAGCACCGGTCGCCAGCGCGCCGATCGGATGAAACACATTCGATCCCGCGCACACCGCCACCAGCCCCGCCAGCGCGCCATTATGCACAAAGCCCGGATCGTTTTTGCCCGCGATGAGCGCGGCGATAATGCCGCCCACCATGGCCATAAGTGAATTCAACGCCACCAGCCCGTTGACGCTGGCCAATGTCTGCGCGCTCATCACGTTAAAGCCGAACCAGCCGACACACAGCATCCACGAACCCAGCGCCAGATAGGGAATGTTCGATGGCGCAATGCCGACGGGCTTGCCCGCGGCGGTATAACGTCCCTTGCGCACACCCAGCGTGATGACCGCGCCCAGGCCGATCCAGCCGCCCACCGCATGCACCACCACGGAACCGGCGAAATCATTGAAGCGATAGCCGAAGCTGGCTTGAATCCAGTCCTGAAAACCAAACCGCGTGCCCCACACCATGCCTTCGAACAGCGGATAGGCCAGCCCCACAATGATAGCGCTGGCAAGCACTTGCGGCCAAAATTTCATGCGTTCGGCGATGCCGCCCGATATGATTGCCGGAATTGCGGCGGCAAAGGTCAGCAGAAAGAAAAACTTCACCAGATCATAGCCGCTGGCGGCGAATTTATAGCCTTCGGCCTCGGCGGCGCCGGTCAACACCTGCGCGCCTGTGAGAAAATCCACGCCATAGGCCACAGAATAGCCAATGAAAAAATACGTAATCGTCGAGACGGCGAAATCGACGATAATTTTCACCAGCGCATTGACCTGATTCTTGTAGCGCACCGTACCCGCCTCAAGAAAGGCGAAGCCGCCATGCATGGCGAACACCAGAATCGCGCCCATCAGAATGAATAAGACATCGGCGCCCTGTGATGCAGCAGTTTGTGATGCGTCCATAACTTCCCCCCGTCCTGAATCTCTTGTCTGACAGTCCATTCATGCAGTGCTGATTAAGCCTAGTCTTAGAACAATATCAATCCTTTGAATAGGCATTTTGCACTATAGCGGTTTTCATTTAGTTTGACGCATCATCTGATTCACGGCTCGAGTCTTTCAGGAACCCACAACGCAATGTCATTTATCCGATCGGCGGTAACCGTCGGCAGCAGCACATTGCTCAGCCGTGTGCTGGGCTTTGTGCGCGATATTCTGATTGCCGCCATGCTGGGCGCGGGACCGCTGGCCGATGCGTTCTTTGTCAGTTTCCGGCTGCCCAATCTGTTCCGCCGCCTGTTTGCCGAAGGCGCGTTCAATTCGGCCTTTGTGCCGCTGTTCGCGGGCAAGCTGGCGCGCGACGGCGCAGAGGAGGCGAAGCTTTTTGCCGAGCAATCCCTGTCGGTGCTGCTGGCCATTCTGTTCATACTGACGATTCTGGCTGAAATCTTCATGCCCGAGCTGATGTTTCTGCTGGCGCCGGGATTTGCGGACGATACAGAACAGTTCGCCAATGTGGTGCTGTTTGGCCGTATCATGTTTCCCTATCTGCTGTTTGTGTCGCTGGTGGCGCTGTATGGCGGCATGCTGAATTCCCTGATGCAGTTCGCCGCCGCCGCCCTGACGCCGGTGCTGTTCAACTGCATTCTGATCGTGGCCCTGGCGGTGATCATTCCCGCGTTCGGCTGGCCCGGCGAGACTTTATCCTGGGCGGTGGCGGTGGCGGGCGTGGCGCAGTTTCTGATGCTGGTTGTTGCGGCCAACCGGGCGGGCATGCGCCTGCATCTGCCCTGGCCGCGCCTGACGCCGGATGTCAAACGCCTGCTGGCGCTGACCGGACCCGGCGCGATTTCCGGCGGCATCGCGCAGATCAATCTGTTTATCGGGACGATTATCGCATCGCTGCATGCGGGCGCGGTGTCCTATCTGTATTATGCCGACCGGCTGTACCAGGTGCCGCTTAGCGCCATTGGTACGGCCATTGGCGTCGTGCTGCTGCCGGATCTAGCGCGCCGCCTGCGCGAAGGTAATGAGGCGGGTGCGTTATGGAGTCTGAACCGGGCGCTGGAGTTCGGGTTGCTGTTGACGGTGCCAGCGGCCCTCGCATTGCTGATTATTCCGGGGCAGATTGTCGATGTGATGTTCACGCGCGGCGCATTCACGCAGGCGGACGCCAATGCAACAGCGATGGCGGCGGCGGGGTTTGCCATTGGGCTTCCGGCCTATGTGCTGATCAAGATTTTCTCGCCGGCATTTTATTCGCGCGAAGACACCATGACGCCGCTTAAATTCGCCGCCGCCGGGGTGGTGCTGAATATCATCCTGTCGGTTGGGCTGTATTTCTGGATCGGCTTTATTTCGATTGCGATTGCGACCTCGGTGGCCGCCTGGCTGAATGCAGGGCTGCTGTGGTTTTCGCTGCGGCGTCACGGGCACATGAAACTGGATGCGCAATCGGCGGTCAGGCTGCCGCGCATTGCGCTGAGTTGCGCCGGGTTTTGCCTCGCCCTGTGGGCGGGGGCGGTAGCGCTATCACCCTGGCTTGTCGCCAATGCGGGAGTGGCGGGGATGGCCGCGCTGGCGGCCCTTGTGCTGGGCGGCATCGGAGTGTTCGGGGTGATGTGTCACTTTAGCGGCGCGCTCACCCTGGGGGATTTGCGCGCGTCCCTGCGGCGATAACTTGACGCTGGTCCGGGCAAGGCCGATAAAGCCCCAACTCCATCTGTAAACAGGGCCAGAACCGTTACATGACCACGCATAAACCCCTTGTCTTTTCCGGCGTTCAGCCGACCGGCAATCTGCACCTTGGCAATTATCTGGGCGCGATCCGCAATTTTGTGCGGCTACAGCAATCTTATTCCTGCCTGTATTGCGTCGTGGATATGCACGCGATCACGGTCTGGCAGGAACCGGCCGAATTGCGCAACGCGACGCGCGACGTCGCCAGCGCCTTTATCGCTGCGGGCGTTGATCCCAAAGCGCATATCATTTTCAACCAGAGCCAGGTGCCCCAGCATGCGGAACTGGCATGGATTTTCAATTGCGTGGCGCGCATCGGCTGGCTGAACCGTATGACGCAATTCAAGGACAAGGCGGGCAGTAACCGCGAAAAAGCCAGTGTCGGCCTGTACGCCTATCCCAATCTGATGGCCGCCGACATTCTGGCCTACCGCGCCACCCATGTGCCGATTGGCGAGGATCAGACCCAGCATCTGGAACTGGCCCGCGACATTGCGCAAAAATTCAATACGGATTTCAGCGCGCCGGATTTCTTTCCGCAACCCGAGGCCCTATTGCAACCCGAAGGCGCGCGCATTATGTCGTTGAAGGACGGCAGCAAAAAAATGAGCAAATCCGACCCATCCGATCTGTCGCGCATCAATCTGAATGACGACGCCGATACCATCGCCAAGAAAATCCGCAAGGCCCGCACCGATCCTGAACCGCTGCCGGAAGCCACCGAGGGCTTGAAGGAACGGCCTGAGGCGCGTAATCTGGTGGGCATTTATGCGGCCCTGACCGATACGCGCGCCGAGGATGTGCTGCGCGAATTTGGCGGCGCGGAATTTTCCCGCTTCAAGGGGCAGTTGACGGATTTATGCGTCGAAAAACTGGGGCCGATTGGCGCGGAAATGAAACGCCTGACGGCGGACCCTGCGCATGTGGACGCCATATTAGCCGATGGCGCCGCCCGCGCCCGCGCCATTTCCGCACCCATCCTGGCGGAAGTTTATGATGTGGTGGGCTTTATTCGCGCCCGTAGTTAACCGTTTGCTGAAATACCAAACACTGTCATCCTGAGCGTAGCGAAGGATCCTCATCAGTCGAATTGGCGCCGGAGTTCCGGGCGAGAGATCCTTCGCCCTCGGCTCAGGATGACAAATTGTGATTTTTTCATATGGAGCGAAATGACATCATGCGCATATTCGATACGATCAAAGACTGGCTGGTGATTGCGCGGGACAGAGTGCCGCTGCGGGTGTTGCGCTGGACGCTTGGCGTGCTGATCGGCCTGCTGATCCTGTATTATCCAATCGGCATGTTGTGGTGGCACAAGATCAATGATGATCTGGCTTTTGACATTAGCGCCGAAAGTCTGTCGCCAGGGCAAAGCCGCGCGGTGGCGGTGGCGGCGGGGCTGATTGATCGCGAGGTCAACAAATCCGGCTGGGTGGCGAACAATCCATTTTTCACCCCCAGCGCCATGCTCGACAATATGCCGGCCTATCAGCAGGGCATCATCTCCGCGCTGGCGCGGTTTTCGTTTGAACTGGCCGATCAGATTGGCCGCACACGCGGCTCCAGCGAGATTGATGGCGATTTGAAAAACGCCTCCGGCCTGCTGCAATATTCCGGCACCGTCTGGGTGTGGGATCCGTCTGTCAGCCTGGCGCCGACCGCCACATCGGAAGAACAATATGAAAAGGCCCGCAAGGCGCTGGAAAATTACAACCGCCGCCTGGCCGATGGCAAAGCCGTGTTTGAGCGGCGCGGCGATAATCTGCTAGCGACGATGGAGCGCATCGCGCTTGATCTTGGCTCAAGCTCGGCGGTGCTGGAGCGCCAGGTGGCCGAACATTCGTCTGATTTCGTCGATTTTCAGGCCGATGATATGTTTTACAACGTCAAAGGCCAGACCTATGCCTATTATGTGGTGCTGCGCGCGCTGGGTGGGGATTTTGAGAATGTGCTGCGCGAACGCGAATTGTCAGGCGTTTACGCCCAGATGCTGAACAGCCTGCGCGAGGCGGCGGCGCTCGACCCGTGGGTGGTGACGAATGGCGCGCCGGATGGGCTGTTTCCCAACAGCCATCTGACGGCGCAGGGCTTTTACCTGCTGCGCGCCCGCACCCAGCTACGCGAAATCGGCGATATTTTGCGGAAATAAAGCATTTTGGTATGTAGGTGTGATGGGGTCAGGGCGATGGGCTGTGATCCTTTAGCCAATCCTCCAGCGCGGCATTAAGGCGGGTATGCCAGCCCTCGCCACTGGCGCGGAACCGGTCCACCACATGGCTTGACAGGCGCAGCGTGATGCGGGTTTTGGGGTATTCCACCTTTGGCCTGCCGACCGGACGCTTGAGGACAGGGCGCGCCCGCGCCCATTGCGCCTCGGTCCAGGGGAGGTTGTCCGGATCGGACAAGGCCGCAGCGGTAATCGCCGCATCCTCTTCCGGTGTATTGTGATAGGTGTCAGGCTTGAGCTTTGGCATAAATCGCTTCCTCCCTTTTGTTAGCCTTGCTCAGGCTGATAATCCGGTACGTATTGTTGCGTTCGACAAAAACCACAATATGCAAGCGGCTTCCGATTAATCCAAACGCCACCATTCTGGTCTCACCATAGTCATGCCGGTCATCGTAACGGATCAGCGCCCTATCCCAATACAGCAACGCCGCATCCGCAAGCGAGACGCCATGTTTGGCGATATTGGCGGCGCTCTTGACGGGATCGAAAGTGATGATCACGCAATATATGTAGGGACAAAAAATAATAACTCAAGGGGTAAGTGGGGACACACCCTATGAATCTTCGAATTTGCTTGAAACATTCGACAATTCCTCTATGTTGGGGGCACAATTTGACGTTTTTGGGTGGGCCGCTGGCCCACTTTTTCGTTTAGGGGCCTTAATCACGCATGACCCTCACCGGGCAAATGGACCTGATCAGCCGCATTGAGGCGATACTTGCGCCTTCCGTGGAAGCGATGGGCTTTGAGCTGGTGCGCATCCGCTATGGCGGCGGAACACGGCCCGTATTGCAGATCATGGCCGAACGTGACACTGGCGAAATGAGCGTCGAGGATTGCGCGCAGCTTAGCCGGACGGTTTCCGCCCTGCTGGATGTCGAAGACCCGATTTCGGATGAATATGTGCTGGAAGTATCGTCCCCCGGCATTGACCGCCCGCTGACCCGGCCAAAAGATTTTGTCCGTTATGCCGGGCATCTGGCCAGGCTGGAGGTGGCGCCGCCGGTAAAGGGACAACGCCGGTTTCGGGGCACTCTGGCAGGATTGGCGCAAGACGTGCTGCGGCTCGTGCCGGAAGCAGGTGAGGCTGTGGAAATTCCATTGGCGCAGATTACCAGGGCGCAACTGGTGCTGACGGATGCACTGATTGAAGAAAGTTTGAAACACAAACCGCAGGCGAATTTCGCGGAAAAATCTTAGGGAGCAGAAAATGGCAGGTGCGGCAGTAAGTGCAAACAGGCTGGAATTGTTGCAGATCGCAGACGCGGTGGCGCGTGAAAAAAGCATCGATCAGGATGTCGTGCTGGGCGCGATGGAAGAGGCCATTCAGAAGGCCGCCAAATCGCGTTATGGCGCGGAAAATGAAATTCGCGTGGAGATTGACCGCAAAACCGGCGATATCCGCCTGCACCGTTTGCTTGAAGTAGTGGAACTGCCCGAAGTGCTGGCGCGTGAACTGGCGCTTGCCGACGCCAGGCGTCGTAATCCTTCAGCCGAAATCGGCGACTTTATTTCCGAGGAACTGCCGCCACTGGAATTTGGCCGCATCGCCGCGCAAACCGCCAAACAGGTGATTGTGCAAAAAGTGCGTGACGCCGAACGCCTGCGCCAGTTTGAGGAATATAAAGACCGTATCGGCGAAATCATCAATGGCGTCGTCAAGCGCGTGGAATATGGCAATGTGATTGTCGATCTGGGCCGCGCTGAAGCCATTTGCCGCCGCGATGAATTGTTGCCGCGTGAAAATTTCCGCAATGGCGACCGTATCCGCGCGTTTATTTTTGATGTGCGCAACGAAGCCAAGGGGCCGCAGATTTTTCTGTCGCGCACCCATCCCCGTTTCATGGCGCTGTTGTTCGGACAGGAAGTGCCGGAAATTTATGATGGCGTCATCGAAATCAAGGCGGTCGCGCGCGACCCTGGCAGCCGCGCCAAAATCGCGGTGCTGTCGAATGATTCCTCCATCGACCCGGTTGGCGCCTGTGTTGGCATGCGCGGCTCGCGCGTTCAGGCCGTGGTCAATGAATTGCAGGGTGAAAAAATCGACATCATTCAATGGAACCCGGACAATGCCTCGTTCATCGTGAACGCGCTGGCCCCGGCCGAGGTGATGAAGGTCGTGCTGGATGAAGATGTGAAACGCATCGAAGTGGTGGTGCCGGATGATCAGCTTAGCCTTGCCATTGGCCGACGCGGACAGAATGTGCGGCTGGCGTCGCAATTGACCGGGTGGGAAATCGATATTCTGACCAGTTCCGAAGAATCCGAACGCCGCCAGAAGGAATTTGCCGAACGCACGGAACTGTTCATAAATGGCCTGGATGTGGACGAGGTCGTCGGTCAATTGCTGGCGACGGAAGGCTTTGCCAATATGGAAGAGGTGGCGTATGTGCCGCTTGAGGAACTGGTGAATATTGAGGGCTTTGACGAGGATATGGCGGAAGAATTGCAAAACCGCGCCCGCGAATTCATCGATGCGGAACAGACAAAGGCAGAGGCGGAGCGGCGCGATCTGGGCGTGTCCGACGAAATTGCCGGACTGGACGGGCTGAGCACCGCCATGCTGGTCACGCTGGGCAAGGCGGGGATCAAGGCCCTTGACGATCTGGCGGACCTTTCCTGTGACGAACTGATTGGCTGGGTGGAAACATCCGACGGCGTCAAAAAACGTTATCCGGGCCTGTTGGAAGGATTTGATCTGTCCGAAGATGACGCAAATGCGATCATCATGGCCGCCCGTGCGCACTGGTTTGCTGATGAAGACGCTTCCAAAGCAGAATCCTAGGCGCGAAACCGACGAAGATGGGCCATTACGCCGCTGTATCGCGACCGGCGAAAGCCTGCCCCCGGAACGGCTGATCCGGTTTGTGGTGTCTCCAGATGGGGTTTTAACGCCTGATCTGGGGGCTGAACTTCCGGGACGGGGCATATGGCTGACCGCAAATCGGGAAATGCTGGACAAAACCCTTGCCGGAAAGGGATTTTCCAGGGCGGCACGGCGGCAGATCAGCCTTCCCCCCGGTCTGGGCGAGTTGGTGGCCGAATTATTATTGCGCCGGACGATGCAAATGCTCGGCTTTGCCCGCAAGGCGGGCGATGCCATTTGTGGACGTGAAAAGGTCGAAGCGCAGCTTCGATCCGGAAAAGTTGGCGTGTTAATTGCGGCCAGTGACGGGGCGGAAGATGGCAAGTCCAGGCTTCATCGTCTGGCGCAGGCTGTAACGCCGGACCTCTTTTATGTCACCTGTTTCAGCGCCGCTGAATTGAGTTTGGCATTTGGCCGCGATAATGTGATACATGCTGCCATCGCGCATGGACGCCTGTCGGACCGGTTCAGGGTCGAGGCAGCGCGTTTGCTGGATTTTCGTGGAAAATCAGGCTGAATCATAGTGGCGGCCTTACTATGCAGGTGGGCACATATGACGCAGAAGGGTTTCTATTGGCGATTATTCCTGGGCATCAGGCATTTGGGCCCCCGGTGGGGGTAGAACTGGGGGCGTGATTTTGCTCTTGTGGATAAGCGGGTTTGCAGATTGCAGGCACTGTGCCGGGATTTCGAATGGCGCAGAAAACGGGTAAAGGGATGTAATGAGCGAGTCGAAAGATTCCGGCGATAACGAGCCTGGCACGGGCGCCAAGCGCACACTGAGTCTAAAAAAGACGCCGGGTGCCGGACAGGTGCGTCAGAGCTTTTCTCATGGCCGGACCAAGGCCGTTGTCGTTGAACATAAACGCAAACGGACATTGAACCTCCGGGGTGACGATGAAACCGTTGAGGAAGTAAAGCCGGAACCCGCCGCTCCGGTTTTCAAAGAACCTGCCGCTACGACTGCGCCCGCCCCCGTGACCAAGACGGCCGCCGAGGCCGCATCGCCCGCTGTCATTGAGCCGCCGGTCGCATCCAGTCGTGCACGGCCCGTAATTGTCAGTGTTACGCCAGAAAAAATTGAACGCCGTCCAATGCCAACGGGCAAGGGCCGCCAGGTGCTTCGTACACTGACGGAAGATGAGCGCGTTGCCCGCGAGCGCGCGCTGGCTGAAGCGCGTATTCAGGAAGCGGCGGACACCGCCGCCGAAACAGAACGCAAACGCCTGGAAGCAATTCGGGCGGAAGCTGAGGCGGCGCTGGCGCCCGCCCCCGAACCAGTGGCTGAAGCACCTGTAGCCGAGGCTCCCGTGATTTTGGAGCAGGTAGTTGCGGATGCGGCCAAGCCGGACACCAGCCGCAAAAAAGAAGAGATCAAAACCGCCGTCATTTCACCTGATGACGATGAAGAGGAGGATGAAGGCAAGGGTGCGCGGACAAAACGCAAGCTGGCCGTGCCCAAGGCCCCTGCCCGCACACGCGACGAACCACGTCGGCGCGCCGGCCGCCTGACCATTCAGGCAGCCCTTGATGATGATCTGGGCGAACGGCAACGCTCGCTTGCATCCATCCGCCGCGCACGTGAACGCGAACGCTATGCCGCGAAATCGGGTGGTCGCGAACACAAAATTATTCGCGACGTTGTGATCCCCGAAGCGATTTCCGTAACCGATCTGGCCAATCGCATGGCGGTGCGGGGCAATGAAGTGCTGCGCACCCTGCGCGCCATGGGCGAAACCGCCAACATGGACACGATCCTGGAACCTGGAACGGCGCAATTGGTCGTTGAGGAAATGGGCCACATTGCCAGGCTTGTCGCCGAATCCGACGTCGAAATCGGCCTGGATATTCAGCAGGACGACGAAGCTGATTTGGTGACCCGTCCGCCTGTCGTCACCGTCATGGGCCATGTCGATCATGGCAAGACATCGCTGCTGGACGCATTGCGTAAAAGCAATGTGGTGTCCGGTGAAAAAGGCGGCATCACCCAGCATATCGGCGCCTATCAGGTCGAAATTCCCGGTGGTCAAAAAATCACCTTCATCGATACGCCCGGCCATGAAGCCTTTACCGCCATGCGCGCACGCGGCGCCAGCGCCACTGACATTGTCGTGCTGGTGGTTGCCGCCGACGACAGCGTCATGCCGCAAACAGTTGAGGCCATCCATCACGCCAAGGCCGCCAATGTGCCCGTGATTGTGGCCATTAATAAGATTGATAAACATGATGCCAATCCTGACAAGGTGCGCCAGGAACTGCTGTCCTATGAAATTTTTACCGAACAACTGGGCGGCGAGGTGCTTTCCATCGAGGTGTCCGCGCTGAAAGGCACAAATCTCGACAAGCTTCTGGAAGCAATTTTGTTACAGGCGGAACTGCTTGATCTCAGGGCCAATCCAAAACGCAGCGCCCACGGCGTTATCATCGAAGCCAGGCTGGACAAAGGCCGTGGCCCTGTCGCGACGGTGCTGGTCAAGGGCGGCACATTGCGGCGGGGCGACATTCTGGTCGCCGGTGCGGAAATGGGGCGCGTACGCGCCCTGGCCGATGAACATGGACGGATATTGCAGGAAGCAGGTCCATCCACCCCTGTTGAAGTTCTGGGCCTGCAAAGCGTGCCAAACGCCGGTGACGATGTGATTGTTGTCGAGAGCGAAAGCCGCGCGCGCGAAGTAAGCGCCTTCCGCCAGCGCAGGCAGACGCAATTGCGCACAACCACTGCGCCCGGCGCCTCTCTGGAAGATGTGTTTGAGCAACTCAAGCGCGCCGCCATCAAGGAAATGCCAATTGTTCTGAAAGGCGATGTGCAGGGTTCCGTCGAAGCCATTCAGGCGTCACTCAACAAAATTTCCACCGAAGAAGTCCGCATACGGATATTACATGCCGGCGTAGGCGCGATCACAGAATCTGACGTTAGCCTGGCGGCGGCATCGCACGCCCCGGTGTTCGGCTTTAACGTGCGCGCAAATAGTCAGGCCAAGGAACTGTCTGATTCATCACGGGTTGAGATTCGTTACTACAACATCATTTACGATCTGATCGACGATGTGCGCAATGTCATGTCCGGCATGCTGGTGCCGGAACGCCGCGAAACCATGCTGGGCAATGCGCGGGTTCTGGATGTTTTCAAAGTATCGAAAATGGGCAAGGCGGCGGGTGGTCTGGTCACAGAAGGTGTGGTCCGGCGCGGCGCCGGTGTGCGCGTGATCCGCGACAATGTTGTGTTGCACGACGGCTCACTGTCCAGCCTGCGGCGCTTCAAGGACGAAGTGAAGGAGGTTCACGCCGGCACAGAATGCGGCATGGCGTTTGAAAACTTCCAGGATCTTCGCGTTGGCGACATCATCGAATGCTTTGACGTTGAGCATATCGCGCGTACGCTTTGAGCTGCGCTTACCAGTTATAACCGAGGCAATCATGTCTGCATCACGTGGCGGCGCTGGCCGTCAAACCGGGCGGCCCCCGGTGCGGGAGCGTTCGCAACGCCAATTGCGCGTTGGCGAAGAAATTCGCCACCGGCTGTCCGAAATTCTGATGCGCGACGAGGTGCGCGACCCCGATCTTGCGGGGCACTCGATCACCGTGACCCAGGTGCAGATCAGCCCGGACATGAAACAGGCGCTGGTCTATGCCAGGCCGCTTGCGGGCGATGTGGAAACCTCCAAAAAAGTCATTGCAGCCCTTAACCGTTCGGCGGGTTTTCTGCGCGGGCGGCTGGGCCGGGAAATCACCATCCGCCATACGCCGGAACTGCGTTTCGCGACGGATGAAAGCTTTGACAAGGCCGATGCGCTGGACCGCTTGTTGCGTTCCAAACCGGTTGCGCGGGATCTGGATAAATAATGGGCAGGCGGGGCAATAAAAAAGGAAAGCCTGTCAATGGCTGGGTCTGCGTAGACAAGCCGGTGGGCGTCACCTCGACCCAGGTGGTGGGTAAGGTGCGCTATGCCTTTGATGCGCAAAAGGCCGGACATGCCGGGACGCTTGATCCGCTGGCCAGCGGTATCCTGGCAATTGCCCTGGGCGAGGCCACCAAGACCATTCCCTATGCGGTCGATACGCAAAAGACCTATCGGTTTACCATCCGCTGGGGCGAACAGACCAGCACGGACGATGCCGAGGGGCATGCCATCGCTACCAGTGACGTACGCCCGGATGAAGCGGCGATCATGGCGGCTCTGCCCGAATTTACCGGGGAAATCATGCAGTTGCCGCCGCGCTTTTCGGCCATCAAGCTGGCGGGGGCGCGGGCCTATGATCTGGCGCGCAATGGCGAGGTGTTCGAGCTTTCCCCCCGGCCGGTAAACGTGATCCAGTTTCGCCTGCTGGAAATGCGGGACGCGGATAACGCCATTTTTGAGCTGATTTGCGGCAAAGGCACCTATGTGCGTTCGCTGGCCCGCGATCTGGGCCTGCGCCTGGGCAGCGCCGCGCATGCCCGCGATATACGCCGGTTGCGGGTGGGTCCGTTCTGCGAAGCCAATGCGATTTCGCTGGAAAAGCTGGAACAATTGGTTCATAACCCGTCCCTGTCGGAGCATTTGCTGCCGGTTGAGACCCCGCTGGACGACATCCCGGCGATGGCCATTACCGGAAGTGATGCAACCCGTTTGAAACGCGGGCAACCGATCCTGGCGCGTAACGGCCAGTTTAATCCCTCTGACACTCTTATATGCGCCAGGATTCGCGGTAAAGCCGTGGCACTTGGGTTTATTGAGGCGGGGGAGTTCAGGCCGGTGCGTATTTTCAACGTTCCAATAGGAGTTATGAAATCCGATGTCGATTACACCTGAGCGCAAACAGGCGCTGATGGCCGAGTATGGCCTTAAAGCCGGTGATACCGGTTCATCCGATGTGCAAGTCGCGCTGTTGACCGAACGGATCAACAATCTGACCGGGCACTTCAAAGAACACACCCATGACAACCATTCACGCCGTGGTTTGATCAAGATGGTCAATCTGCGCCGTAAATTGCTGGACTATGTCAAACGCGAAGATCAGCCGCGCTACGCGTCCCTGATTCAACGGCTTGGCCTGCGCCGCTAATCCGATTATGCGGCTACGTTCCGGCCAAGGGGCCGGAACGTCATATAGATGATAAGGAAGAAGAAGAATGTTTGAAATCCACCGCAAAGAAATCATGTGGGGCGGGCGTAAGTTGAGTTTTGAAACTGGCCGGATCGCCCGTCAGGCCGATGGCGCGGTTCTGGTGCAATATGGCGAAAGCAGCGTGCTGGCCACCGTGGTTGCTGCACGCGCGCCGCGCGCTGGCATCGATTTCTTTCCGCTGACCTGTGATTACGTCGAGCGCACCTATGCGGCGGGTAAAATTCCCGGCGGCTTTTTCAAACGCGAAGGACGCCCGACGGAAAAAGAAACCCTTACATCGCGCCTGATCGACCGTCCGATCCGTCCGCTGTTCGTCGATGGTTTTCGCAACGAAACGCAGGTCATCTGCACCGTGCTGAGCCACGACATGGAAAATGATCCCGATATCGTGGCGTTGATTGCGGCGTCGGCGGCGCTGACCATTTCCGGCATTCCGTTCATGGGTCCGATTGGCGGCTGTCGCGTGGGTTACAAGAATGGCGAATATGTTCTGAACCCGCTGATTGATGACATCAAGGAAGGCCAGCTTGATCTGGTCGTTGCCGGCACCAATGACGCCGTGCTGATGGTGGAATCCGAAGCCAAGGAACTTTCCGAAGAAGTGATGCTGGGCGCCGTGATGTTTGGTCACCGCGAAATGCAGGCGGTGATCGGCGCGATTATTGATCTGGCGGAAAAAGCCGCCAAGGAACCCTGGAATCTGGCCAAGGCGTCACACGATGATAGCCTGGGGCACAAGGTGCGCGAGATTGGTGAAAACCTGTTGCGCAGCGCCTATACCGAAGTTAGCAAACTGCTGCGTCAGGACAAGGTTGCGTC
>CAYGDL010000048.1:0-15373 GCA_964348545.1 uncultured Alphaproteobacteria bacterium | reverse complement strand
ATTGTCAAACCACCCCAAAATTCCCCGCAATGGGAAGGATGTTGGGAATATGCATTCAAACGCTCCCGCAAATCGCCTCCAAATCACCAGAAAACTGGCGCTTGTGAAAAGTTCTTCAACAGCCTGTTAAAGCGCCCTTTAGAGACGCGATTCAATCGAGGTCGAAGGCGTCCCTGTAATCGAGCTTGAGGGCAGGATCCTGATCCGTCTTGCGCAGAATGCAATTGCCAATCGCCAGCAGATCAAGCTCAGTGCCCATCAAGCAGCGGAATGCGTCCTCGGGCGTGCAGACAATCGGTTCGCCCCGCACATTAAAACTTGTGTTGACGATCACCGGGCAGCCGGTCAGCGCATGGAACCGGGAAATCAGCGCGTGATATGCCGGATTAGTGTCCGAGTGCACGGTTTGAATGCGGGCCGAATAATCCACATGGGTGACAGCGGGAATATCAGAGCGCGGAATGTTTAATTTATCGATGCCGAACAGTTTTTCTTCCTCTGCGGTCATGGCCTTGCGCCGCCCCGGCACGACATCTGCGACAATCAGCATATAGGGCGAGTCGCTATCAAGCTCAAACCATTCCGCAACATGCTCGCGCAGCACGGATGGGGCAAACGGGCGGAAGCTTTCACGATATTTGACCTTTAGATTCAACAACTTTTGCATTTTAGAAGAACGCGCATCGCCAAGTATTGAGCGCCCGCCAAGTGCGCGCGGGCCAAATTCCATGCGCCCCTGAAACCAGCCAACCGCATCGCCATCCGCAATCGCCTGCGCCGTGGCGTTGATCATTTCATTTTGCGGCAGCACGGTGAATTTTGCGCCGGCCTGCGTCAGGCGATGCTCAATGTCCACCTGCGAAAATGCCGGGCCAAGATAACTTCCAGCCATTCTGTCGCCGGAACCTGTCACGGATCGGGGCTGATCCTTGTACAGATGATAAGCCGTAAGCGCGGCGCCAAGGGCGCCACCCGCATCACCCGCCGCTGGCTGCACCCAGAAATTCTCAAATGCGCCATCACGCAATATCTTTCCGTTAGCCACGCAATTCAACGCGACGCCGCCAGCCATGCATAGATTCTTTTGCCCGGTTTCTTTGGCCAGCGCACGGGTGAGGCGCAGCACAACTTCTTCAACGACAGCCTGGATGGACGCCGCCATATCCATGTGAAAATCCGTTAGCTGTTGCTCGGGCGCACGGACAGGCTGTCCAAACAGATCGGAAAATTTCTGATTGGTCATGGTCAGGCCGGTGCAATAATCAAAATAGGATTGATCCAGCCGGAATGATCCATCCGCTTTCAGATCCATCAGAGTATCGAAAAATTTCTGCGCATGGCGCGGCTGGCCATAGGGCGCCAGACCCATAACCTTGTATTCGCCGGAATTGACCTTGAAGCCGGTATAATAGGTGGCGGCGGAATATAACAGGCCAAGCGAGTGCGGAAAATGCTGTTCCTGGAATACTTCAAGCCTGTTGCCGTGACCAATGGCCGCAGAACTGGTCGCCCATTCTCCAACGCCATCAAGGGTCAGCACCGCCGCCTCGTCAAACGGCGAGGGGAAGAATGCGCTGGCGGCATGGCTTAAATGATGTTCCGAAAACAGCAGTCTGTTTTGCCAATCGAAATCCGGATCATATTTGATGAATTCCCTGCGCAGCAGATCTTTTTGAAATAATTTCTCGCGCAGCCATAACGGGATCGCCATGCGGAAGGATTTGAACCCGTGCGGCGCAAACGCCAGATAGGTTTCCAGCAGCCGTTCGAATTTCAAAAAAGGCTTATCATAGAAGGTGACAAAATCAACATCACCTAGCGTGATGCCTGCCTCGGCAAGACAATAGTCTATGGCTCTGGCGGGGAAGCCCGCATCGTGCTTTTTACGGGTGAAGCGTTCTTCCTGTGCTGCGGCAACGATGCGCCCATTATCAACGAGCGCAGCGGCGCTATCATGATAATAGGCTGAGACGCCCAGAACCCGCATTATGGGCCGCGCCTAAAATAGGGTGTAGATGAATGGCGCCACCGCCGACCCCTGGCTCAACACCACAAGGCCGCCAAAAATCGCCATCATTACGATAACCGGCGCCAGCCAGTATTTTTTACGCTGCCTCATAAACGCCCACAGTTCGGCAACAAAACTCATGCTTAGCTCCTAAAATTGATTTTTCAACGATTCAGGCGCGGGTCCGGGGGGATCGCGTTTGATCCAATAGCTGTTTGCCGCCGCATCGAATTTAAGGTTCAGCGGGCGCGCGCCAAACAGGCGCATCAGCCACCCAATTGGCGTAATGGTCAAATAAAACATCAGGCCCAGCACAAGCGGACTGATGATGGCGTTTAGCAACATACCAAAACGGAACCAGACAATGTTCAGCGGCCGCAATATTCCGGGAACCAGTAGCGCCGCCAATAAAAACACCGCCGCAACAGCAAGCCAATAAAGTGCGGGGGCGCTGTGGCTCCACCAGCCATAGGCGGCGATCAGAGCAAAAAAGGCGGCGAAGACAAATCCGAACCCGCGTTCGGATCCCATTTTGACGTCATGCGCCGCGTTCAGGTGTTCGTGCGTATCAGGCATTGTGCCCTTGGCGCGTTGCGTCATGCTTTCCACTCTGTTATTAAAACATTCCTGCCGGTCATTCCGGCAACGAATATCGCTGCAAATAATGTAAAATCGATTACGCACCCTACACTAGTTTCCAACCCACACAAGAGAGCCATGCACCGCGCTGAAATCCTCGTTTAAAGGGCGTTTAAAGGGGACGTTACCCTTTATTCTAGGGTTTCTTTATTCTCGTTTAAAGGGGACGGTTTAAAGGGGACGTTACCCTTTATTCTGTCCAAGGCGTTTAAAGTGGACGCCACCACTACTGTCCGGTTATTGACAAGGTGGTAATTGGTACTGGTAATTGGGGTCATGGTAATTGGTAATTGGGGTCAGACTGAGGCACCCCCGTTTCCACGGACAGTTGGTTAAGATACAACTGCTTGCCCTTCATACTGCGCCGGGCTGACATAGTCGAGTGACTGGTGCGCGCGTTGGATATTCGCAAGATCATGGTCAAAAACCATGCCTATGGGGGGGCGCCGTTCGATATCCCTGGGAAGCCGGGCGGGATCGGCGGCCCCATCCCGTGGCTCAGAGTTTGCTGGCCAGATAGTCGATGGTGCGTTGTTCTGAATCGCCGCCGATACTGGTGATCGAGGCACGGAAATCTGTAATGCCGATATCCTTTAGGCGCGCTATCGCATCATCCAGCACATTTTCACCCCCGACAATGGCGACGTCAGCGGCGCTGGCGGCGCCTTCGCGGTCAAGCATCGCGCGGTAGGAGGGCAGGGCGTCATAAAATTTAAGTTCTTTGGCAAGCGCCGCGCGCGCGCCGTCTGTATCATTGGTGAGCAGGATGGGAAGGCCCGCGACGATACGCGGCGCAGGCCGGCCCGCGTCTTGCGCCGCTTTATTGATCACGGGCACAATGTGCGTTTCCAATGTGTTGAAACCGGTCAACCAGCTAATCGTTCCATCGGCCTGGGCGCCCGCGAGACTCAGCATCGCCGGGCCAAGCGCGGCCAGCAGCACCTGCACCCGTTTGGGCGCATCAGCAATACTGATGCCGACATGCACCTTAAACTGTTCTCCAACATAGTTAGCCCGCTCCCCCTTCAGCAATGGGATCAGCACAGCAAGATATTCCCGCATATATCTGGCCGGCTTCGCGTAGGAGAGGCCCAGCATGTCTTCGATCATCACCTTGTGTGACAGGCCGATCCCCAGGGTAAAGCGCCCGTCCGTGGCCGTGGCGGCGGTCAGGGCCTGCTGGGCGAGGGCAACCGGATGGCGCGGCTGGATCGGCACCACCGAGGTGCCCAGCTCGATCTTGCTTGTTTCGCGTCCGGCGATGGAAAGGGCGTTGATCGCGTCATGACCGAAGGCCTGAACCATCCACAGGCTTGGAAACCCGAGAGCCTCCAGTTTTTTTGCCCGCGAAATGACCTCCGCCAAATTGTTGGCGGTTGCGGCGCCGCTCGTAATTCCTATCTTCATTATCCTTCCCCCTATCTTCGTCCAGTTATAAACTCACCCGTCCAATCAACATCTCACTTAATCTTAGGGCGTGGTAATTGGGGTCAGACTCCATTTTTGTTCTTCAGTCTCCCTAACATGGGCCAATTTGTCGAGTCTGACCCTATTTCCTCAGTTATGAAGGAAAAGCAATCCTCCACTCCTTACCCTAGGACTTCGCCCGCCGCTATTCTGCCGCCGCCGCTGCGCCGGCTATGGCGACCTCGGCGTCCTGGTTCGACATCACGCCCGAGACGCCGATGGCGCCAATGATCTTACCACCGGCGATGATCGGCACACCCCCCTCAAGCGGTGCGATGCCGGGCTGCCCCAGGAGCCGCAGATTGACGCCGCCCAGTGCGACATTGTCCTGCAATGCCTTGGTCGGCCGCTTCAGATTGTTGGCGGTCACCGCCTTGGCAATGGCGATATCGACACTGCCATGCTGTACATTGTCCATCTTGGAGAACGCCGCCAGCTTGGATGCACTATCGACGATCGCGATGGCGACCGTCCAGCTGTTCTTTTTGGCCTCCGCCTCGGCCGCCGCCAGCGCCTTCTTGGCGGCCTCCATCGAAATGCCCAGACCATAGGGCAGCAGCGGCTGTTGCGGCGGTGAAATTGACGGCGGCTCTGGCGCGGGCGCCTGGGCCATCACGCTCAAAGGCGCCACCAGAACGAGCGCGGCGATTGCCGCAGCGAAAAATTTACGCATGACATTGACCTCCCCATTGCACCGCTTCACCCGGTTTTCCCAATTCACTCGAACATAGCCCAGTCTCTGCGCACGAAGAGAAGCGCAAAGAGCGTAACCTTTTTTCGTGCGTCGCCCGTGCCTCATAGGCGCGCACGATGCGCCGGACCATAGCATTAAAGGGCGCATTAAAGTGGACGCTACCCTTTAATCCGCCCCGCGCCTAACCCACCAGCAGTTTCAGTGCCGCGTCCATGCCCAGTTCCTGGCGTTCGCCGGTGGCGCGGTTCTTTATCTCGACGACGCCGTTCTTCACCCCCTTCGGGCCGATGATCGCCTGCCAGGGCAGGCCGATCAAATCCATGGTGGCGAATTTTGCGCCCGCGCGTTCGTCGCTGTCGTCATACAGCACGTCTTTGCCCGCCGCCGTCAGCCTGCCATAAAGATCGGCGCAGGCCGCGTCGACCAAAGCATCGCCGGGCTTCAGATTGATCAGGCCGATGTCAAACGGCGCAACGGACGCGGGCCAGATGATGCCGTTATCGTCGTGGCTGGCCTCTATGATGCCCGCCACCAGGCGCGATACGCCAATGCCATATGATCCCATCTCGACGGTGATCAGATTGCCATCCGGCCCCGTCACCCTGGCGTTCATCGCGGCGGAATATTTGGTGCCGAAATAGAAGATATGCCCCACCTCGATGCCGCGCGCGGTGGTGCGTTTTTCCGGTGGCACTTCCTTTTCATAGCGCGCCGCATCATGCTTTTCATCGGTCGCGGCATAGAGCGCCGTCATGCCGTCAACCAGCGGCTGCAAATCCGACGCATAGTCAATATTCTCCGCCGCCCAGTCGCGCGCCAGCGTATCAGCGTGGCAGAACACTTCGCTTTCACCGGTATCCGCCAGAATGATAAATTCATGGCTGAGATCGCCGCCAATCGGCCCGGTGTCGGCGGCCATCGGAATAGCCTTCAGCCCCATGCGGGCGAAGGTGCGCAAATAGGCGATGAACATAGCGTTATAGGAACGCCGCGCGCCCGCCGCATCAATGTCAAACGAATAGGCGTCCTTCATCAGAAATTCGCGCCCGCGCATAATACCAAAGCGCGGGCGGATCTCATCGCGGAATTTCCATTGAATATGATACAGATTGCGCGGCAGATCGCGATAGCTGCGCACCGTATTGCGGAAAATATCGGTGATCATTTCCTCATTGGTCGGGCCAAACAGCATGTCGCGTTCATGCCGGTCGGTAATGCGCAGCATTTCCTTGCCATAATCGTCATAGCGGCCGCTTTCGCGCCACAGATCGGCGGACTGAATGGTGGGCATCAGCAGCTCGATGGCGCCCGCGCGGTTTTGCTCCTCGCGCACAATCGTCTCGATCCTGCGCAGCACCCGCAGCCCCAACGGCAACCAGGCGTAAATACCCGCACTCATCTGGCGGATCATGCCCGCGCGCAGCATCAGCCGGTGCGAAACGATCTGCGCCTCGGCGGGATCTTCGCGCAATACGGGCAGAAAAAACTGCGATAGCTTCATGATGGGCCTGCTTCCATTACCGGGATTAAATGTGACTTTTAGGCAATGGGCGGGGATATAGCAATCGCGGGAATCGACAGGCGCCTATTGCGCACATTCCGGCGCGGCCGTTTCGGGCGCTCCGCGATACAGCGGCTGCCCATTGAAATCGAGCGCGGCGTCGCCTTCCAGATCCTTCACCGCCACCCGGCCAATTTTGGCGCGTGGCAGATAAGAGGCCGGTCCCCGCGCGCCTGCATCGTTTGGCGCCAGATCGGCGTCGATTTCAATCTCAAAATTTTGTGGGACAGTTATCTGCGCCGCCCCTTCCAGTTCAGCAGCGGGCAGATCGGCGGGAACCACGGGCTTGTCGGCCACAATATCGCTGCCCGGTTGATAGTTCACATCCGCATCTGGAACATGACGCACAATCACATGGCATTTTGTATGGGGCGAATCCGCAACCGACGCAGCCAATGCCGGTAATGCGGCGGTCACGATAATGATCGAAAACACTATAACTCGACTGGTCATACAGTAATATTAAGACAGCTATATTAAAAATGTATAAATATGGCCCAGAATATGTAATTTAAGTGAGGCCTATGCACGTATAGACGAAGTAAATATCTGTATTTTTGAACATCATTTAGAAAATTCCAAAAAAACTTTCACATATTGTTTTTTATTGCGTGACTCTCTCTGAAAGTACGAATATGTTGCCTCCTAATAAAGAGGCGTCGCCACATTGAATGGCAGGCTCAAGTTTGGGGGGAGAAACATCCAGGGACGCGACAGCGGCTCACCATGAAACGGGCTTCAGGGTATAATACCCAAAAAGCATTGTCTTTGTGGGGATGCAAAAACAAGAACAACCCAATATCCGCAAGACTGCCAATCTATTTGGCGAGTCTTGCTTTTTTTTGCCTTATACTATGTAGAACACTTCTGAAAGTGGCAGTTTCTCTCTGATGAGGCCCCTATTGATCAAATTGACCTGCATGATTTTCCTGCCGGGGTTTGATCCCCTTCCCCTGAAGGGCAGGTGAGAGGATCAAAAGAAAATCGGGGGAGGGGCCGTTGATGCGTCACCTGGAACAAAACGGGCTGGCAGGCACAGAAGGCATTCCGAATGCAATCAAGGCGAAACAAGCAGGTTTCGCCTTGATGCCATAAGCATCCGCACAGCGCATAGAAAGCTGAACGACCTATGTCTTAACCCAGCGCGATATAGGTCGCCTTCAACTGGGTGAATTTATCCAGCGCATGCAGCGAGCCATCGCGGCCAATGCCGGATTGCTTGTAGCCGCCGAACGGCATCACCACGCCACCGCCGCCGGTATTGTTGATATTGACCGATCCCGCGCGAATTTTGCGGGCCATCTTGTGCGCCTTGGTCAGATCATTGGTCCACAGATTCGCATACAGGCCATAGATCGAATCATTGGCGATTTTCAGCGCTTCTTCCGTGTCCTTGAAGGTCAGGGTAGACAGCACGGGGCCAAAGATTTCTTCCTGCGCGATCTTCATGTCGTTCTTCACATTGTCGAAGATGGTCGGTTCGATATATTCGCCGCCGGTGTTCTGGCGCACTTGCTTACCACCCATAACCAGTTTCGCGCCTTCTTTCTGACCGGCTTCGATATAGCCCATCACGCGCTTGGTCTGTGTCTTGTCGACCATGGTGCCCATCATGGTTTTGGGATCCAGCGGATCGCCGGGCTGCATGAACTGGCCAACGGCTTTCACTTTTTCCAGGAACTCGTCCTTGATGCCTTCTTCGACCAGCAGGCGCGAACTGGCCAGACAGACCTGTCCGGAATTGAAGAAGATCGCCATGCCTGCGGCCTGTGCGGCGGCGTCCAGATTGGGCGCGTCCTTCATGATGATGTTGGGGGACTTGCCGCCGCATTCCAGCCAGATCGCCTTCATGTTGGACTTGCCGGAATATTGCAGGAAATATTTACCCACTTCGGTCGAACCCGTGAACGAGATTACATCCACATCCATATGCATGCCCAGGGCCTGACCGGCGGTTTCGCCATAACCCGGCAGCACATTCAGCACGCCTTCTGGAATGCCCGCTTCCATCGCCAGTTCGGCCAGGCGGATCCCGGTCAGCGGGGATTGTTCGGCAGGCTTCAGAATGACGCTGTTGCCGGTCGCCAGCATGGGCGCCAGTTTCCATGCCGACATCATCAGCGGGAAATTCCACGGCACCACGGCGCCAATCACGCCCACCGGTTCGCGGGTGATCATGCCAAGGCCAGCGGGCCCGGTTGGCGCAATTTCGTCATAAATCTTGTCGATGGCCTCGCCATACCACTGAAAATTATTGGCGACGCCAGCCATATCGACATTTTTGGCCATCATCACGGGCTTGCCCATGTCGAGGGTTTCCAGCAATGCCAGTTCTTCGGAATTTTCCCGGACCAGTGCGGCCAGTTTCAGCAATACCGCCTTGCGATGCGCGGGAGCGGCTTCGGACCATTTGCCGGCCTCAAACGCGCGCCGTGCTGATTTTACCGCGATATCGACGTCCGCCTTGTCGCATTCGGCAATCTTGGCCAGTACGCGCCCGTCGATGGGGCTGATGGTTTCAAAGGTTTTTCCGGAAACCGCATCCACATATTTGCCATCGATAAACGCCTGATTGCGATAGCTCAGCCCATCACGCATTTTCTGCCAGTCTTCGAGTGTCTTTGCGGCCATGATTTTCTCCGTCTTCCCTGTGGGATTGTTAAACATAAAAAGGGGATCGTCATTCGCTGCGATCCGATTGCGGCAAACACTATCAAACCCCGCCTTTTGCTGCCAGTGCAATTTGGGTGCGTGTCTGTGCGCCAGAGTCAAAAAAACGCCGGAGCGACAAGCGCTCCGGCGCAAAGTATCCTTCGATCCCGAGGGGGGGAGGGGACGCGAAGGTTAACTCCCTAAATTCGTTTGGCGGTTACGCCTGTATGGCGCCGTACAGCATCGCGGCGGCGAGATAGCTCCACAGAACTCCACCGATCAGAGCCGGGACCAGCACACGGGCCAACTCACTTAATTTCGTCTTCATCTGTTCCATGACATGCACTTTCGTCGAATAGGCCAAGGCCCGTCTTAGCTAATGATCCCGCCCGCGCCCTGTAAGATCGCGGCGATTGCATAGACCACCAGGACCGCCTGTCCGCCAGCCACCGCCAGTTCTTCGAACCGCTTCTGAATGATGTACCGTTTCATTTTTTGCATCCTTCTATATTGCGTTGCCGCAAATTCTACCCTCTTTACACCAGGCTATAGCTCTGAAGCACCTGGGCCACCAACGCGACCACATAAAGTGCAACGCCAAAACCAAATACCTTGCCAACAACTTCATTGGTGCTGATCTGTGATAATTCTCTAATCATGTCGCCCTCCATCGGCAAATTTTCCAAAATTGAGCGCCGCGGTATTTCCGGTGAGCGCTGCAGCATTTGCTGCCATGAAACCTATATAGTATAGGGTTTGTGAAAAAACAATGAATGAAATGAAAAATATTTACTAAAGAATGATTTTTTTCAGGACGCGCCCTGAAAGCAGACGCAGGGCGCAGATGGCCGCGCCTGTTATCCATATAAGATATTGATATTACTTTATTATTTTATGCGGTCCGTGCGCTGGCGCAGACTGTTGCAGTTATGCCAGGGGCGCAGTGTTTTTTCTGAATAAAAGGAAAAATATTTTGTCAGGCAGGGGCGGCGGGCCGGAAAATTATTCGTGAGGGGCCGCTTTTGCCGTCTTTTGAGATATTTTGGATCCGGAAATTCCCTGTAAAATCAGTCCGATAACTCCGCGCAACTCGCGCTCCAGCCCGGCCAGGGGTAATTGGGTGAATAATTGCGGGTAATGATATTTCATGGTCGCGCATTGAATCATTTCTGAGGCGCTGACCACATCGGGGATGTCAAATTCACCTGACGCATTGCCTGCGGAAAGGATTTCCGCCAATAGCGCCCGAATTCTTGCCAGATTCTGGTTGGACAGGTCCGGCCGCTCTCGCTTGATGATTTCGGCAATTTCGAAAATTTTCGAATCTTCGCTGAGTTTGGCGTAGGTAACGTGCAACTGGGTGCAGAAGAAGATTTTCAGGCGTTCGGAGGCGCTTATTGCAGGTTTGCGGACCACTTCACGCAAAGCCGCCAGTTCCTCATCAAAAGCCTGCTGGGCCAGATGTTCGGCAATATCCATTTTTCCGGGAAAATAGCGGTACAGATTGCCAGGCGACATGCCGCACGCCTTGGCCAGATCGGCCATGGTGGTCTTGCCATAGCCATATCGTCCAATAAGATTATAGGCCGCACCGATAATTTTCGTGCGTATATCCGTTTCTACGGGCATTATCATTGACACGTTTCCTCCAATCACGATCATAATCGTAAAGACTGAACAATCAATAAATTATTTATTCATATGGTCACGAGACAGTCATATTTCCATACCCGTTCACTCCGATGACCGGCTTTCAGCAGCTTTCAGTCATCGGTGGTGGGGGGTTTGGCACGGCCCTCGCCTGTGTTGCGGCCCGGGCGGGAGGCGCCGTCCGTCTTTGGCTGCGTGATCCGGAGCTGTTGGCCGAAATCAACCAGCATCATACAAATTCCGTCTATTTGCCGGGCGCGCGCTTGCCTGACACTATTTTCGCCACTGGCGATCTGGCGCTAGCCGGGGATGCGGACGCCCTATTGCTGGCGGTGCCCGCGCAATTCGTCCGGCAGGTGCTAAGCCGGTTGCGTCCCCATCTGCGCCGGGGCGCGCCCCTGCTGATATGCGCCAAGGGCATTGAGACAGGCACACAATTATTGATGCACCAGGTGGTCGGTGAAATCGCGCCGGATCATCCCATAGCCGCCCTTTCAGGGCCCAGCTTCGCCGGCGATATTGCTGTGGGACTGCCCACCGCCGTCACACTGGCCTGCCGTGATAGCGGCATCGGCACCATGCTGGCGCAAACTATCGGGACGCAAACTTTTCGTCCCTATCTGTCGCCCGATATTATTGGTGTGGAAGTAGGCGGTGCACTCAAAAATGTCATTGCAATTGCCTGTGGCGTTACTGAGGGCCGCCGACTGGGCGAAAGCGCGCGCGCCGCGCTGATGACGCGGGGGCTGGCCGAAATGACCCGCCTGACAATGGCGCTGGGTGGGCAGGCGCAAACCATGATGGGCCTGGCGGGGATCGGCGATCTGGCGCTTAGCTGCAATAGCCGCCGGTCGCGTAATTTCAATCTGGGTTTTCGTCTGGGACAGGGCGAGGCATTGGCAACAATCGTCACAAGTGCGCGAGGGGTGTTCGAAGGCGCCAGCACCGCAGGCGCCGCAATACAACTGGCCAGAAAGACTCAGATCAATATGCCAATCACGGCAATGGTTGACGCCATATTGAACGGCGGGGCAGATATAGATAGTGCTATTAAGGAGCTTCTTGCGCGACCGTTTACGCGCGAAGAAGCATAAGCAACCTATCCAGGAGAAGCAGCATGCATTTCATACTTTACTGCAAAGACAAGCCCAACAGTCTGGATCTGCGGCTGGCCAACCGTCAGGCCCATCTTGATTATGTGAAGCAGTCAAACTGCGTGCGCATCGGCGGCCCCATTCTTGGCGACGATAATGAAAGCATGGCCGGCAGCGTATTGGTGCTGGAACTCGACACGCTGGCGCAGGCGCGCGCCTGGTCGGATGGCGATCCCTATACCAAAGCGGGCCTGTTCGGCAGCATTGACATCCGCCCGTTCCGCTGGAGCGTCGGCAACCCAGCCGCGCAATAATGGCCTTTTGGCTTTTCAAATCCGAGCCCGGCGCCTGGTCGTGGGACAACCAGGTCAAGCGCGGCGCCAAAGGCGAGTCGTGGAACGGCGTGCGCAACTATCAGGCCAATAATAATATGAAAGCCATGCGCAAGGGCGATCTGGGCTTTTTCTATCATTCGGTGGATGAAAAACGCATTGTCGGCATTGTAGAGGTGATCCGCGAACATCATCCGGATGAAACCGATTCAACCGGACGATTTGGCCTTGTCACTGTACGCGCGGTAAAACCCATGCCACAACCCGTTGCGCTGGCGCAGATCAAGGCGGAGCCTGCATTGCAGGATATGGCGCTGGTCCGCCAGTCGCGTCTGTCGGTCACGCCAGTGGATAAAAAAAGCTGGGATATAATCTGTAAAATGGGTGGCCTGACATAAAACCAAAGGCGCAACACGCGCCCCCTACTGAAACCACGTACGAATGAAGATATATTATTCATTTCAGGTGATTAAATTGTCTTTCATCCTACTGCATCAGGGAACCATATGAACACCGACTTGCCTGGCGCGCCCATTGCGCAGAAAGAAGTCAATATCCGTCAGGCTGTCACCGAGGGCGGGCTTTGGATTATTTTCTCCCGCTGGTCAGTGCGCGGCATCGGCATCCTCAGCACGATAATATTGGCGCGGCTGCTGACGCCAGAAGATTTCGGCCTGGTTGCGATCTGCATGCTGATCATAGGCCTGGCGGAAATGCTTGGCAGGGAGGCGCAAAACTTGGCCGTTATCCGCAAGCAGGATTTGGACCGGGAGTTTATGGACTCGGCCTGGACGATCTCAATCATCGTAAATCTTGTTCTTGGCGCAGCGGTGTTTGCGTCGGCTCCGCTGGTCGCCAGATTTTTTAATGAACCAAGGGTCTTGTTGCTGGTTCAGATCATGTCTATCCGTGTACTGATGATTGGCTTTGAAAATATTGGCATGGCCCTGTACCAGAAAGATTTTAATTTCATCAAGAGCTTCAATTTCAACATTTTCGAAAAATTGGTCCCCGCAGTGTTAACGATCGCGCTTGCGGTGTACTTTCGTAACTATTGGGCGCTGGTAATCGGAGCCGTTATAGGCCATGTCGGCGCGATTGCCTTGAGCTATTATCTGCATGAATACAGACCGCAGATCTGCTTTAAGAAAATATACGAGGTATGGGCTTTTTCGGGCTGGGTCGTTTTTGAAAAACTGGCTAATTTCGGAACTATGCGGGTTGATTATTTGTTTGTTCCCGCATTCGGGGGCACGAAGGAGATTGGACACTATCATGTCGGCACAGATTTGGCGCGCCTGCCGACCGTTGAATTATTCACGGTGCTTGATCGCGCGCTTTTTCCGGTCTATGCGCGGCTTATTGGTCAGCCCGCGGCGATGGCGGACGCCTTTATCAAGGTGCTCGGTGCTGCCGCCATTATCTGTCTGCCCATCAGTATTGGCTTCGCGCTTGTGGCGGGTGATGCCGTCCAGATGATCTATGGCGCGCAATGGATTTCCATGATTCCGATTGTCTCTCTGGTTTCCGTGGCTTCCGGGATTTTGGCGTTGAATGCCACAGTCACGCTGGCGATACAGGCAATTGGAAAATCCAACTTGTCGTTCGCCCTAATATTTTTGCAACTGGCATTGATGGTGGGCGCGCTGTTTGCATTCAGCAGTCAATTTGAAAATACGACTGACATTGCCGGTGTGCGATTATTAACCGTACTGGCCATCTTTCCGGTCACCTTGCTCTGTGGTCAGGTTGTGCTGTCGCTCCACTTTTTGGATATTCTGAATGCATTCTGGCGTCCAATGCTTGCGGTTGGCGCAATGGCGGCCATGCTGCTGTATATATTACCGCCTGACATGGACATGGCGATGTCGCTGCGTTTGGGAATAAGATGCGTCGCGGGCGCTCTGGTCTATGGCGGCGCATTGCTGCTATTGTGGATGGCTGTGGGCAAACCTCAGGGACTGGAACGTGACGTTGTCAGCGCTGTGCAGAACCGGATCAGGGCCAGGACCGCGTCACCCACCGCATAGAATTACATTGCACAATCAATAACGCCATTGGCGCATGTGGCTGCGGGATTCAAATATAACTCTGGCATATGACATGCTAACCTACACACCTTGTATATATGGGGACAAAGGCGATGCGCTTTGCGATTTTTGGTGCGGGAGGAATGGGGGCCTATTTCGGCGGCAAGCTGGCGCTGGCAGGCCATGAGGTTGCATTTATCGCGCGTGGCCAAACGCTGGCGGCGTTGCAATCGGGTGGACTTCGTGTTGAATCCCCGGATGGCGACTTCGCGTTGGCAAAAGTGCGCGCGGGCAATGACGCCGCCACCATTGGCCCGGTTGACGCAGTGCTGTTTTGCGTCAAACTCTATGATGTGGAGGGGACAAAGCCCCTGCTGGCGTCGCTGCTGGGGCCGGAAACATTTGTACTCACATTGCAAAATGGCGTTGAAGTCGTTGATATGCTTGCGCCGGAGATTGCGCGCGCTCGAATTTTGCCAGGCTCGTCCTATGTGTCCGCCAACATTGTTGCTCCCGGCCTTATCCGCCATGTGGGGGCAACCGGCCATATTGAATTTGGCGAACTGGACGGAAATTTGAGCGCGCGCGCCCAGGCTTTGATCGACGCCTTTGCCCGCACCAATGTCGAGGCCCGTTTCAATGCGGATATTACCGCCAGCCTATGGACCAAATTTATTCTTGTAGCGGGCTATTCTGGTGTTATGGCGCTAACGCGCGCACCAATAGGCGTGGTGCGTTCAGAACCCGCTACATTGCAACTTCTGGAGGCGGCGCTGCGCGAGGCGGAGTCGGTCGCCCGCGCAATGGGGGTCACGCTTCCTGAAGGGCTTAGCGAAGCGCTGGTGCGTAGAACACAGGGCATGGCGCCGCAATTAAAGCCGTCATTATTGGAAGATCTGGAGCATGGCCGCCGACTGGAAGTGGACTGGCTTTCCGGCGGCGTGGTGCGGCTGGGCGAGAAGGCTAGTGTGCCGACGCCAGTGCACCGTGTCATTCATGCGGCATTGAAACCCTATGCAAGCGGGTCCTGAAAATATCCTGAAAGCGGCGGGGATGCGTGAGGGGGTCTGGTTTTTCTAGAGCCGCCCGCGCGCACCAGGAACGCCCCCCGGTCTTCGCCGGCTTTTGTCGGCGGGCCGGAAAACACCCCCGATTTGCCCGGCCGTCACTGGCAATGGCAGGCAGGCTTGCTCATGCCGGATTGCGGGCGATCAATGCGCGCGCGATGATCTGGCGCTGCAATTCA
>CAYGDL010000047.1:0-15451 GCA_964348545.1 uncultured Alphaproteobacteria bacterium | reverse complement strand
CTGAACGAAGAAATCGACGCCATGCGCACACTGGCGCTGGACCCGATGGAAATGCTGGTACTGCCACGGATTTTGGCGCTTATCCTCACACTTCCGATGCTGGGCTTTGTTGCGGATATTATGGGCTTGTTTGGCGGGGCGCTGATGTGCTGGATTGTGCTGGATATTACACCGGGCCTGTATCTTCAGCGGTTGAATGAATGGGTTCCGCTGGCGCATTTCTGGGTTGGCGTCATCAAGGCGCCATTCTTTGCGTTGATGATTGGCCTGATTGGCTGCTTTGAAGGATTGCAGGTTGAAGGCAGCGCCGAATCCGTGGGCAAGCTGACCACCAAATCCGTCGTTGAAGCTATTTTCCTGGTGATTGTCGTGGACGCTCTGTTTTCCATCTATTTCGCCGTGATCGGGTATTGAGCGCCAAAATGCAATCTGAAGCGATTATATCCATCCGTGGGCTGCGCACGGGGTTTGGCGGGACGGTGATCCATGACGGGCTGGATCTGGATGTTTACCGGGGCGAAGTGCTGGGCATTGTGGGGGGATCGGGCACCGGAAAATCAGTGTTGTTGCGCACCATTATTGGGCTGAATGCGCCACGGGCTGGAACCATCAAGGTTTTTAATCAGGATCTTGCGGCGCTGAGTTTCGTCAACCGGCGGGCGCTTGAACGGCGCTGGGGCGTGTTGTTTCAGAATGGCGCCCTGTTTTCGTCGCTGACGGTCGCGCAGAATATCGAAGTGCCGATGCGCGAACATCTGGCGTTGCCCGAAAATCTGATGCGTGAAATCGCCGCCATGAAAATCGCCATGGTTGGCCTGCCGCCCGACGCCGGGACGAAATATCCGTCAGAACTGTCAGGCGGCATGCGCAAACGCGCCGGGCTTGCGCGTGCGCTGGCGCTGGACCCGGAAATCGTATTTCTCGATGAGCCCACTGCGGGCCTTGATCCCATTGGGGCGTCGGCGTTTGACGCGCTGATCCAGGAATTGCGTCAGGCTTTGGGCCTGACTGTTTTCATGGTGACGCATGATCTGGATAGCCTGCACGCCATCTGTGATCGCATTGCCGTAATGGCCGAAAAGCGTGTTATTGTAACGGGAACCATGGCGCAGATGCTGGAATTTGATCATCCGTGGGTGCGGGACTATTTCCATGGCCCCCGTGGTCGCGCGGCGTTACAGGCGAAAGTGCAATAGTCGAATGGAAACAAGGGCAAATCACGTTCTGATTGGAATTTTCACCCTGGCCATCATCGCCGGGGCGTTCGGCTTTATTCTGTGGCTGGCCAAAACCGAAATTAATCAGCGTTTTGCGGCCTATGACATTCTTTTCGAAGGTTCGGTAACGGGGCTGAATGTCGCGGGCGATGTGCGCTATCAGGGGGTGCGCGTCGGACAGGTGAAAGAAATCCGGATTTACGAAAAGGATTCGAAATTTGTTCGTGTACGGATTGAAATCGACACGAATACACCGGTTAATTCCGAATCGCTGGCCAGTCTGGAATTTTTCGGCATCACCGGCGTCCTGTTTGTGCAGATCAATAGCGGCGACACGAACGCGCCGCCGCTGGCCCTGCTGCCGGATCAGGAGGTTCCGGTCATAGCTTCCGGAAAATCCAGTCTTGAGGCGCTGTTTGCAGGTGCGCCGCGCCTGCTTGAAAATGCAGCGGTGCTGATCGAACGGCTAAATATGATTGTTGACGCGGACAACCGGAAATCCATCAGCGGCATTCTTAAACATGCCGAAGCCGTCACCGGCAGCGTCGCCAGCAGGTCCGGCGAAATCAACGAGCTTATCCTCAATACCAATAAAATGAGCCGCGATTTTTCGGAGGTGTCGGGTAATCTGAACGCTCTGACGGCGCGGCTGGACCGGTTAAGCGTTCAGGCCGAGACCACCCTTAATTCGGATGTGCGCAATTTTCTGGCGGAGGCCACAGGGCTGACCAGGGAACTGGGTTCCATCGTCAAGGAAAACAAACCCGCCATCAATAATTTTGGTGAGCGAGGACTACGTGAATTTGCCAGCTTTGTGGTCGAGGCGCGGCAACTGGTAACAACCCTTGACCGTGTGGCGCAACGGCTGGAAAGCGATCCGGCGCGGTTCTTCCTTGGAAATTCGGCTTCGGAGTATCAGGCGCAATGATTGATTTTTTCAGACGCTGGCGCAGGATTGCCGGATTAGTTGCGCTCACAGCAACATTGTCCGCATGCGGATTTACATTGCCGGGCAGCGGCCCAGCCCCCGACATTTATGACCTGTCCCCCAAAAACAGTTTTGACGAAGACCTGCCCAATATAGACCTGCAATTGATTGTGGAGGAGCCAAGCTCCGCGCGGGGCATTGATTCTGACCGGATCGCCTTGCGCCCGTCATCAATTGAAATCAAATATTTCGCCGGGGCCCGGTGGGTGGACCGGGCCCCGCGCATGGTTCAGATTTTATTAGTGGAATCCTTTGAAAATACCGGCAAGATCGTTGCCGTGGGACGCCAGTCAATTGGACTGCGGCCTGATTTCAGCGTCAAAAGCGAACTACGCGAGTTTCAGGCTGAATATTTTGAAAATGACGGACTGCCAAATATCCATGTGCGGCTGAATGTAAAACTGATCAAAATGCCGGAGGCGCGCATCATTGCCTCGCGCACATTTGATCAGACAGACCCCGCTTCGGGAAAGGATATTACGGCTATCGTGCAGAGCTTTGACGAAACTCTGGGCAAGGTGTTGCGGCGCTCGGTGGAATGGACAATGCGCGAAGTCAGCGCACGATCCGGGGAAAAACGGAAGGATTGATCCGGCCTATGTCAGAACTGGCGGCATATGATGCGCAAGGACCCATTCCTACACGGGCCGAACTGGCCTATTTGCGCCGTGGCGTCCGCGAGCCGGGCGGCAAGCTGCCGCTGTTTGATCGCCGTGGGCAGGAAATCAGCGCCGCGATTATTCAAATCTGTCTTGCCAATGGCTGGGCCGTTCACTGGTTCGCGAATCCCGTCAAGCCGGACTGGCTGGTTTGCCGCCTGACCCAGGCGGGACGGGATATGGTTCAACATTATTGGCCCGTCACAGACCAAGAGGATTAACGGGCGGCAAAGGAGAGCGTCATGGCAATGCTGATCGCAGCGGGACTGTTCTTTATCGGGATCCATATTTTTATTTCCAGCACTCCCTTGCGGGGCTGGCTGATCGCGCATATCGGCGCGCGGCCCTATCAGGGGATGTTTTCGCTATTGTCCCTGGCCGGTATTAGCTGGCTGATCTGGGCCTATATCAATGCGGAACGCGGTGAACTGGGCCAACCGCCAGCGGCGGTGATATTTACCGCGATTATAATGGCGATGGCAGGCCTGTGGCTGGCCATTCTTGGCGTTGTCAGCCCCAACCCCACAACTGTGGATCAGGAGAGGTTATTGAATGCGACAACACCCGCGCGTGGCATTGTGCGCATTACCCGGCATCCATTTATGTTTGGCTTTGCGGTGTGGGCGCTGGCGCATATGATGCTGAACACTGATACTGCATCACTGGTGTTCTTTGGCACATTCTTCGCGCTGGCGGGTCTTGGCCCGTGGCTTATTGATGCAAAGAAAGCAAAGGCATTCGCGGGTCAATGGCCTGGCTTTGCAAACGCCACTTCGATCATTCCGTTTGCGGCGATCGCGCGCGGACGCAATCAGTTTGTTTCAGGTGAGATCGGCTGGTGGCGCCCGCTCATGGCTCTGCTGGTTGTGGCGCTATTGATGTATTTTCACGGCGCTCTGTTCGGCGAGGCGCTGCTTTAGTTAAACAGCGCGTCAATGTCGCTCTGATCAGAGCTGTCACAGGCGGTTGCTTGCGCGGGGGCGGGACGCGGCGCATTTCCATTTACGGCAATTTTTTCCGCAATGACATCTGGCGCGGGGCTTTTTTGATTACCCGTCCTGGCGTCGGCCGACATTAAAGCGTCCACCTCATCCTGATCCTTGCCCTCCCCATTCAATTGCGGTCCATTCAGAATCAATTCACGCTTGCGCAGCGCGGCCGCGGCTTCCTTTTCTGAAACTTCCGGCGTCAGTCCCTCGACACCCTCGATCAATTTCGCAACCTTGTTCAGGCGCGCTTCAATATAGGTGAAAGTTTCAACCACCTTGCTGATGCGCTGACCCGTAATGTCCTGAAACGAGCAGGCCTCGAAAATACGCATTACCGCATCGCCGACCACTTCCTGATACCCGCTGACATCGCTGGTGTCGGCCGCCATGATTTCTTCCGCCGCCTGCATGATCGTATTGGTGGCGGCTTCCGTCGATTCAACAATCGCATCCAGTTCCTGGCCCGCGCGCGGAATATACTCCTCGCTCAGATCGGTGGGCTGCAGGGACGCGATGTCCTTGCGCGCCTGATCAATATATTTGGAAAGATCTGCGAACTCTGTGTAAATACTCGTGTCGATAGAGGTGAAATATGCCTGCATCGTAGAGATCAGGATACCCGTTACCGAAGCAACATCCACCAGAGAAATCGTTCGCTCGTCACGGCTCCGCAACAGATGAACCAGTTCGTCAATACGTCTTGGCAGTTCCGCCGTATTCAGCGCCATACTAATCCCCTCAACCAGCCGCTACACACTGGACCAGTGTTTTGTTAAAATTCGCCCAATACTGACGCCATTTTGCCTTTCAGCGTTGCGGCGTTGAAAGGCTTCACGATGTAATTGTTCACACCGGCCTTTTTCGCGGCCACGACGTTTTCGGTCTTGGATTCCGCGGTCACCATGATAAAGGGGGTTTCCTTCAACCGGTCATCCGCACGCACTTCCTTGAGCAGTTCAAACCCGGTCATCGGCTCCATGTTCCAGTCAGAAATGACGAGACCGTACTGCTTGGAGCGCATTTTCGCGAGGGCGGCCGAGCCGTCCTCGGCTTCATCGACATTCTCAAACCCCAATTGCTTCAGCAGATTGCGGATGATGCGGATCATCGTCTTGTAATCGTCGACTACAAGCACCTGCATCGATAAATCTACAGCCATTTTATATTCCCTCAGTCTGGAACCGTTGATAGAGCAGCCCCGCAGGGATAGTTTCGCCCCCCCTGCATTCGCTGTTGAGGGGGATAATAGAAATCTTTGTTGAAGAAACTGTTAATCGGACGCCAAATTGACGTATGTTTCCAGGTGCCGTTCCGGTTATTCGCGCACCCTTGAGAGAAACGCCATGCTCGTGTAAAGCTTCTTGGCTGGTAGGTAATGAATGTTTAGAAGGGCTAACATGCGCCTGGTGCAAGATATTTCGGAACTGCCGACTGAGTGCAGGGGCGCGGTGGTCGCCATTGGAAATTTTGACGGGGTGCATCTTGGGCATCGCGCGGTTCTGGCGCAGGCGGCCGATATTGCCCGGACCAAGGGCTGCCCTCTGGGGGCGCTGGTGTTTGAGCCGCATCCCAGAGAGTTTTTTCAGCCCGAGGCCCCGCGTTTCCGGCTGACGCCTCTGCGTGAGAAAGCCAGACTGCTGGCAGCGGTTGGCATTGATTTACTGTATGTCGAGCGTTTTGACGCAGAGCTGGCCACGCGCCCGGCCCAGGATTTTGTCACCCGCATTCTGGTGAAAGGGCTGGGGGTCACGCATATCGTTGTCGGCTATGATTTCCGTTTTGGTAAAAACCGGGAAGGTGATGTGTCGTTTTTGGTCCGCGAGGGAGAAAAAGCAGGCTTCGGGGTCAGCATCACCAGTGCGGTCAACGCTTCATCCTCGGGTGAAGCTTATTCCTCATCGCTTATCCGCGAGCATCTGCGCGACGGGCGGCCACGGCGGGCGGCGGAACTGCTTGGCCGTTGGTGGTGCATTGAAGGGCCTGTGCTGAGCGGCGACCAGCGCGGGCGCACCATTGCTTTTCCCACTGCGAATATACGTCTGAATGAGTGTCTTGAGCCAAAACATGGCGTCTATGCCGTGCGCGCAGAGATTCTGGAAGGGGCGGACGCCGGAACATATGACGGTGTTGCCAATCTTGGCCTGCGTCCGACATTTGATAAACAGGATGTGATGCTGGAGGTTAACCTGTTTGGGTTTTCAGGCGATCTGTACGGACGCCAACTGCGTATTTCCTTCGTCGAATTCATCCGCGCAGAACGCAAATTCGACGGGATCGAAAGTTTGAAAGCGCAGATCGAGGCCGACAGCATCACGGCCGGCGAATTGCTGCGCCAGCCGGAATATTCTGCGAACCTGTTTTAGCAACAGATCAGATCGAGGATTTAATCCATTCTTCGATCTTGCCCTTGGGAAGCGCGCCAACCTTGGTGGCGGCAACCTGGCCGTCCTGAAAAATCATCATGGTCGGAATGCCGCGCACGCCATATTTCGCCGCCATGCCGGGATTATCATCAACATTCAGCTTGGCAACGGTCAGGCCCTTGATCTCGTTCGACAGTTCTTCCAGCGCCGGGGCGATCTGCTTGCACGGGCCGCACCATTCCGCCCAGAAATCCACCAGCACCGGCCCGGTAGCGTTAAGCACGTCTTTTTCAAAATTTGCATCGGTAACGGTGGTGGTGGACATGGTGTGTCTATCCTCGAATAATGTTGTGAAAGCCAATTTAGGAAGTCGCGGTGGCATCGTCAAGCTGCGCTTGCGATAAAGGCATCAAAAGCGGAATATCCGTCCAGATCAATGCGCAGCGCACCTGGTGATGGGGGTAAATCATGCGCAATGCGGCGCGATACGCCGCCATTTGCCGCACATAAATTTTGGGAACATCATCCGGTGAAACAGGTGGTGGACGATGGGTTTTATAATCCACCACCCATATTGCGTGTTGCGTGATCAATAAGCGATCAATCTGACCGGAGATCGCCACCCCAGCCCCCATGGTCGGCGTAAGCCCTGCAATGGAAACCTCGGCGCGGCTGCCAGGCCCGAACACCGGCGCAAATTCCGGAAATGTCAGAACCGTCATGGCCTGATCCACAATGTCCTCAATCGCCGACTCAGAAAGCGCAAAATTCTTCTGCGCAAGATAGCGCCGCGCTGCCGCCCCACGTTTTTCTGCTGCGATGTCGGGCAGATATTGTAACAGGAGATGGATCAGCCGCCCGCGCCTGAAGCGGTCTTGCGTGTTTGCGCTATGACGGGGCGAACGCACCAGCGTGTCATCAACACCCAGTCGCGATGGCGCAAGCGGGCGTTGTGGTGTGGGCTCTGACGGGGCCGCCCGATGCGCCCAGTCCGGCAGAGCGCGCGCGCCTTGCGGCAGAGGCGCGGTCGGTAATTGCACTGCGGAACCCCCCGTTCCTGAAATGCGCAAGCCGTCCCCCCAGGGTAGCGAAACCACTTGCGCCAATGGTTTAAGCGCGCTTTCAATCAGCATATACCAGCATTCGTCCGACAATTTATTCCTGCCCTTGTAGCCGCCAATATACAGACAGTCTTTGGCGCGCGTCATGGCCACATATAGCAGACGCTGATATTCGTCCTGCTGCGCTGATATTGCGCGCGCGCGCATCGTTGCGGTTTGCGGATCATCATTTTCCTTGCGTATCGGCCATACGAAAAAATCTTCTCCTGCTACCGGCAGCAGCTTTGGCGCCAGCTTGCCATCCGGCATTGAACAGGTGTCCGGCAGATAGACGATGGGCGCCTCCAGGCCCTTGGCCCCGTGCACGGTCATCACCCGCACCGCGCCAGCGCCCTGTTCCAGATCGCGCTTGATCTGGGTTTGCGAGGCGCCCAGCCAGTGCAAAAAGCCCTGCAAGCCGGGCGGATGCGCGCGTTCATAATGTTGCGCCAGCCCCAGAAACTCATCAATTCCGTCATTGGCGTCCGCACCCAGCCGCGCCAGCAATTTCCACCGCCCGCCCATCGGCCCAAGCAGCCACGCAAAAAATTCGTACGGCGGCACGGTGTCGGCGCGCGCCAGCAAATCCGACAGGATAAGCGTGGCGTTTTCGAACGCATCGCACGCGCCCCGACGCGCAAGCAGGGCGTTCCACAGCGTTTGGTCCTTGCGGTCATGCGCCAGATCAAACAGCTGTTCTTCACTAATACCCACAAAGGGGCTGCGCAGCACCGTCGCCAGGCTCAAATCATCCTCGGGCATCAGCACAAAATTACCGACAGCGATTAAATCCATTACCGCAAGCTGGTCCAGCAACTGCATCCGGTCAGCGCCCGCAACAGGAATATTGCGCAGTTTCAGTTGCCGGATACATTCATCAAAAAATTCATTCCGTGTACGAACCAGTACGATTATATCATCCGGTCTTGCCGGTTTTCCTGTCGCAGGCAGAATGGGCGCGTCGTGCAAAATACCGGCAATATGCCCCGCCACGCGCGCCGCCATTTGTGCGCGCGGGCTGGATCGCGGGGGCGCATCCACCGGCGCATCCCATGGCAGGGGGGCGTCCACCGCCACATGTTCAATGGGCGGCCATATTTCGACACACCCCGCCTGCCCCATACGATGGGCAATATGACGCACCAGCTCCGCATCCGCCGACAGGCCTTTACGGGCCGCTGGATTGGCAAACACGGTGTCAACAGCCTCCAGCACCTGTTCGGTCGAACGAAACGATGTCAGCAGCGAAATATCGCGCCATTGCAGACCGGCATCCTGCGCGCGCACCGATAACGCCTTGCGCATGGCGGAAAAAGATGCGGGATCGGCGCCCTGAAAACTGAAAATGGACTGCTTTTCATCACCGACTGCGAACAGGGTGCGGGGGCCTTTGCCCAGATTTTCGCGCGCCTCGGTGCGTGCGTTCTGGCCGGAAAAGAATTCATCGCTCAGACTACGGATGATTTCCCATTGTTGTGGACTGGTGTCCTGGGCTTCGTCTACCAGAATATGATCCAGCCCCTCATCCAGCTTGTAATGCACCCATGCGGCGCCGGAGCTTTTCAGCACATGGCGCGTATGATTGATCAGATCATCATAGTCGAGTGCGGCGCGCGCGCGTTTGGCATTCTGATAGGCTGTGCGCACCGCCGCCCCCGTACGCAGGGCGACAAGGCTGGAAAGCGCTACTTTCTGGGCGCGCAATGTTTGCGCCAGCATTAAAACCCGCTGTTGCTCCTGCTCCAAAATCGGCAAGGCCTGCGCATCATTTTTTTGCGCGGGTTTGGTAATGAGATTTTTTCTTGGTTCGCCCACTGTGGTAAGAAAAATTAATTGATAGGCCCTGAAGCCCGCCACCGCATCCGGGCATGTTAGATAATCCAGTATCTGCGCCGCGCGGGTTTGATCGGCTGGCGTGCCGCTTTGCAGGGCCGACGCCGCGCGGCGCAAATCTTCCTTCGGCAATTCATGCGCAAACCCCGCGATGCAATCCTCAGCCAATTGCAAACCCTGCACGCCAAGCCAGCGATACAGCGCGTGTTCCTGCGCCTCCAGACTTTCATCATCGCCCGCATGTTGCAGGCGCAACATCTCATCGGTGAGAGCGATAAAGACCGGCTCATCAATCAGGCGCACCAGTTTTTCCAGCGCGCCCGTCAATACCGGATCATCGCCGGTTTGCGCATTGGCCAGAACCCGGGTTCGCGCCTGGCTGCGCAATTCAAACGCGGTGCGGTCATCCAGCACTTCGAAATGCCGCGCTACGCCCGCCTCAATGGGAAATCGCCGCAGCAGGCTTTCGCAAAATGCATGGATGGTGCGGATTTTCAACCCGCCGGGTGTTTCCAGCGCGCGGGCAAACAGTTTACGCGCGCGACGCAGCGCATCCGCGTCAAATGCGCTGGTCTGCAAAGCCTGTAATGCTTCGTGTAATTTTGTGTCGCTATGGGTCGCCCATTCCCCCAGTCGGCGAAACAGGCGCAATTCCATTTCCGCCGCCGCCGCCTTGGTAAAGGTGACGCATAATATGCGCCCCGGATCCGCGCCATCCAGCAGCAGGCGCGTCACCCGGTCGATCAGCACATGGGTTTTTCCAGTGCCCGCATTGGCGCTGACCCACACACAGGCGGCGGGGTCGGCGGCGGCGCGCTGCTCCGGCGAGGCCTGTTTTACGGAGATGCCGTTCATTCTTCATCACCATTGCCCGCGCCCGACCACTCCCTTACCCGCGCAAGATGGTCATAGGGGCCATTATCGCTGGTGAACATCGGCGCACGGCGCGATATATAGGCCGTAGACGGATCATCAAAGCTGGCAATCAGATCGCGCAGCCCCTGCCAGGCTTCTTCTATGGTGTCGGTTGAAATGGGGGCTTCCTCGCCGGGTGGTTCAATACCGCGAATCCGCAATAGCGCCAGTTTCGCAATTTCCGCCGCCGCAATTCCGGCAAATCCACCCGCCTGGGCAATGGCCCCTTCCAGCGGCAATTGCGGTGCAAAGCCTGCCTTGATCTGCTTTGGGTTCGGGTTATAGCCGGTCTTGTAATCATAGATGGCCAGGCCGCCATTAGCGGTGCGATCAATGCGATCCGCAATCGCGCGCACCGTGAATGGCCCGGCAGGCGCCATAAATTCACGCGCACCCGCAACCTCCAGCCCCAATGGCAGTTCGCCTTGCTGGCGGTTCTGCATATCCCAATTCAGGAACCAGTCGGAAATATCATCAAAGCGCGGCTTCCAGAACGCCCGCACGCCCGGGCGCGGCAGCAATTCATCAAAATGCTGGCGGCCAATGTTTCGCAAGTCCGACAGATCATCCAGCAATAATTGGCCTGGATGCGCGCGCACAAATTTTTCCAGAATTTCATGGATGACCGTGCCGCGTTCCGCCGCGCCGATTTCCGTATCCAGCGGATCAAGCACCCGCAAGCCCAGAATGTGACGCGCATATATCGCATAGGGATCGCGGATTAAAACCGCAATATCGCTGACCGACAGACGCCGCGGCCGCACGGTCACGGGCGGGCGGGGCCGGGGCGCGGTTTGCGGCGTTACTGACGATGGCGTATCCAGACGCGCCGCCCAATCCGTCCACGGAATATTTCCATCCAGCGCAGGTTTCGCCTCCATCCCCGCCAGCAGATTTTCTATGCGCAGCCACCAGCGCGAGGGCGCTGCGGGCGCGCCATCCTGTTTGCGCGCGCGCGTTAAAATAACATCCGGGCCACTGGCCGCCTGCACAAAATCATGCGCCGCTAGGCCGATGCGGCGTTCGGGCGCTGGCAGGCCAAATTTCTGGCGCATCGGGCGGCTAAGCCACGCATCGACATTGGCGGTGGCGGGCCATACGCCTTCGTTCAACCCGCCCAGAATGATGCGATCGGCATGTTGCAGGCGCGCTTCCAGTGGTCCCCAGATAAACAGGCGGGGATGCTGTCCGTGGCGCGGGCGCACCGCCTGCCCTTCCAGTAGCGCATCCAGCAATGCGGGGAATGCGGACGGTGTATTTGTATCGCACAATTCTGCATGTTCACGCAGATCCATAAAAAACCGCGCAGCGCCATCGCCGTCATCACCACGCCATAAACGCGCGGCGCCGGTTTCATCTGTGGTGGCGGCCAGATTCTCCGCCGCCTCCAGAAGCGCATCAATATAATCCGTAAACAGACAATTATCCAGTTCCACGCATCTGATTAAAGGCCCCACACATTGCGCCAGACGCCCCACAAATGGATGTGCGGATTCATTTTCAATGGCCACGCTCAGCCCCGTAATGCCGGGCGCCGGGCGCGGGCCACGCAATGCCCGGCGTTCAAAATCCCGCGTCATGCGCCGCCATTCCGCCGGGTTTATACCGGCGGCGGCAAGCGGATGTTTGTTGGCCGCAAGTAAAGCGACCGGCGCAAATCCATCTGCCGCCATCACGGCCAAAGCACGGATAAAAACCATCACCGGGGTTTGCGCCAGCGGCACACCGGCGGAATCATCGGCTTCGATCCCCCAGCGGCCAAGTTCGACCGCCACCCGGCGCGCCAGGCTGCGATCCGGCGTCACCAGTGCGGCCGTCTTGCCCGGGGTTTCCAGAACTTCACGCATTGCCAGCGCAATGCTGGCCGCTTCTTCTCGCGGCGCTGGCGCTTCGATGCGTGAAAGGCCGCACAACGCTTCGTTCAGGTGCGGGCGCAATCGTTGGCCCGCATCACGCCACGCATCGGTGGTCTCGGTGGGGCGCAACGCCTCGCTCAATAAGGCCGCGCGCGCCGCATTCGGTTTATAATCATGGCCCTCCCACAAGGCGACATCGCCACGCGAAATCCCAAACCGTTTGAGCAACTGCGCCAAACCATATTGTGGATGCCCCGGATCGCTATCCAGCGCCCGCCAGCTTTCATCATCCAGCGTCTGATCCAGTCCCGGTAGAACCAGCATGCCTTGCGGCATACGTGAAATGGTCTCCAGCAATTCGGCTGTCGCGGGTACAGAGCCGGTGGAGCCTGCGGCAATCACCCGTCCGGGCGGCGGATTGGCCCGCCAGCGCATACCAAGCGCATGCAGCATGGCGTTACGATGCGCGGCGGGGTCCATTGCCGCTTCGTCACGCAATATCTCCGGCCAGGCCGCCGTGATGATTTTCAGAAATTCCAACGTCTCCTGCCAGTGCGCGGCAAAGCCATCGGGCACGAGCGCGGCCAGGGCGGTTTGCTGAAGATGCTCCGCCAATTGCCCGGTTTGAATTTGATCCAGAAAGCGCGCCAGTTCCGCCGCCAGCCTTGCTGTGGCAGCGGGTGGATAATGCACATCGCGGGCATCGCCCCAGGCATTGATCAATCGCATCAGCAGGAATTGTCGGCGCAATGGCGCAATGGGCGGCGGTAAATCCAGCATGTCCGCGCCAGCGGGTTCACTACCGCCCGCTTCAGTCCCAAAAGACAGATCTTCTGCATCCCCATCACCCAGCGCGCGCATTTGCGGCAACAGCATCGCCACGCCGCCGCTGGCGCGCAAAAACGCTTCGCGCACCGCACGCACCGCACGCCGGGTGGGCAGCAGAATAGTCAGTGCACTGAGCGCAAGCGGATCGCTGTCGGTATATTGCGAAAGCACGCCCTGCGCCAGCGCATCGGTGAATGGAACCCCGGCGGGGATTGTGTAAATCGCGGGCGGGCTTCCCGTCACCACTGTTACACGCTATTCAAAAACTGTTCGGCGGCGCCAAGCGCCTCGGGCGTGCCGGTATGAAACCAGTGCGCATCCAGCGTCATGCCGAACAGCCGCCCCGCTTTTTCGGCCCGGTCCCATACTTCAACCGTGGAAAATTCGCCCGCAGGCGCAGCGTCGAACAGGCGCGGATGGGCAATCTGCACGCCGCTAAATGCAAACGGGGCATCGCCTGATTTTTCACGATTACGGCGCAGCGCACCATCGCCGGACATAAAATAATCGCCCGGCCCGGGAAAACCCGTTGCCGCCGTAAGCGGGGCCAGCAACAGCAGCGCATCCATGCGCCGCTCATCCCAGGCATCGCCCATATGGCGCAATATCCGCCCGCCATCGGCCCGCCAGAAACTGTCGCAATTATGCACGAAAAACGCCTGATCCCCCAGCAGCGGCAACGCCTTCACCACGCCCCCGCCCGCACCCAGCAGGCGGTCGCTTTCATCGGAATAGATGATTTCCGGCGTTGCGCGCGCGCGCAAATGATCGCGGATCATGGCGCCCAGATAATGCAGATTAATCACCACCCGCGTCACGCCCGCATCCTGCAAGCGGTCGAGCGCGTAATCAATCTGTGGCCGCCCCGCCAATGCCACCAGCGGCTTTGGCCGGTCATTGGTCAGGGGGCGCATGCGTTCGCCCAGCCCCGCAGCAAGATACATTGCCCTGCGCGGGACTGAACTGTTCATTATTGTGCGGCTTTACCCGGCGTGGCGGCAAAACGGGTGACGCCCACATGCGCCAGCGCCGCCAGCGCGACAAAGAAAATCGAGACACGCATATAGGGCAGATAATACAGCGATACCCGCTCGCCATATTCGGCCCAACTCAAATCCGTGAACCGGCCAGAAAACAGGTAGAAGCCGCCACTGGAAAGATGAAACGCCACGCTGGTGCTTACCAGCAATGCGACCGCCAGCGGCACAAGGCTTGCCGCAGACAGGGTGTGACGGCCCGCATACCAGCGCCCGCCATACCACATGGCGGCATAGGTCGGGATCAAAAATGGATAGGCCAGGCTGATGCAATAATCGCTGACGCCCATATGCTGGGTCGCAACATAATCAATGCCACCCGCCAACAGCATCAGCGGGATCATGTACACAGCGCGGCGCAGATAGAAACCCGCCAGAAAGAACACCACCAGCGAGGCGTCCGGCAAATGAAGCACGCTGCCAATTGCGTGAAAGCGCGTCACCAGCATGACACCCGCCAGCAGCGCCAGTCCGGCAAGCGGCTTCGATTTTAGAGACTGAACAATGTTCTGCATGTGCTGATCTTCCTTTTTACACATCAATGCTGATAGGCGAGCGTGACGAATACACTGCGCCCGGGCTGGTTAAAAAACGCCACCGTTTCATAGTCACGGTCCAGCAGATTTTCAGCCCGCCCCTGAATGGCCCATTTCTCTGTTACCTTGTACTGACTGCGCAAATCCACCGTGACATAGCGGTCCACTTCAACCCTGTTGGCCAGATCATCATAACGTTTTCCCGCCGCCAATATACTTGCCCCAACCCCGAAGCGCCCAAATTGCCGATCCGCGTCGATACGCAAGGATTCCTCTGCCCGGCGCGGCAGCACATTGCCACGATTGGCCCCGGTTGAACGATTCTCCGGATCCAGCAAAGTCAGGTTAGCATGGGTAGTCCACCCCGCCAAGAGTGCGCCAGCCTGTAATTCCAGCCCCCGAATGCGGGCGTCATCGACATTGGTGGCCAGGCGACGCGCGGCGTCAAAGGCGATCAGATTGTTAAGCCGGGTTTCAAACAGATTGACGCCCCATGTTCCTCCATCCCCTAACGCATGATCGCCGCTGATGCCCAATTCGCTGCTGCGCGCGGTTTCGGGACGCAGACTGGGGTCGCCGAAAAACGGAAAATACAGTTCGTTAAATGTCGGCGCTTTGAACGCCGTGCCATAGGCAGCGGTGGCACGTAGACCCGCGGCCAGATCAATGCCACCGCTGATATTGCCCGTCGTCTTGCCGCCAAACTGTTCATTGTCATCGCGGCGCAGGCTGAGAATTGTATCAATTCTGCCCAGCCCCGCCTGATATTGTCCGAACACCCCATAATTATCACGTGAAGTTACCGGAAAAGCCGTGTCGCTGGACACCTGATCTTTCTGGAAATCGCCGCCCGCCGTCAACACATGGCGCGGGGCCATGGTAAAGTCATTCTGCAACGACAGCGTGTCGCGCTTGCTGTCAAAGCGGCTACGCTTGACGCCATTTTTGAAACTGTCCAGATAATCCCAGGACCGCCCGCCCAAAACTGTGGCGCGCCAGACTTCATGAGGTGAAAAACTTGCGCTGCCGCCAAGCACCTGCTGCATGTTTTCGCCTTCATTGACGAAGCCGCCATCAAAGAAACTTTCACTTTCGGCGCGCAGATAATGCGCATCCACCTCCGCGCCATT
>CAYGDL010000046.1:0-15532 GCA_964348545.1 uncultured Alphaproteobacteria bacterium | reverse complement strand
GGGCGCCATGTCAGCTATTTGCGCGTGTCGGTGACCGATCGCTGCGATTTCCGCTGTGTCTATTGCATGTCGGAAGACATGAGTTTTCTGCCCAAGCGCGATGTGCTGAGCCTTGAGGAACTGGACCGGCTGTGCAGCGCCTTTGTGGCGCGCGGTGTGGGCAGGCTGCGCCTGACCGGCGGCGAACCGCTGGTGCGGCGCGATATACTGTGGCTGTTCCAGCGTCTGTCGCGCCATCTGGACAGCGGCGCATTGCAGGAATTGACACTGACCAGCAATGGCTCGCAAATGCCGAAATTCGCCCGTGATCTGTTTGCGTGTGGCGTGCGGCGGGTGAATATTTCGCTGGATAGTCTGGACACGGACAAATTCACGGCGATCACCCGCTGGGGCAAGCTCGATCAGGTGCTCAGGGGCATTGACGCGGCGCAGGACGCGGGCCTGAAGGTCAAGCTGAATTTGGTGGCGCTGAAGGGCGTGAACGGCGATGAAATCCCGGACATGATCCGCTGGGCGCATGGTCGGGGCATGGACCTGACATTGATCGAGACCATGCCGCTGGGCGATATTGACGGCGACCGCACCGATCAATATCTGCCGCTGTCACAAGTGCGCGCGGATTTGCAACAGCAGTTTACATTAGATCCGCTCGATCACCGCACCGGTGGACCGGCGCGCTATATGCGCGTGAAAGAGACCGGTGGCCAGCTTGGCATGATCACGCCGCTGACGCATAATTTCTGTGAATCCTGCAACCGGGTGCGGCTTACCTGCACCGGCACGCTTTTTATGTGCCTCGGGCAGGACGACGCCGCCGATCTGCGCGCGCCATTACGTAACGACAGCACGGATGCGCAACTGATGGCGGCAATCGATGAGGCGATTGGCCGCAAACCCAAGGGCCATGATTTCATCATCGACCGCCCCGGCCAAAAACCCGCAGTGGCGCGGCATATGTCCATGACGGGTGGCTAGCCTGACTTTGCAAGTGCGCCAGACCCGCCACTGACGCAGTGCGCGGGAGATTCCCACGCACCTTTATTGATGCCTTATGCCGCCTGCTTTTTCAGATGCTCTTGCAGGACATGAATGGCTTCCACGGCGAACGGGAAACCCGCATAGGCGGCCAGGGTTACGATCAGTTCCTGGAGTTCTTCCTTGCTGAGGCCGTGGCGGAAGGCGCCGGGGATATGGATTTTCAGTTCGTCCTGGCGGCCCAGCGCACCCAGGAAGGAGTTGACGATCAGGCTGCGGTCGCGCTTGTTAAGCTCGGTGCGTTCCCAGATATCGCCGAAAATGAAATCGACGGCATAGATGCCGATCGGACCCATCTGCTTTTCCAGGCCATTCAGGGTGATATCGAGATTATCGAAAAGCTGGCCGCCGGAAAGCTTGGCCAGCCCCGGCGCTGCGCGCTTGCGGCGTTCGGACAGCGACAGCCGGTCCGTTGGAGGCAGTTTGCCATTCTCTGGCGCATGGCCCAGTTCGGCCAGCACTTCATTGGTAACCCGCATGGCGTCCAATGCACGCGGAAAGCCCGCATAGCCGCACATGTGATTAAAGATTTCGCGGATTTCCACAGGCGTCAGCCCATGGTTGATGCCGCCACGCACATGCACCTTTAATTGTTCCAACTGGTTCAGCGCGCCCAGAATGGCGATCACGATCAGGCTGCGGTCGCGGCGGCTGATGCCGGGACGCGACCAGACATCGCCGAGGCAGAAATCTATAACGTGCGAACCCAGCGCGCCGTTCTGATCTTCCAGCCGCTGGGCGGCTTTTTCCGGGTCTTTCGTGCCGGTCAGTTTGGCCAATACTTCCAGCCCGCGGGCGCGGCGTTCGGCATGTGTCATATCGCTCATCTGGTGTCTCCCTGTTGTTTTTTCTGTTATTCTGGCATTTACACTAGCGTTATTTCCTTGCGGCTACAAATGTGAATCTCATGATTTGGTTATTGGCGGGTTCGGCGCTTCTGCTGGTAGGCCTGCTGGCGCTACGGGGCTTTGCGGTGGTAAACCCGGTACGGTTGGCGAAAATGCTGCGCTATGGCGGGGCTACGCTTTTGCTCGGGCTGGCTGCATTCACCGCCTATGCTGGCCGGGCGGTCGTCGCGCTGGCGATGCTGGGATGGGCTGTCCTGCTGCTGCGCCGGAAAACTGCGGGGGCCAACGACAATGTGAACCCCCATTCAAAACGGACCAAATCCGGCATGTCGCATGAAGAGGCGCTGGAAATATTGGGCCTTCGCCCGGAATGCACGATCGAGGACATTCGCGAAGCCCACCGCCGACTGATGCAGACCTGCCACCCGGATCATGGCGGGTCCAGCTATCTGGCGGCCCGGATCAATGCGGCAAAGGACGTTCTGCTATCCTGAGCAATGGGAATGCTTATCACTTGTTAGCCAATGTGGAGTATGCAAGAAGCGGATTTGTAAATGCATCCGCACAGAAATTGTCGAGGCGAATATGAGCAGGATTGTCCGAAAAGCTGTGTTTCCGGTAGCCGGTCTGGGCACGCGATTTTTACCCGCCACCAAGGTCATGCCCAAGGAGATGCTGACCGTGGTGGATAAACCCCTGATCCAGTATGCGGTTGAAGAAGCCGCCGCCGCCGGGATCGAAGAATTTATCTTCGTCACCAGCCGCGGTAAGAATGTCCTGGAAGATCATTTCGACAGAGCGCCCGAACTGGAGGAAACCCTGGCACGGCGCGGCAAAAATGACATGCTGGAACAATTGCGCAGTTGGCTTCCAAAGGCTGGAACGGTTGTCTCGACCCGTCAGCAGGAACCTTTGGGACTTGGGCATGCCGTCTGGTGCGCGCGGGAATTTATCGGCGACGAACCTTTTGCGGTGCTGCTGGTTGATGACCTGATCTATTCCAAAACCCCGTGCCTGAAACAAATGACCGACACGCACCGCCAAACCGGGGGCAGCCTGGTGCTTGTGGAAGACGTGCCGCGCGAATTAACCAATCGCTATGGTATTCTGGATGTGGCTTCGGACGATGGCAGGCTGGTGCAGGTAAAAGGCTTTGTGGAAAAGCCTGATCCGTCCGTCGCGCCTTCAACATTGTCTATTATCGGTCGTTACATCCTGGAGCCGCAAATATTTGATTATCTATCCCGCCAGCAACGTGGTGCTGGAAATGAAATTCAGCTCACCGACGCCATGGCCGCGATGCTGGGCACCGCCAAATATTACGGGATGCGCTATGAAGGGGTGCGCTATGATTGCGGCGATAAGCTTGGCTTTCTCAAGGCAAATGTCGCACTTGCGCTGGACAGACCGGATTTAGCCCCTGAACTTCGAGGGTTTCTTAAGAAAATCATAGCATAACATAGCAATTATTGGTCTTCCTTAGTCGCTCAAACGATTTGTGGGGTAGAGTGTCATGCGCGTTACCATGATTGGAACGGGTTATGTAGGTCTGGTGTCTGGGGCATGTTTTTCAGACTTCGGCCATGACGTAGTTTGTGTTGATAAAGATAAGTCTAAAATTGACAGCCTGTTGGCCGGTAAAATGCCAATTTATGAGCCTGGGCTGGACGTTCTGGTTGCCGAAAATGTCGCCGCCGGTCGCCTGAGTTTTACTACCGAACTTGCAGCAGCCGTGGCAAATGCTGACGCTGTCTTCATTGCCGTTGGTACGCCAAGCCGACGCGGCGACGGTCACGCCGATCTCACTTATGTATTTGCCGCAGCCGAAGAGGTTGCACACGCCCTGACCGGCTTTACAGTTGTAGTGACAAAATCGACCGTCCCGGTAGGCACTGGCAGCGAGATTGAAGTGCTGATGCGCAAGGCACGGCCAGACGCCGATTTCGAGGTTGCCTCCAACCCCGAATTTTTACGCGAAGGATCAGCCATCGACGATTTCAAACGCCCGGACCGCATTGTGGTGGGCGCCAGCAGCACCCGGGCGTCTGATATATTGCGTCAATTATACCGCCCACTTTACCTGTTGGAGACCCCCGTACTGGTCACCCAGCGCGAAACGGCGGAACTGATCAAATATGCGGCCAATGCATTTCTGGCCACCAAAATCACCTTTATCAACGAAATGGCCGATATTTGCGAAAAAGTTGGCGCCGATGTCGGGCAGGTTGCACGCGGTATCGGGCTTGACGGGCGCATCGGAAAAAAGTTTTTGCATGCCGGTCCGGGTTATGGCGGATCATGCTTTCCCAAGGACGCGATCGCGCTGGTGCGGACAGCCGAAATGGCTGGCGCGCCCAGCAGCATTGTAAAAGCGGTGATCGAGGCAAACGACCGGCGCAAGAAAGCCATGGCGCACAAGATCATCGCGGCATGCGGCGGATCGGTCAACGGCAAGACGATTGCGGTGCTTGGCCTCACTTTCAAACCCAACACAGACGATATGCGCGACGCCCCCAGCCTGGAAATTATTCCCGAACTGCAAAAGGCCGGCGCCACAGTGCGCGTGTTTGATCCCGAAGGCATGGAGGAAGCGGGCAAGCTGCTGCAAAATCTGGTCTGGTGTGACAGCGCCTATGAAACCATGGGCGGCGCGCATGCCCTGGCGATCATCACGGAATGGAATGCATTTCGCGCGTTGGACCTGAAACGCTGCCGACAACTACTCGCCGCCCCCCTGATCGTCGATTTGCGAAATATCTATGATCCAAAGGAAATGGCCGAAGCGGGATTTGAATATCACAGCATCGGCAGGCAGCAACATATCCTGAGTTAGGCAAGCCAGAGCCTATCTGAGTGTCGGCTGATCACCCGTGGACGCCAGCGATTGCGTCGGCGGGATGGTCAGGCACTGGAAATTCCTGGCCGCCAGGACTTGACAGGTTTGCCGAGCGCTTTTCTCGGTTAAGCCTGTCAAGATTGCGCGATACAATGTCCTGCTTGGTTTGGTGACTTTCAGAATGGATACGGTTGCGGGTTTCAGTAAATCGGGTGCAACCAGCGCCGCCTGACGGGCGCGTTCATGGGCGCGGGCGCGAACCTGAAAGGTGCCTACCTGTACACCCCAATTTTGCTTGCGGGAGGATGCCAGCACAGGGGCCGATTTGCTTTTCGGCCTTTTGAGATTTAGAACGCCGGATGCCGGATGCTTTTTTCTAGTCTGTGTGGCTGCGGCGGTTTGAATCTTCTCGGGACGTGCACCGGGCGTTATACGGGCGAAGGTCTGATCCAGCAATTTTCGCATTTGCTGATCGCGGGAATAGGATGTTTGACCCCCCAGCACGACAGCATATATATGCCGCCCATCGCGGCGAACGGATGTAACAAGATTAAAGCCCGAGGCGTTGGTATAACCGGTTTTGATGCCATCAACCCCTCGATACGTGCCCAACAACCGGTTGTGATTGTTGTAGCGGTTTTTGCCATAGCGAAATTCCGTTCTCGAAAAATAATGAACACGCTCTGGAAAATGAGCATACAGGGCCTGCGCGAGTATCGCCATATCTCTGGCTGTTGTGACTTGCAGTTCATCCGGTAAACCAGTGGCGTTCCGAAACCGGGTGCGCCGCATCCCAAGTGAGATAGCTTTATCGGTCATCATTTTGGCGAAGGCCGGTTCGCTGCCGCCCAGCGCCTCGGCCAACACAGTGGTCGCATCATTCGCCGATTTGGTGACCGCCGCCAGAATGGCGTCCTCCACACGAATTGCGCTGCCGGCTTTGAGATAGAGCTTGGTTGGAGATTTTTCAGACGCAAATTTCGAGACATGCAGCTTTTTGTCGAGCCGCATACGCCCATCGCGCAGCGCTTCGAAGGTTAGATAAAGCGTCATCATCTTCGTTAATGATGCGGGTCTATTCTTCAGTTCGGCATTTTCCGAATGCAGCACCGCGCCATTATCGGCATCGACAATGATTGCGGCATATTGGCGCGCCATTGCCGGTGACGCCATGCTCAGAACACAGACAAAACCAAGGCCCATAAGAGACATGACAATCCTGACAAAAGACAGGCCAGGCCTTTTGGGGCTGCGAGCTTCGCCTGGTTTCATTGCGATCATGAACTGTCCTTGCATCTGGTCAAATTGGGCTCTGGTCACATTGCCAACTTCCGCCCGCCCGCCTTAGTCACAGTATTCAGAGGATAATCTTTCAAAAACATTTACGACCAATAAGATATTGAATCACGACACGAATTAAGTGCGAATCACTATACCCTCAGGGTAGGGAAAGCGAGAATCCGTGTCTATATGTAAAATCATCTTATTTGACGATCCAATAGTGGTAGTAACGCCACGGTATAATTGTATCTATCAGAGAAAATATTCCAAAAATACATGCATCTAATTGTTTTTATGATTATTTCAAAACAAAGCATAGCATCGACTTGCTGTTGCAATATAGACACATTCATTTTTCCTCCTTTGCCGACTGGCCTCATCGCTCCTGTAAGAAATAAAACCTCATCGCTCCTGTAAGAAATAAAAGATGCCTCATCTTTTTGTGCGGCGCACAAAATTTTAACTTGACCTTCCTGGATGGCCGCCCTAAATATGGTTTTGCTGCATCGCAATATATTGTTGTCTGTCCACTAACCCGAATTGGAGGCTCCCTTTATGGCTACGAAATCCAAAAGCTCAACTGAACAGGATACAAGCAACACTGCGGACGCTGGCCTGAACGGCTTCGCCGCTTTTAACGGCGCAAATGGCCCCACGATAGAAGTCATTCAAAAAAGCATTGAGCGCACTGTAGAAATGAACAAGGAAAATGTTGAGGCGTTTGTCGGCAGCATGACGGCTGCGACCAAGGGCCTGGAAGTATTGAGCGGCGAATCCGTGACTTTCGCCAAGCAGATTTTTGACGAAGGCGTAAAGGCCGGCAAGGCCATGATGGCGGTAAAATCGCCGCAGGAATTTATGACGCTGCATAGCGACTATTCCCGGTCGGTGTTTGACCAGTTCGTCAATCAGGCCACCAAGGTCAATGATTTGGGCATGACGGCAATGAAAAGCGCATTCGCCCCCCTCAATGAACGTGTCACGAGCCTGTCCAGGGCCGTGCAAAAGGCTCATGCCTGATAGCAGGCGTTCGGCCAAAGGGTTGTGTTGCGTTGCGTAACGTGGGGGCCGTTCCTGTGGCCCTCACGCAGTATTTAGTTGGTCTCAGGCGAACAGGCTGATCTGGGTGCTGGATGAAGCTGCTGCCGCGGCGGCGGCTCCCGTATTGGCCAGGAATTGTTTGATGATCTTGTCCACATAAGCGGGCGTATTTAACTTGTCGAATTTGATGCGGCTTTCCAGCAACCGGGCTTGCGATTCAACGCTCTGACGGACAACGACCAGTGGCAAGCCCGTCGCCTTGAACACCACGTCGCGCAGCACCGGATCCGACAATATATCGTAAGGTGATTTGATCTTCGGTGCGGCGGCCTTGAATCGCATGGCGGCGCGAACGCCCGGCGCTTCCTCATCGATCGTCTTCTCGAAACGGGTTTGCGCCAGCTTCGTTTCAATTTTCGCCGCAAAACCCGGGCTTTTAAGGCCATCGACACCGGCATAAAGTCCTAAATCCAGAGCCAGATCACGATAGCGATTATCGCTAACCCTGTTAACCAGGGCTTCCTTATCAAGCGGATTACCAAGCAGGATTTTCTTTATGAAACCCGCTTTGTCGATTTCAGAATCCAGATCATAGGCTTCCAGAACCGTCTTCAGCAGCTTGTAATTTTTGAACAAATCATCGACTGTTTTGACCTTGGCGGACTGCAATTTGAAATCCTGAAGGTCTTTTTTATAGACGGGATCCTTGGCAAGCACAGCCTTGCGCTGCGGCTCAATTTTACTGAGCGCGCCATATATTGCGAGTGCTGAGGCGCCCGTAGGGTGCGACATATGCCATATCCTTCCCGGCATTTACGCCGTCCGCCACTATACATTAACAGCAATTAACATATCCCTAACGGATGAAGCTTTCGCAAGGCCCGCGCCTTGCTTATAGTGGGCGCTAACATTGATCATTATTCACCGGGAGGCTGTCATGGGACCATTGAAGGGCGTCAGGATTGTGGAACTGGCCGGCATTGGGCCAGGCCCAATGTGCGCCATGCTGCTGGCCGATATGGGCGCCGATATTGTGCGCGTGGACCGCACCGAGGCCGCCGATCTGGGCATGAAGCGCGATCCGAAAGGCGATCTGCTTAACCGGGGACGGCCCTCCGTGGCGGTCGATCTGAAAAGCAAAGAAGGTGTCGAAACCGTATTACGCCTGATTGATCAGGCCGACGCGGTCATCGAAGGGTTCCGTCCCGGCGTGATGGAACGTCTTGGCCTGGGCCCGGATATTTGCCTGAAGCGCAACGCCAAACTGGTGTTTGGGCGGATGACCGGCTGGGGCCAGTATGGGCCACTGTCGCACGCCGCCGGACATGACATTAATTACATCTCCATCGTTGGCGCACTGCACGCCATTGGGCCGAAAGGCGGTGCGCCAATACCGCCACTGAACCTGGTGGGCGATTTCGGCGGTGGCGCATTGTATCTGGCTATGGGCGTGCTGGCGGGCATTATCGAGGCGCGCACTTCCGGCAAGGGGCAAGTCATTGATTGCGCGATGACCGAGGGCGCGGCGTCGCTGATGACTATTTTCTACGCGATGAAGGCCATGGGCCGCTGGAGCGAAGAGCGCGGCACCAACGCCATCGATGGCGGCTCGCATTACTACACGGTGTATGAAACCAAAGATGGCAACTATGTTTCTGTTGGTTCCATCGAGGGCAAATTCTATGCAGAACTTTTGCAGAAAACCGGCCTCGATAAAGTTTCCGGCCTGCCAGGCCAGTCTGATGCCGCCAAGTGGCCGGAAATGCGCGAGCGCCTGCGCACCATCTTTCTCAGCAAAACCCGCGATGAATGGTGCGCCGTCATGGAAGGCAGCGACGTGTGCTTTGCGCCGATACTGAACCTCGAAGAAAGCATGGCGCATCCACACAATGTGGCGCGCGGCAGTTTTGTGAAAGTTGACGGCATCATGCAGCCCGCGCCCGCACCGCGCTTTGATCGCACCAAATGCGAAATTCAAAAACCGCCTTCCGTGCCCGGCGAGGATACCGACAAGTCGCTTGCAGCCTGGGGCTTCAGCAGCGCTGAAATCACGGCGCTGCACAAAGCGGGCGTCGTGAAGCAGAACCCTCGCGTTTAGCGAAATAAATCATGGGACCGTTAAAGGGCGTCAAGATTGTTGAACTGGCCGGCATTGGACCGGGGCCGATGTGCGCCATGCTGCTGGCCGATATGGGCGCCGATATTGTGCGGGTGGACCGCACCGAGGACGCCAAACTTGGTATGGGGCATAATCCTAAAGGCGAGCTGCGCAATCGCAGCCGCCCCAATATGGCTGTCAATCTCAAAACGCCGGAAGGCGTTGAGACCGTGTTGCGGCTGATCGAACAGGCAGATGGTCTGATCGAGGGCTACCGCCCCGGCGTGATGGAGCGTCTGGGCCTCGGCCCCGATGTGTGCCTGAAGCGCAATCCGAAACTGATCTTTGGACGGATGACCGGCTGGGGACAGGATGGACCACTGGCGCACACCGCCGGGCACGACATCAATTATATCTCTATCGTTGGCGCGCTGCATGCCATAGGCCCCAAAGACGGACCGCCGGTGGTGCCGCTTAATCTGATTGGCGATTTTGGCGGCGGCGGACTGTATCTCGCCATGGGATTGCTGGCAGGAATTATCGAGGCGCGCGTCTCTGGCAAGGGTCAGGTGATCGATTGCGCCATGACCGAGGGCGCGGCTTCCCTGATGACCATGTTCTACGGGTTGAAGGCCATGGGCCGCTGGAAAGAAACCCGCGAGAGCAACGCCGTTGACGGCGGCGCGCATTACTACAATGTGTACCAGGCTAAAGACGGCAAATATGTTTCCGTCGGCTGCGGCGAGGCGCGGTTTTATGCCATCATGCTTGAAAAAATCGGTCTGGGGGACGCAAAAGATTTACCGCCACAGATGGACCAGGCGCAATGGCCCGCCATGAAAGAACGCCTGCGGGAAATTTTCCTGACCAAAACCCGTGACGAGTGGGCGGCGATTCTGGAGGGAACGGATGCCTGCTTTACCCCTGTTCTCGACTTTGCAGAAAGCATCGCCCATCCGCACAATGTGGCGCGCAATGCGTTTGTAACCGTCGATGGATTTACCCAGCCCGCACCCGCGCCGCGTTTTGATCGCACCAAATCCGAAATCCGCATGCCGCCTTCGGTGCAGGGCCAGGACACGGATGCCACATTGAAGGCCTGGGGCTTTTCGGAAAGCGAAATCGCGGCGCTGCATAAGGCTGGCGCGGTGAAGCAAACGTAAAAAATCGCAACTATCAAATTTTAAGAGAGGGTTCCTCATGCTCCGTGCGCTGGCAATGGTGATGGTCCTCGCCGCCACATCACCCATATGGGCGCAAGACGCCCCGGAAGATTTAGCGGTACAGAGCTATGGCCTGTTTTCTGAAAGCCGTACGGAGCGTCAGGCAGCGCTGGATGCAGTGCTCGCCAGCGGGCGGGCCGACGCCGCGCCGGTGTTAATTCTGGCAATGCGGCTGACCGGCGGCGACACGGCGGCGATCCGCAATGTGTTAAAGAAGCTGACCAAGGCCGATCCCGGGGATAGCTGGGGGGACTGGTTTCTCTGGCAGGAAGCGCACCCTGAAATTGGCGTGCTTCCTGGCTTTGCCAAGCTGCAATCGCGCGTCTACAGCCTGATCGATCCAAACTTTGACGCGTTTCTGCCAGGGGATCAAAAGCATGAAATTCGTCTCGAAGAAATCACCTGGGGCGGCGTAACCAAGGACAGTATTCCCGCATTGACCAGCCCGCCAATGATTGATGCATCGGCCGCCTCATACCTTAATCCCGATGATCTGGTTTTTGGCGTCGTCTTGAATGGCGATGTGCGCGCCTATCCTTTGCGGATTATGGATTGGCATGAAATGCTGAACGATGTCGTTGGCGGTGTCCCGATTAGCATTGCCTATTGCACCCTGTGCGCGTCCGCGATTTTATTTGAAACCACTGTGCCAGGCCAGCAACTGCCTCTGGTGTTCGGATCATCGGGTTTTCTCTATCGTTCCAACAAGCTGATGTACGACACCACAACCAATTCCCTGTGGAACCAGTTTACCGGCCGTCCGGTTGTTGGCCGGCTGACCGGCTCGGGGATCGTTCTCAAGACACGGCCCATCGTCATCACACGCTGGTCCGATTGGCTGGCGAGTCACCCGCAAACCAGGGTGCTTAGTTTACAAACCGGGCATCGGCGTGATTATTCAACTGGAGCGGCTTATGGCGATTATTTCACCAGTCCGGATTTGATGTTTCCCACCACCACCGATGAGAAAAAACTCAAGCAAAAGGATCTGGTTTTCGCATTGCGATCTTCAGTCGTGGAAAAGGCGTGGCCGCTGGCAATGTTCGACGGCGGCGCTGTTATCAACGATAATGCGGGGATTCTTGAACTGGTGTTAATCGGGGATTCAGCAACGAAAACCGTGCGCGCCTACCGCTCCGAAGGACTGAATTTCACAAAAGCGCCGCGTCCGGATCAGGTTTTGCTCAATAACGAAACATGGCAGGTCACCGAGGATGCGCTGGTGGCGCCCAATGGCAAAACCCTGCCCCGGCTTCCCGGCCATACCGCCTACTGGTTTGCCTGGAGTGGTTATTTTGGCCAGCAGGGTGAGCTTGCGCAATAGAGCTGCCCGCGATCAAGTGAAGTCACTTCGTGAGCCCACCTGATCGCGCAAAGCTGCTCTAACACATTAAAATCCAGGCGCTACCCCGCCCCCATGAACCAGTCATATATCTGCGCATGCTCTTCACTACTGGGATAAGTGTGCGAAAGATCGGGGATTTCGTGATAGACGACATTCGCGCCCATCGCGCCAAGCGCATCGGCGGTTTCACGCGCGCTGGCGGCGGGAAACATCCAGTCCAGCGCGCCATGCGTGATACGGACCGGCAGGCCCTTGATGCGTTCAACGGGAAAAAATTCCAGCAGCATCGGATGGAACGACGCCGCCACCGGCGCCAGATGCGTAAACGGCTGATCCGCCTGCATGCCACTGATATAGGTGAAGGTGCCGCCGTCGCTCATGCCGGACATCAGGATTCGGGCGTCATCCACATTCCATCTCTCGCGCACATAATTCAGCATGCTGACAAGATTGGGCGTGTCGATGTCCGGCCCCTGCAAGGCCCAGGTTGGCCCGCGCGAGCTGGGGCTGACCAAAATGGCGCCATTGGTGCGCGCGGTGCGCAGCCAGCTCCATAAAAACTCGCGGCCATGACCGCTGCCGCCATGCAGGGCGAAAATCACCGGATGCTGTTTGGACGCATCGTAGCTTTCCGGGACATAGAGCGAAAAGCCGCCGCGCGTGTCGCCTTTCGCGCTTTTGCTGTGCATGATTCCGGTGTCGGGATTTCCCGCGCCTTTTTCCAGGCGTTCCAGTAAATCAACATCCGCGCGCCCGCGCACATTCAGAAAAAAACGGCCTATCAGCGGCAACATTGCCGTGAGGGGATATATCACCTCCTGCGCCTGGGTGGCCTGGCGTAGCGCATAATAGGCCTGCATCAGGCCGTTTGGCGCATGGCCAACGTCGCGCAGCCCTTCATAGGATTTACACACCATGCCGGCGGCGGTCTCTATGCGGGATTTGACCTGCGAAAGATGTTCGGGCCAGGACGCCTTTTGCAGGGCGGTGACCCCCTCACGCACGCCAGTGTCCCCATTTCCCATGCGGGCCAGCAGGACCGGAAATTGTGGCGGATGCATATGCCGCGCGATATAGGCCAGATTATCCAGCGCCGTCAGCAGCGGCGGCAAGCAAGCCGCCAGCGCCTCAACCAGTTGTTCATTTGCATCGTCAGTCATAAGGGCTTTCGCTTGTTATGTTTGACCAGAGACTTATCCTATCATGTAGCTCCGTCATCTGAAACGAAGTGAATTATCCCTGCCTCAGACAAGACCCTTCACTTCGTTTATTAGTACCTGCATCTTCAGGCAGGATGACAAACAGGGAGTTTGATTCAGGGCATTATACGGGACCGCTGGTATAAGACGCCTCCCAATCTTCACTGAATATGGTCTCACCCCCCAAACGAAAACGGGGCTCCCTTACAGGGCGCCCCGTCTAAAACCCCAACTTGATTTTTTTAGATACTTACCCGGCGGCGCACCATCTGGCTGCGGCGAACCATTTCAACTCCAACCAGGCCAAAGCCAAATATCAGCAGGGTTGAGGGTTCGGGAATACCGCCGGCGACCTGCTCACACCGGGTCCAGCGATTGTTGGACATATCAATCTGATGGCCAACAAACTGCGCGCAACCATGGGAATCTTGCAGATTAAGCCTGGTCAGGCTGCCGGGACGTGACCTGAAGGCCGATCCGACACCTGCTATGCTGGCATTATCATAAAGCCGCGTCATGCCATTGCCATTGGTATTCCCGGAAGTATTGAAATCCGTGAAATCCCACAGGCCAATACCGCCCAGAATGACATTGCTCACGTCGAAGACATCTTTAGTGCCACTAAGTGCGTCGTTGAAGAAGATCGCCCCCAATTCATCAATGACATCCGTCGAGTTCGCATTGCCATCACCCAGTAAGATGGACGAATTCTCGAACTTATAATTATTGGTGTCACCAACCAGGCGGAAAATTGCCTTTACGCCCTGTGTGCTTTTCAAAATCAAAGCCGTATTGTTGATATTGAACGCATTGTCGCCCGCATCAATATCGATGACCGCAAAGCCATCATCGTTTGCGTCAATAGCATCCAGATCAATGACAACAACGCCATTCGAATCCTCGATATTGCGGTTCAGGAAGGCGTTGGCGAAGTTTGCACCGGAACCGGTACTTTCGCCTGTGGTGAACGGCAAACCATCAGCCGTGGTAAAACTAGACTGAGCGAAAAGCACTTCCTGCTGCAATTCCACAATATAGTCACGCGTCGCCGCAAGATCGACAACTAGCGCGGATCGATCGCCGGTTGACAATTGATTGATACCTTCAGTCGACGGAAGCCATCCATCGACCCCGAGAACTTTTTCCTCATCTGGATCAGTAATATCGAAATAGGAATTATCGTGGACATAGCCGCTGCCCCCATAACAGGCGATTGCCAGAGTAGAGCATCGTATGCCCGAGTCCGCATAGGTGTTCGTATGAGACGCATTGAAGTAAGAATAGGCGCCGGTGAGCGCGACATTGCCCGTAAAATCTATGCCCTCAAATATCGGGCGCGCCCCGCTGGAATTGGAAATCACTTCCTGGTCTGCGCCCAGTTCCGTATTCGACATACTGCCCAGTTCCGTATTCGACATACTGAAAGATTCGAATCTGTCAAAGACATGGGAGCCACCGTGAGTAGCAATGGCCAGATATTCGGACAGCAATTCGGAGCCAGGAATGAAGGCGGCCTGCGCAGCCCGCGTCCCAGCCGAAATAAAAGTGGCGCCCCCCAAAAGAAAAAGGGCTAATTTCGTCATCCACGTCTGATTCAACATTTGTAAAATATCATCCAGCCAACACAATATCGCGATACTTACCGATCATACCCTTAGTCATATATATATAGCAAGAAACTTATAGGAAAAAACCCGTTATATTCGGAGATAATTCTGAAGAAGCCTTAACGCTCCTTGCCCACAACGTACCACAATTTCAACAAAAATCAAGTTATTTCATCACTTTCCCGGCGTTTCTTAGGGGGCCGGACTCGTCTAGCATGGGGCGGCAGAATATCGTTTCAGATCAGGCGTAAACGGATGCACCGTAAACCTTAACAATATTGTGTGATCGAATAATAATATTACTGGAAACTATTCTTTGCCTGCTTGCACGGGAAGATATATTGCGTGTGCGCGGGCTTCGAAAGCCTGTACCATGCGGTGGACGGCCTCGGTAAACACCAGTTCGATCAGTTTGCGGATAATGAGGTTCTGAAATTCAAAATCAATCATGAAATCTATCATGCAGCTTCCATCCGGCTGGGGCAGAAACACCCAATGATTGATCAGATGCCTGAACGGCCCCCGCATATGGGTCACATCGATTTTCAGGCCCGCGCGGTCCAGCGCCACCCGGCTGGTATAGGTGCCGCGAAACGCCTTATAACCGATCACCAGATCGGCATGCAGGATTTCATGTCCATAGGCTTGTGTCTTGCGGCAGGTGACGCGCGCGCCGCTGCACCAGGGCAGGAACTCCGAATAGCGGGGAATGTCGGCCACCAGATCGAACATCTGAGCGGGTGTAAACGGCACCAGGTGTTGCTGTTCGTGACGTGGCACGATTAACGGCCCAGTTGCGCCAGACGCGCCGCACGCAGGCGCGCGAAATCATCGCCCGCATGATAGGACGAACGGGTCAACGGGCTGGCCGACACCATCAGAAAACCCTTGGCATAGGCGCTTTCAGCAAGTGAGGCGAATTCATCGGGCGTCACAAAACGATCAATTGGATGATGCTTGGCGCTGGGCTGCAAATACTGGCCGATGGTCAGAAAATCCACATCCGCCGCGCGCAGATC
>CAYGDL010000045.1:0-15555 GCA_964348545.1 uncultured Alphaproteobacteria bacterium | reverse complement strand
AATCATAATCCGCGTGTCGGGGGTTCGAATCCCTCCTCCGCTACCAATATCGCCAAATATTGTTAGATAGATATCTGGTCAATGCCGAAGGTTAACTCGAGGGACATATTGTCGCCAATAATTTTATCGCCTTTGAGGCTTTTTTGACGCGGGTATATTGCCTTTTATACAGTAATTAATAAGCGCGTCCCTAAAATCGGAATAGATATATTTATTTTGCACTTTAATCGTCCCGATAGACTTTTTCCCGGCGTTCGTGGCGCTCCTGCGCCTCTATGCTGAGCGTAGCGACCGGACGCGCATCCAGGCGGCGCAGGCTGATCGGTTCGCCGGTTTCCTCGCAATAGCCATAGCTGCCATCATCAATGCGCTTTAGCGCGGCGTCTATCTTGGAAATCAGTTTGCGCTGCCGGTCGCGAGTGCGAAGCTCAATAGAGCGGTCCGTTTCATCGGAGGCCCGGTCCGCCATGTCCGGATGCTGGCTGGTTTCGTTCTGTAGATTTTTCAGGGTTTCCCTGCTTTCCAGAAGGATATCCTCTTTCCATTTCAAAAGCTTGAGACGGAAATACTCCTTTTGCCGCAGATTCATGAACGGCTCGGATTCCTTTGGGCGATAACTGGGAGAAAGCTTCGTTGCCATATCCCTACTCCGTGTGACGCTTCCCATATTCCTAAATCGGCGCGAGTATATGTTCCCGACCCGATGGTGGCAACCTGTGTCATTAATAAATAACAAAGCCACACAGAATGTGTAAAAGCACGAAAATACAGTAAATTACCACTAGTATTTGATGTTTGACATTTCCAGTTTGGCCAGCTCCACTTTGACCCGCAGTTCGATGTCAGACAAAATCCCTCTCAGGCGTGGGTCAACGAAGCCATCCTGCCTGATATTGCTCAGAGCCAGCAGGCGCCGTAACTTATGCTCCGAGACACTCCCGATCAACAGGCCATGTCTTACAGAATCGAGCAAATCCAGCATTTCGTCGGCGCGGCTCAGGGCGCTCCGTCGTCCACCAGTATGATCATCCACTTCCTGCAAGCTCAGTAATGACCCGACGATGGCGACCGGGCCGCTACCCGCGACGGGTCTGGCGGCCTCTTTGGCAGCCTCATCGGTTTGCTCAAGCGTAAAGCCAGCGCCGCCCCCCACCGATGACGCAGCCTTGCGTCTTACAGGTGACGTTTCGATTTTGCCAGACCCGGTGATTTTCATATGCACCCATGCCTCATCGTGCATGCCTTCGCGCATAAATTAAGCCATTTATCCTTAACAAGTTCTAAAACGACGCTGCCCAATGGCGCATTAACGGCAGATAAGGCGTTTCAGCGGCAAAATTTGCCGTCACTTCAGCGGCGGGGGGCGATAAATCTGCACAAATCCGGCATTTTTAAATGGCATGGATTTCGCGTATCCCGCCATGCCCCGGCAGAAGCCTTGTGGGACCCAAGGGATAGAATGATGCAACGTGCTGCTTTTCGAGATGTTTTCAAAACTACACTGTGGATGCGGCTGCTTATTTCGCTCAGCCTGATCCTGCCCGTGTCGCTTGCCACCCCCGCACAGGCTTCTCGCATCAAGGATGTTGCCGAATTTGAGGGTGTGCGGAGCAATATGCTAATCGGCTATGGCCTGGTGGTGGGTCTGAACGGGACCGGGGATTCCCTGCGCAATTCCCCGTTCACGCGGCAAAGTCTGGAATCGATGCTGGAACGGCTGGGCGTCAATACCCGTGGCGCGACGCTGAACACAAATAATATTGCCGCCGTCATGGTCACCTCCAGCCTGCCGCCATTTGCCACACAGGGAACCAATATCGATGTCGCCATCAGCGCCATGGGAGATGCGAAAAGCCTGCGGGGCGGCATCCTGCTGGTCACACCGCTAATGGGTGCCGACAGCGAGGTCTATGCCGTGGCGCAGGGCCCCGTTTCGGTCGGCGGGTTTTCTGCTAGCGGACAGGGCGCCAAGGTGACGAAGGGCGTGCCAACCAATGGCAAAATTGCCAATGGCGCGATCGTTGAGCGCACCATTGTGTTCGAACTTGCGTCCATGCAGCAAATCAAACTGTCACTGCGTAATCCGGATTTCACCACGGCGCAGCGCATTACCGCAGCAATAAATGGCCGTCTCGGCGGCCCGATGGCCGCCATGATTGATCCGTCTACGGTTAATATGACGCTGCCGGAAAATTACCCAGGCGGCATGGTTTCGCTGATTACCAATATTGAACAGTTGCAGATCACGCCGGATCAACCAGCCACCGTGGTCGTAGACGAGGCTTCCGGCATCATCGTGATGGGCAAGGATGTGCGCATCAATACGGTTGCGATTGCGCAGGGCAACCTGACAATCCGCGTGACCGAGACGCCCCAGGTCAGCCAACCCGCCCCGTTCTCGACGGGCGGAACCACGCAGGTTGTCGATCGTAGTTCGGTTGAAGTGGATCAGGGCGAGGATAAGAAACTGGCTGTGCTGAAAGATGGCGTCAGTCTGGAAGACCTTGTCAATGGCCTTAACGCACTTGGCATCGGGCCCAGTGACATGATCTCAATCCTGCAAGCAATCAAGGCTTCCGGCGCCCTGCAAGCCGAAATCGAGGTGATGTAATGACGGACATAGCGGCAATGGGCGCCAATACCGGGATCATGGCCGTGCAGAACATGCGCGCGGGTCAGTCAGAAGCTTTGGCGAGGCGTCTGCACACACTGCCCCAGAGACAAGGAGCCGACGCTGCTGCGCGAAAGACCGCCAATGAATTTGAGTCCATGTTCCTGTCACAGATGCTCGAACATATGAGTACGGGGATCAAAACGGATGGCCCCTTTGGCGGTGGTCAGGGCGAAGAGATGTTCCGTTCACTACTCAATCAGGAATATGCGGGAATGTTGACGAAACGCGGTGGAATCGGTATTGCCGATCACGTCTATCGTCAAATACTTGCGCTACAGGAGGCCTAGGCCGTGGAAAATCAGGCAATGTCCCTGCAGGAAGTGGTTTCAATTGACCCGTTGGGCACGACGAATGTCAATGAACGGGTCCGGGCGATCCTGAATTTAACCCGCCAATTGACCGACCTGATCCTGTCGGAAACCAGATTGCTGAAGACGCGCCGCGCCGCCGCACTGCGTGAAACAGAAGCTGAAAAAAACCGGCTTTCCTCACTCTATGCCCGTGAGATGCGGGCCATTCAGATGCGCCCGGAACTGCTGGCCGGCGCCAGCGTCGAACAAAAATCAATGCTCAAGCGGGTCTCAACAGAATTCAGAGCCAGTGTGGTGACACAGGTCCGCGCCCTGGCGCGCATTCGCGCGGTGAGTGAGGGGCTGGTTGTGGCCATTGGGGAAGAGTTGGATCGCATGCGCACACCCATGACCAGCTATAAGGGGCCTAATGGTCCCCGAATGAAAAACACCGCAGCTATTCCGCAATCCGCCGCCTTCGGTTTTGATCGTTCGATTTAGATAATGGACCGGCGCACGCCATGCCAGCGGATATATATTTGCCAGACCTGAGCTTTGTGCTGGGCGGTGCGCGATCCGGCAAGAGCGCCTATGCGCTGAGGCTGGCCGAAACGGGCGTGACGCCTGACAATGCAAAGCTGGAGCTTCTGTTCCTGGCGACGGCCGAGGCCGGAGACGAGGAAATGGCCCGCCGCATCGTCCGTCACCAGAGCGAGCGTGGACCGCGCTGGCGCAGCATCGAAACCCCCATCGCGCTGGGCGCGGCGTTGCGCGAACATCGTGCCCCCGGGCGCGTGATCGTGGTGGACTGCATGACGCTATGGCTCAGCAATCTGGTGCATGCAGGGCTGGATCCGGACCAGGCCTGCCATGATCTGCTGGCGGCCCTTGCTGACACTACGGGACCAACCATACTGATATCCAACGAAGTGGGTATGGGCATTGTGCCCGACAATTTACTGGCTCGGGAATTTCGCGACCATGCCGGACGCATCCATCAGCGTATTTCTGCGCAGGCGGATCGCGTGGTTTTTGTCGTTGCGGGACTTGCGCAGCACCTAAAATAAACACCGTACAATTTATTGTTACCAATATTTTATGTGTCAATCTATTGGTAATGGCTAGACTGCACCTACCTACTGGCCTTGGGCCGTTGGCTTCAGCCATGGTTTTGGATTTGTGAATAACCGATTGGGGTATTATGCGCATAGCAATCATTGGCTCTGGAATTTCCGGGCTAGGCGCCGCATGGCTTTTACATGATGCTCACGATATAACCCTTTATGAAGCAGAGAACCGGATAGGCGGTCACAGTAATACGGTAGATATCGATTATGACGGTGAACAAATTCCCGTAGATACCGGCTTTATTGTTTACAATGAAGGCAACTACACCAATCTTTCTGCGCTGTTTGCAAGACTGGGCGTAAACAGCCAAGCCAGCGACATGAGCTTTGCCGTCAGCACCGGCGGCGGAAAAATTGAATGGGGCAGTGACGGCCTGAACACCGTGTTTGCGCAACGACGCAATCTCCTGCGGCCGCGATTTGTGTCAACGCTTTTCGAAATTCAGCGTTTTAACCGGAATGCGCCGCACGACATGCAGCGTGACGCACTGGCGGGGCTTACACTTAAAAACTATCTGGACCAGAATAATTACTCAAAAGAATTCCGGTCAAATTATCTGTTTCCGATGGGGGGCGCGATCTGGTCGATGCCGCAATCCGGCATGCAGGATTTTCCCGCTGAAAGTTTTGTCAGCTTTTGCAACAATCATTTTTTACTGTCGCGTAACCGGCCCAGATGGCGAACCGTCAGTGGCGGCAGCCGTGAATATGTGAAAAAGCTGACGGCGCCCTTTGCGCAAAGCATCCGCACCCAATCCCGCGTGGTGCGGGTTGGCAATCAGGATGGAAAGGTCCTGGTGCAGGATGCAGGCGGCCATCGCGCCCTGTTCGATCATGTCATCATTGCCGCCCATGGCGACCAGGCCCTGCGCATGCTGGAAGCGCCAGGCCAGACCGAATGCGATATTCTTGGACATATTCATTATGCGCCCAACATCGCCTATGTGCATCGTGACGAGAGCCTGATGCCGCGCCTGCGCAAGGTGTGGTCAAGCTGGAACTATATGTCGCAGGACGATTCCAATAACCGCCTTTCGGTCAGCTACTGGATGAACCGCCTGCAAAATATCGATCCGTCCAGACCGCTGTTTATTACGCTGAACCCGGTGACGCCGCCCAAACCTGAATTGACCTTTGCCGTGCTGGATTATGACCATGTGCAATATGACATGAACTGCCTGAAGGCCCAGAGGCGGCTCGACGAAATTCAGGGTATTCGAAATATCTGGTATTGCGGCGCATGGACCGCGCATGGATTTCACGAAGACGGTTTATGTTCCGGGCTTGGCGTGGCTGAAAGAATTTCCGGCAAGCTGCGCCCCTGGGCCGTGCCCGCCACGCAGGATTTCCAGGACGCCGCAGAATGAGCCATGCCGCAGCCTTGCCCGACGCCGCAATTTATTTTGGCCATGTCATGCATTGCCGGTTGCGGCCCTTTCGGCACCGCTTTGCCTATCGGGTTTTTTCGCTGCTGATGGATATTGACACGCTGGATGAACTGGCGTCGCGGACAATTTTGTTCTCGCATAACGCATTCAATATTTTCAGCGTAATGGACAGGGATCATGGCGCGGGAGACGGTTCGGCACTTCGCCCCTGGGCGCTGGACCTGCTTGGCCAGCGCGGCATATCCCTTAATGGCGGGCGAATTTTTATGCTCTGTTTCCCACGCATGTTTGGCTATGTATTTAATCCGTTGACGGTCTATTTCTGTTTTGACGCTGACGCCCGCCTGTCAGGGCTGATTTATGAAGTGCGCAACACGTTTGGCGAGAAACACCCCTATGTGATCGCCCTGAAAGACGTTCCCGCGCCGGATGCCCTGATCACGCACCAGCACGCCAAGCAATTTTATGTTTCGCCCTTTATTGAAATGGACATGAAATACACTTTCCGCCTGCGTCCGCCGGGCGAGCGATTATCGCTGATGATCCGGGAATATGCGCCCGAAGGAGAGCTGCTGATTGCGACGCTTACCGGCAAAAAACAACCCTTTCATACTCCGACCCTGGCAAAGGCCTTGTTTCTGTATCCCCTGATGAGCCTGAAAATTATTGCAGCGATTCATTTTGAGGCATTGCGATTATGGCGCAAAGGAGCGAAATTCGTTTCACGCACACAACAGGGCGCCGTATGAAGCCTGGACCCTATACCGACGCCGGCATCGCACGGATTCCCGGGCTGAATGGCTGGACGCGCGCTGCGCTGGCAATTATTGCGCAAATATCTGTGGGCGCCGTGAATATTTTTTTGCCGGATGGCCGCAAAATCAGGTTTGAAGGCGCCATTCCGGGCGATGCCGGCACGATCATGGTGCATGACGCCGGGTTTGCGAAAAAACTTTTGCTTGGCGGCGGCATCGGGTTCGCAGAGGCCTATATGGATGGCCTGTGGGATACGCCAGATCTGTCGGCATTGTTGGGCGTGCTTGCCGCGAATAACACAAGCATCGGGGCCAAAGCGCGCGGCAACAGTCTGTATTCGCTGCTGCAACGGGTTCGCAGCCGCCTGCTGCAACGCAACTCTCGCAGCGGCGCCCGGCGCAATATTGAATATCATTATGATCTGGGCAATGACTTTTACGCATTATGGCTTGATGCGGGGATGACCTATTCCTCGGCGCTCTTCAAGGATGCCGGGGACAGCCTCGAACAGGCGCAAAACCATAAATATCGTGCGCTGGCTAAACATATTTCTTTGGCGACCGATCACCATCTGCTGGAGATCGGCTGCGGGTGGGGCGGCTTTTGCGAATTTGCGGCCAAAGAAACCGGCTGCCGCGTAACCGGCATCACGATCAGTCAGGAGCAATACGACTTTGCCAGAAAACGCATATTCGAAAGCGGTCTGGCGGAACGCGTCAATATTATCATGCAGGATTATCGCGACGTGAGTGCGCAGTATGACAGAATTGCGTCCATAGAAATGTTTGAGGCTGTGGGGAAGGCCTATTGGCCGGTATTTTTCAACAAACTGCATTGCTGCCTGAAGCCTGATGGGTTGGCGGGCCTGCAATTGATCACTATCGCAGACCAGCATTTCGAAGGCTATCGGCGTGGCGGCGATTTTATTCAGCGTTATATATTTCCCGGCGGCATGCTGATCAGTCCCGCAGTTTTACAGCGCCAGGTCGCGCACGCCAATTTGCATATTCTGGAACAGGTTTCATTCGGCCGGGACTATGCTAAAACATTGCAGCATTGGCACGACAGGTTTCAAACGCAATGGCCAGAGATAGAGAAACTTGGATTTGACACCCGCTTTCGCCGCATGTGGACCTATTATCTGGCTTATTGCCAGAGCGGGTTCATGTCTCATAATACGGATGTCATCCAGATGACGCTGGCCCGGGCGTGAGATCAAAACAGGTTAATGCAATAGTGGATGAAGAACAGCCGAAGCCGCGCTCGCTCACCCTTGGCAGTTATATCGCCTATGGTTTACCCGCTCTGCCCATCGCGGCATTTGCGGTTCCCATCTATATTTACATTCCACCATTCTATGCCCAGGAACTGGGCATCAGTCTTGCCGCGATTGGCACGGTGCTGACAATTGCGCGCATTATTGATGCGCTTTCGTGGCCAATTATCGGCATTATTTCCGATCAGTTGGGTACACGCTGGGGACGGCGCAAACCATGGATAGCGATTAGCGCACCATTTATTCTGCTGGCGGCGATTATGCTGTGCCTTCCACCACCAGGAGCGGGCAGTTTATATCTGTTCGTCTGGAGTACCGTAATCTATCTCGCCTGTTCTGCGCTTACGCTGCCACACAGTGCCTGGGGGGCCGAGCTTTCGGGAGATTATCACGAACGCTCAAACATTGTTGCCTGGCGTGAAGGCTTAACCGTTATTGGCACACTTATCGCCACTGTTGTTCCATCGCTAGTTACAAAATACTTTGGCAATGACCCACAGTTCCCTTTGATAAGTATTGTTGTTTTTGCCGGCATCATGCTGCCCCTGAGCATTCCGTTTGCATTGCGCTTTGTGCCTGAAACACCCGCGCTCCGGTTTCGCGAAACCGACTGGCGCACGGGGCTGCGGATTGTATGGCGCAATCACCCATTCAGACTGTTGCTGGCGGCTTTTTTTCTAAACGGCATTGCCAATTCGCTTCCCGCAACGCTTTTCCTGCTGTTCGTCACGCACACGCTGCATGCTACTGAATATCAAGGCATGTTGCTGTTCGCCTATTTTACTGCTGGTGTTATATCGGTCCCGATGTGGCTTATCCTCGCGCGGCGATACAGCAAACACAGGGTTTGGGGTATCTCCCTGCTATGGTCATGCCTGGTTTTTATGTGGGTACCCTTTCTGGGACAAGGAGACATATCGACGTTTTTGACGATAACCATTCTGAGCGGAATTGGCCTTGGCGCTGACATGGTGCTGCCTGCCTCGATGCAGGCGGACGTGGTTGATGCGGATACGATTGAAAGCGGCGCTCAACGAACAGGGCTTTATTTTGCCATGTGGGGCGTCGCAACCAAGCTGTCGCTGGCGGGTGCCGTGGGTATTGCCTTCCCGTTACTGGACTATATGGATTTTGATGCACAGGGCACGAATAATGATACGGCCTCACTTCTGGGGCTGGCGCTGCTGTATAGCCTTGTGCCGGTTGTGTTAAAAATTCTGTCTGCCATGCTGATCTGGAATTTCCCGATTGATGCGGAAAGCCAGGCCCGTATCCGCGAAGAAATTGAACGGCGCAGCACCAGCGGGCACCTGGTATAGCCCTTCAGTCAATCAGCGCCTGATAGGTAAGTACCTTCATTTCCCGGCGCAGGGGATAGCTGGATGACGGCATTAATTGCGTCAGCAACATGCCAATCAGTTCTTCGCGCGGATCGATCCAGAACATGGTGCTGGCCATGCCGCCCCAGGCATATTCGCCTGGTGTGCCAACCACCTGCGCCTTTGCCGGATCAAGCATCACCGAAAAGCCCAGGCCAAAACCGATGCCGTCATAGCTGGTTTCGCTGAACACCGGCTGGCCCATGCTGGTCAGATCGCCCCCCGATGGCAAATGGTTGCAGGTCATATATTCCACCGTCTTGCGCCCCAGCAGACGCGCGCCATCCAGATCGCCTTTGTTCAGCAGCATCAAACAAAAGCGCAGATAATCCGCCGCCGTTCCCACAAGGCCGCCGCCGCCCGATAAAAATTTCCGCTGCTTCAGATAGCGGCTGGTTGCGGGCGCATCCGCCACCTGCAAGCTGCCATCCTTGCGTTTGGAATAATTTGTGGTAAGACGCCCGGCATTGTTTGCTGGCACGCTAAAGCCGGTATCTGTCATGCCCAGCGGATCAAAAATCCGGGTACGGAAAAATTCATCCAGCGATTGCCCGGAAATCACCTCGACCAGATGCCCCAGCACATCCGTGGACATGGAATAATTCCAGCGCGTTCCAGGATGAAACTGCAACGGCATTTGCGCCAGCCTGTTCATGAAATCTGCGGTCGATAGTTGCGTCGCGCCGCCATCAAGTTCATTCAGGCGGTACATGGCGTCCACCGGCGAAGTACCCATGAAACCATAGGTCAGCCCGGACGTATGGGTGAACAGATCGCGAAAACTGATGGGCCGTTCCGCCGCCACGGTCTCCGGCTTGCGCGCCGATCCACCTGTGTAAACCTGGGCATTGGCAAAGGCCGGCAGATAGCGGCTGATTGGATCGTCCAGTTGAAAGCGGCCTTCCTCATACAGCATCATCGCCGCCACCGAGGTAATGGGCTTGGTCATGGAATAAATCCGGAAAATAGCGTCAGGCGCCAGCGCCCCGCCCGCTCCAATATCCATCTTTCCGCGAGCATCCAGATAAGCCAGTTGCCCCTTGCGCGCCACCAGTGTCAGAACACCGGAAAGTTTTCCATCATCAATATATTTCTGGAAATGCGGGCCAATGCGTGCCAATCGTTTGGAACACAGGCCAACGCGCTCTGGATCAGCGATAACTTTGAACATAATCTCCCCGATGGTAATTCCTTTAGGCCACACCAACTGAAACCAGCGGCAACCCAAGGGTCGGTCATCATGGTAAAGCAGTCCCCGAAATTATCCAGAAAATTTCTGATGGTAAAGCGCCGATCCCCCATGGGAAGTCAGCCGGGAACGCTTATCGCTGATCCTGGCGCCCCCGCCCCGGTCATTCGGATGATCACTTATGACATAGCGGGAATAGAAGACATGTCCATTTCAGACACAGGGATGCTGCGCGAAAAAATGACGCGCAAGCGCAGCGTGACCTGGATAGATGTGGCCGGGCTGGGCAATGCAGGTATATTGCAGGAAATCGGGCAGATTTTTGGCGTTCACCGGCTGGCCCTGGAAGATGTCATCAATGTGCATCAGCGCCCCAAAATTGAAGATTATCCAGATCACACCTTTATCGTCATGCAAATGTCCGAAGTCACCGAAGAGTTTATTCCCGAGCAGTTTTCAATTTTTCTGGGGAAGGATTTTGTCCTGAGCTTTCAGGAAAAGCCGGGGGACTGTTTCGAAATGATCCGTACACGTCTTAATCAGGAAGCAAGCCGCATTCGCACTGAAGGCCCTGACTATCTGGCTTATGCTCTTATCGATGCTGTCACAGATTCCTATTTTCCGATACTGGAACGCTATGGCGAAGCCATTGAGCTGTTGGAGGATAAAATTCTTGGCGTCACGGATATAAACGCCATCCACGAATTGCATGGCATCCGCCGTAAACTCATGCTGATCCGGCGCGCTATCTGGCCGTTGCGTGACGTGCTGAATATACTGACGCGGGAGCGTTCAGCGTTCATCTCGGAACCTACCCGTGTCTATTTTCGCGATTGCGCCGATCATTGCTTTCAACTGATCGACATTGTGGATACGGCGCGCGAACTGGCCGGGAACATAACCGATCTGTATCATTCTGGCGCCAGTGTGCGGATGAATGAAATCATGACGGTGCTGACGATCATCGCCACAATCTTCATCCCGCTGGGATTTATCGCCAGCCTGTATGGCATGAATTTCGACCGTGGCGCGTCAACCCTGAACATGCCGGAACTTGGCTGGCGCTATGGCTATCTGTTTTCACTTTCCCTGATGGCGGCCACCGCCGCTGGCCTGCTAGGCTTTTTCTGGCGCAAAGGCTGGATCGGACGGCGCAAGGGGCGTTAAAGCGCCTTTGCCACCGCGTCGCAAAATTCCGTGGTGCTGGATTTTCCGCCCTGATCGGGGGTCAGGAATTTGCCTTCCGCATAGACTTTTTCAACCGCCTTGACCAGCCGCGCGGCTTTTTCGTTAAAGCCCAGATATTCCAGCATCATGGCCGCGGAAAAAATCGTCGCCGTCGGATTGATGATGTTCCTGCCCATAATATCCGGGGCCGAGCCATGCGCGGATTCGAAATAGGCATAGTCCTTGCCATAACAGCCGCTGGGGCACAGGCCCAGCCCGCCGATCACGCCGCCCGCCGCGTCGGAAAACAGATCGCCATACAGATTGGGCAGCACGATCACGTCAAAAGAGTGCGGATTGATGATCAGCTTGTGCACCAGATCATCGGCCAGCAGTGAATCGAAATGCACATCGGGATATTTTTTGGCCGTCTCGCGCGCCACTTCCAGAAAATAGCCATCGGCCACCGGCGAAATATTATGCTTGGTGCCGCTGGTGACATGCGGCCGTTTGCCGCTGATGGCGGAACGCTTCAACGCCAGTTCGCAGGCAAAGGCGGTGATCTGCTGGGTGCAGGCCTCGGTGATGATCTTGAGCGCATATTTGCCCTTGCCCATTTCCTGCACCGGTTTGCGATGCAGGCGGCTGACGAAATTGATCGGCGCGAGATCGGCGATATCGCCCTCGACGCCGACATAAGTGTCTTCCATATTTTCGCGCACGATCACCAGATCAATGCCCTGAGGGTTTTTCAGCGGGCTGTTGCAGCCCGGAAACCAGCGCGCCGGGCGCACATTGGCGTAGGTTTTCTTGCCCCAGCGCAAATGCCGCATCGCGCCCATGCTGGCGCCATTGGTGGAGCCGAACAGCGTGGCGTCCGCCCTGTCGATGGCTTCCTGCGCCTCTGGCGGAAAGGGATTTCCCACCTGCGCTTTGGCTAAATCACCGATCAGCGGTGTATCCCATTCAATGGGCAGATCAAGCCTATCGATCAGCGCGACGGTGGGATGAAACGCCTCCGGGGCCGCGTCCTCGCCGGGAATGAGTACAACTTTTTTGCTATTGCTGTGACTGGCCATCTGTTCAATCCTTCCTGGTAATAAACAGGCTGCTGATAAACCTCTATTTTGTCATCCTGAGCGAAGCGAAGGATCTCCCGCCCGGAATTCCACCGATGGGGATCCTTCGCTTCGCTCAGGATGACAAGCAGAACAGAGACTACGCCGCGAGATTAAAGGCGCGCACCGCATTGTCCCAGAGAATTTTGCGCTTTGCCTGTTGCGAGATCGGCTGATCGACAAGGCTTTTCATACCCCAGGGGAAGGTTCCATCCGGGTGCGGATAATCGGTGTTGAACAGGAAATAATCCTCGCCCACCAGATCAATCGCCGCGCCCAAAGTGCGTTCATCGCCGCGCGCCGCGACGAAGAAATTCTGTTTGAAATATTCCGTGGGCGGCCTGTGCATGTGCGGATGTTCCGCCTTGCCGGAAAAATCATAATGCTGCTCCATGCGTTGCAGCCAGTAGGGCGTCCAGCCCGCATCCGCCTCAACATGCACGATACGCAGCTTTGGGAAATTTTCGGCGACGCCAAACCAGATCAGCCCGGCCATCGCCGACATCGCCTCGAACGGATGCGCAAGAATATGCCCGGCGGTGTGGCTTTCCATACGGTCGCCATAGGAAGGAAGGCGCGGCGACCCGCTGTCATGCAGGCTGAGCGGTTTGTTCAGCTTTTCCACTACCTCCCATAGCGGCCAATTGTCTTTATGGTGAAGATTTCGGCCATGCACGGGGTTGGGCCGCACATAATATGATACTGCACCGTTCGCCGCCGCCCGCTTTGCTTCCTCAATCGCCAGATCGGTCGCTTGCAGGGGCAGCATCGCCGCCCAGCGCAGGCGCTTTGGATCTTTTGAGCAATATTCCCGGCTCCAGTCATTATAGGCGCGGCAGATGGCGGCCAGCAGTTCCGGGTCTTTGAATTCCCGGCCCACTATTTGCCCGCCAATGGTGGGATACATGATCTGCACATCGACGCCTTCTTCGTCCATGTCCATCAGGCGGCTTTCCGGGCTGAACCGCGTGTCGCGGGCGCGCTTGAAGCGGCGCATCGCCTTGTCCACCGCTTCCAGAAATTCCGGCGCGTGCATGGGATAATGGCCTTCCTCCTCGGGCGGCTGCACCGGCTCGCCCTCTACACAGAAGTACTTTTTGCCCTTATATTCTCCGGGTTTCGGCTCACGCCCCTTGAACGGCGCATCTATATAGTCCGACCATACGGCCTGATTTTCCATCTGGTGGCAATCGGTATCGACGATCCTGTACCCATCACGCATGGCGCCTGTCTCCCTTTCTGATTATCTTGTTAACCGGCATTTCATAGGCGCCGGTTAGGCTTGTCAAGCTTGACCGAGTAGTGCGATGCTATATTGCTGGTCTATGGCGGATTTTAGGGGATTGTATGGTTGGGACAGTTGCAGAGTTGAGGGAAAAATATTTTGGGCAAGACCACCATCCTAGCGTAATCTTTGAAGATAAAGTTCTAGGCTACCTCACCCCCTCAGACACGATACTGGATATAGGGTGTGGCCGCACCGCGCCTCATCTTAAACAAATGCGGGGAAAGGCAGCCCGGCTCATTGGCGTTGAACTGGTGGAGTTCACGCCCGAAACGAAAGCCATCCCGGATCTGGAACTGCACAATAATGATATGGCGGACCTCAAGGATATTGCGGACGCCAGCATTGATCTGGCCTATTGCCGCAGCGTGATGGAGCATATTGAACATCCAGCACAATGTTACCGCGAAATATATCGTGTGCTGAAACCGGGCGGCAGGTTTATCTTTCTGACCGCCAATATCTGGGATTACGCCTCTATCATCGCCATGGTCATACCCAATGCACTGCACCCCATTATCGTCAACCGCACCGAGGGGCGCGAGATGGAGGATACTTTCCCAACCCAATACCGCACCAACAGCCGCAAAAAAATCGTTCAACACTGTGTGGATAGTGGGTTAAAAATCGAACAATTCGAATATCTTGGACAATATCCCAATTACTTCATGTTCAACCGCTATGCGTTTTTACTTGGCTCTAAATATGAACTGTTTCTGCGGCGTCATCCATCCCTGCACTGGCTGCGCGGATGGATATTGGCGGTGGTGACGAAACCGGGCTAGACTGTCGCTTGCGATAAAATAACAGGAGGATTGCTTGGTGCACAAAACCTGGCTGGAGGTCGCCGTTAATGGCCCCTGGGGGCGGCGGGTGCAGCCGCATCTTCCTGTAACTATTAAAGAAATTGTCACCGATGCGCTGTCCTGCATTGATGCGGGCGCAGCGATCATTCATTTTCATTCCTATGACGAATCCACCGGCCGGCAAAAGGACGATCCGGAACTTTACGCCGCCATTGTCGCGGGCATTCGGGAAAAGAGCGACGCCATTGTCTATCCCACTTTGCCCGCCGATGAAAATTCGGAAATTGCAGGCGCAAAGGGCGCAGCGGACAGGTTTGCCGCACTGAAAGGGCTGGCGGATCGGGGTCTGTGTGAATGGGGCGCGCTTGATCCTGGCTCAATGAATTTTGCGCATGAGCGGGATCTGAAGGCAGGCCGCGACGGATTTTTATACGCCAATACGGCGGCCCATGTGCGCGCCGGGTTGCGCATTTCCGCGGAACATGGCGTGCCGATGGCCTATGCCTGTTATGAGCCGGGCTTTATCCGCATGGGGGCGAAGCTGGCCGCCGAACAACCGGGGGCGGGGCAGCCCATCTACCGGCTGATGTTCAGCGATCATTTCACCTTCAGCTATCCGCCGCGCGGATATGCGCTGACCGCGTTCCATGAACTGTTGAAAGAAGAAGCGCCCAATGCGCCCTGGATGATCGCTGGTCTGGATGTCGATCTGTCGCCAATTCTGGAGCAGGCGGTGGCCCTGGGCGGGCATGTCCGGGTGGGGCTGGAGGATGCCCGTCATGGCAGCGCCCAGACCAACATTCAGATTACAGAAGCGGCGGCAAAAGCCATTCACGCCGCGGGTGGAACGCTGGCCTCGCCCGCCGAGGTGCGCGCCACATTACAGGCGGCGCGCAATTCATCTTAGCCGTGCCAGTTGAACTGTTGCGGCTTGCGGTTGGCCATTGCGGCGATTTTTACATTCACAATAGCGGGGCCCTTGAACGCCATGGCGGCGTCCAGAGCGGAGCCAAGCTCCGCCTCATCGGTCACATAATAGCCCGCACCACCAAAAGCTTCTGCGATACGTTCATAGCGCGCATCATAGGAAAGCCCGTGTG
>CAYGDL010000044.1:0-16005 GCA_964348545.1 uncultured Alphaproteobacteria bacterium | reverse complement strand
CCGGCATTGCGCATTTTCTGGAACATCTGATGTTCAAGGGCACGAAGAAAATTCCACCCGGCGAATTTTCAAAAACTGTCGCGCGGCTGGGTGGCAATGAAAACGCCTTCACGTCCTATGATTTCACGGCCTATTTTCAGCGGGTGGCGCTGGAAAAACTGCCCCAGGTCATGGAAATGGAAGCCGACCGCATGGCCAATCTGCGGCTTGACGATGCCGTGGTGCTGCCGGAGCGCGATGTCATTCTGGAAGAACGCAATACCCGCACGGACAATAATCCCGCCGCACTGTTTTCCGAACAGGTGGAGGCCGCGCAGTTTCTGTCGCATCCTTATGGACGGCCCGTGATTGGATGGCGCCACGAGATGGAACAGCTTACCACCCAGGACGCGCTGGATCATTACCGCCGCCATTATGGGCCGGACAATGCCTATCTGATTGTGGCGGGCGATATTACCGCAGCCAGCCTGCGTCCCCTGGCCGAGAAATATTATGGCGTGGTGAAATCACGCGGCATTCCGGCGCGTATGCGCCCGCAGGAACCGCCGCAACTTGCCGCGCGTCATCTGGAAATGTTTGATGAGCGCGTGGCCGAGCCAAACTGGCAGCGCAGCTATCTGGCCCCCAGCCATAACAGGCGCGCGGATGGCGACCCGGACGCGCTGGAGGTTCTGTCACAGATATTGGGCGGTGGCGCCACCAGCCGTTTATACCGTACACTGATAATCGAAAAAGCCATCGCCACATCTGCGGTGGCGTCCTATCAGGGATCAGCACTGGATTACGGGCAGTTTTATGTTCAGGCCACGCCCCGTATTGGACAAACTGTTCCCGCGCTGGAACGCGAAGTTGAGAATGTGCTGGCGCAATTGCTGAAGGACGGGGTAAGCGCCGATGAAGTGGACCGCGCCAAGCGGCAGATGATCGCCTCCGCCGTCTATGCGCAGGACAATCAGCAAACCATGGCGCAGATTTTTGGCGAGGTGTTGGCGACAGGGCGCAGCATTGAAGATATTGTGGCCTGGCCCGACCGCATTCAGGCCGTCACGCCGGAACGGGTGAATGCCGCGGCAAAAGCCGTGCTGCAACCGGAAAATTCCGTCACGGGCGTCTTATTGCCGGGGAAAAAATAATGAATGCGCGCATGGCAAAATATTTCGCGCTTGTTTTGCTGGGCTTGAGCCTGCTGGCCACGCGCCCGGCGCTGGCGGTAAATATTCAGCGCGTTGTAAGCCCCGGCGGCATTGAAGCATGGCTGGTGGAACAGCACACCATTCCGCTGATCGCCATGGATTTTGCCTTTCGGGGCGGCGCAAAACTTGACCCCGCCGACAAAGTGGGGCTGGCCCGGCTTGCCGCTGCAACCATTGATGAGGGCGCGGGCGATCTGGACAGTCAGGCGTTTCAAAAACGGCTGGAGACATTGGCGATCAAGCTGGGCTTTCAAACAGATCAGGACGCCTTTCGTGGCGGTTTGCAAACACTGACGGAAAATAGCGATGCAGCCTTCGCGCTGACCCGGCTGGCATTAAGTGCGCCGCGATTTGACACAGAACCCGTTACGCGCATCAAGGCGCAACTGCTGGCGGGCCTGCAACATGCCGAGGAAGACCCCGACGCCGTCGCCAGCAAGGCCTGGTTCGCCGCCGCCTTTCCCGATCATCCCTATGGCCGTCCGTCCGAAGGCGAAGCCAAACATATGGAGCGCATCAGCGCCGATGATCTGCGCCAGTTCACCGCACGGCAATTCACCCGTGACCGGCTGGTGATCGCCGTTGTCGGCGATATTGATGCCGCGCGGCTGGGACAATTACTGGACGCGACCTTTGGCGGACTTGCCAAAAGTTCCAATGCACCGGATACCGCGCCGGTCACCCCTGCGCTCAACAAGACAATTGTGATCAAACGCGACATTCCCCAGACGGTGATGATGTTCGGCCTGCCCGGCCTGTTGCGCAACGACCCGGATTTCATTCCCGCGACGGTCATGAATTATATTCTGGGCAGTGGCGGGTTTAATTCCCGCCTGATGGTGGAGATACGCGAAAAACGCGGTCTGGCCTATTCCGTATTCACGCATTTGGCGCCGCTTGCGCAAAGCGGTCTGTTTTTCGGCAGCGTCGCGACACAAAATGACCGGGCCAATGAAACCGTCGCGCTGTTGCGAAAGGAACTGGCCCGGATGCGCGATGAAGGGGTGACACCCGAAGAACTGGAAGACGCCAAAACCTATTTGACGGGTTCTTACCCGCTGCGCTTTGACAGCAACGCAAAAATTGCAGAACAATTATTAGGGCTGCAACTGGAAAATATCGGGATCGATTATATTGACCGGCGTAATGATCTGATCCGCGCGGTCACCCGCGAAGATGTTAACCGCACCGCCAGGCAGTTGTTGAACCCAGATAATCTGCTGCTGGTTTCTGTCGGCCAGCCCAATGGGACAAGTCCTGAAAAATGAGAGGGCGCTTATGAGTTATACGCAAAATATCGATGGCTGTTTCGGGGCGGACCGGCTTGGCAGATCAGATTTCGACGCGGTTCTGGCCAGCACCGCGCCAGCCCTGGAAAAGCTGCGTGCGCAATATGCGGATGGCTCGTTGCCCCTGTTGCGCCTGCCCGAAGCGCGCGATGATCTGGCGGAATGCGAAAAACTCAGCGCGCATCTGCTGAAGGACACCAGCAATCTGGTATTGCTCGGCACCGGCGGATCGAGCCTGGGCGCACAGGCGCTGGCGCAAAGCGTTGACAAATACCGCCCAATCGGCGGCCCGCGCGAAGGCGCGCCGCGGTTTCATTTTCTTGATAATCTGGACCCCTTCGCCATGGATGCGGTGCTGGGCCAGCTTGATCTGCGCACCACCCGGTTTCTGGTGATTTCCAAATCCGGCAATACCGCCGAAACCATGAGCCAGGCGCTGTCTGTGATTGCAGCATTGGAGGCGGCGGGCGGCGGCAAATATATGAAGCATCATTTCGGCGTGATCACCGAACCCGGTGATCGGGCCACGCGGCGGCTGGCCGCACAGTATGACTTTCCGGTTGTTGATCATCCGCCGGGCGTGGGTGGGCGCTATTCGGTATTAAGCAGTGTGGGCATGGTGCCGGCATATTGTCTGGGTCTGGATGCAGCGGCAATCCGCGCGGGTGCTGCAAGCGTGCTGGCCCCGGTTCTGGCGGGCGCAAAACCCGCCGATATTCCGGCGGCCCAGGGCGCGGCGCTGAGTATTGCCTGTGAAAACATGCTGGGCGCTCGCGCGCAGGTGGTCATGCCCTATGGTGACCGGCTGGAACGCTTTGCCATGTGGCATCGCCAGCTTTGGGCCGAAAGCCTGGGTAAAAACGGCAAGGGCACCACGCCCATTGCAGCCCTTGGCCCGGTCGATCAGCATAGCCAGTTGCAACTCTATCTGGGTGGCCCGCGCGACAAGCTGTATACGATCTTCACCCAGGGCCTGGCGGGCAAGGGGCCGCGCATCCTCAGCGCCGATCCCGAACTGGCCTATCTGAATGGCCGCACGGTGGGCGATCTGGCCGACGCCGAACAGCGCGCCACCATTGATACGCTGATCGCCAATACACGCCCGACACGCACGCTGAATGTGCCCGTGCCGGATGCGCATACGATTGGCGCGCTGTTCATGCATTTCATGCTGGAAACCATTATTGCAGCCCATGTGCTGGGCGTGGATCCGTTTGATCAGCCTGCGGTGGAGGAAGGCAAGCTGCTGGCGAAAAAATATTTACAGGACATGCGGGGATGAAGCTGCGCCGCCTGCCGGAAGAAATCGTCAATCGCATCGCTGCTGGCGAAGTGGTTGAACGCCCGGCAAGTGCGGTGAAGGAGCTGGTCGAAAACGCCATTGATGCGGGCGCAACACGCATCGGCATCGCGATTGGGGGTGGCGGACGCGAATTGATTTCGGTCAGCGATAACGGCAAAGGCATGACGCCGGAAGAGCTGTCTCTGTGTATCGAACGCCACGCCACATCGAAACTGGATGACAATGATCTGTTCAATATTTCCAGCCTGGGCTTTCGCGGCGAGGCGCTGCCGTCCATCGGTTCCGTCAGCCGTCTGACGATTACCAGCCGGACCGCAGACGCAAAGGACGGCGCATGGATGATCGCCGTTACCGGCGGCGCGATCAGCCCGCCACAACCTGCTGCCGGAAGTGCCGGCACAATCGCCGAGGTGCGCGATCTGTTTTACGCCACACCGGCGCGCCTGAAATTTCTGAAAAGCGAACAGGCGGAACAGGGCGCCATCACCGACATGGTGAAACGCCTCGCCATGGCCCAGCCACAGATCAGTTTCAGCCTGACGCATAATGGGCGGCGCACCCTTGATCTTTCCGGCGAGCAGGGGGATTTGCCGCATGCCCGGACTGCGCGGCTGCGTGCCATCATGGGGCGCGATTTTGGTGAAAACTCCATTGCGGTGGATGCCCTGCGCGAGGGCATCCATCTGACCGGGCGCGCCGGATTGCCGACCTATCATCGCGGCACGGCGCGCGACCAATATCTGTTCGTCAATGGGCGCCCGGTGCGCGACAAGCTGCTGCATGGCGCGGTGCGCGGCGCCTATCAGGATTTTCTGGCGCGCGACCGGCACCCGGTTGTGGCGCTGTTCCTGACCATTGATCCGCATCAGGTGGACGTGAATGTGCATCCTGCCAAAGCCGAGGTGCGCTTTCGCGACGCCGGTATCATCCGTGGACTGATTATATCTGCCCTGCGCCATGCGCTGGCCGGGGCCGGGCACCGTTCTGCAACCACCACCTCCATTGCGGCGCTTGGCGCGATGCGCCCCGGCGCATTGCCGTTTGCCCGCCCGACGCCGGGCCAGATCGGGGCGGCGCTGCAATTTCAGGCGCCTGATTATGACCATGGATTTTCAGAACCCTCGGCGCGCTTTGAAATGCCGGATTTTTCCGAGCAGGCCGCGACGGATTTTCCGCTCGGCGTGGCGCGCGGCCAGTTGCACAGCACCTATATTATTGCGCAGACGGATACTGGCATCGTGATTGTGGATCAACACGCCGCGCATGAACGCCTGGTGCTGGAGCGCATGAAACAGCATCTGCAAACCGGGTACGCGCCCGGACAAATGCTGTTGCTGCCCGAGGTCGTGGAAATGGACGAAGACGCGGTGGCGGCGCTGACGGAACGCGCCGACGAGCTTGCCGCCTTTGGTCTGGCGCTGGAACCGTTCGGCCCGGGCGCCGTCATGGTGCGCGAAACCCCGGCGCTGCTGGGTGAATGCGACATTACCGGCCTGCTGCGCGATCTGGCAGATGATATCAGCGAGTGGGGCGCCACCCATTCGCTGAAAGAAAGGCTGGAGGAAGTCTGCGCCTCCATGGCCTGTCATGGCAGTGTGCGCGCAGGCCGGCAACTGAACGCCAGCGAGATGAACGCGCTGTTGCGCGAAATGGAAGCCACGCCGCATTCCGGCCAGTGCAACCATGGCCGCCCAACCTATGTTGAACTGAAACTGGCCGACATCGAAAAACTCTTCGGACGGCGTTAATTTATAGAGATAGCCGTTAAATGTTTGTGACCGGTCTGCAACAACCAGCGTTTGTTTGCCTCCAGGACAAGGCAGGTAAGAATGCCAGTGGCGTGCGCGCCCGTATCAATACCGATACGATTATGTTTTACTTCTACGGCATTACAGATCGTATGACCATGCACGATAACCGCGCCAAAGTCGCTCATGTGGCTTAGAAATGGCCCGCGAATCCAGATAAGATCATTCATGTTTTGCATGTCAAGCGGAACGCCTGGCCGCACCCCGGCATGGGTAAAGAAATATCCCCCGGCCCGGTGACAGGGCTTCAGATTTTGCAAAAAAGCCAGTTCACTGGGCAGCATTGCTTCGACAAGCAGCTTTGCAGCGTGCGCCAGTTGCTCCGGCTGGCTGAACTCCGACGGCGCCGCTATCCCATATTCATGCAACACAGCATCACCGCCGATATTCAGCCATGCCGAACCGCTGTAGGGATTTTCGAGAAAGTCGAGCAACATGGCCTCATGATTGCCGCGCAGATGCAGCTTGGCCATGCCCGGCAGATTGTCGTGCATGGCCAGCGCCATCACGCCACGGCTGTCCGGGCCGCGATCAATATAATCTCCCAGATATATGACCTGGTTGCGCGCCCAACCGCGCGTGGCGGCATCGTTAAGGATCATCTCGTGCAGGCGTTGCAGCAGGTCGGACCTGCCATGTATATCGCCAATCGCGTAAATCCGAACGCCCGCCGGCACGGTCACGATGCTGTTGCGCATTTTGCGGCCAAACAGATTTTTCAAATGGGAGATCATCATCGCCATGGCGTCGCTTTATACACAATCAGGCAGCCTGTGTCATGGGTGGCTTAACACTTTGGCAACCATGCCCTGCAATACTGTGCTAACAGCAGTGTAAATTTAGGTGAAATGACATGGCTTCTACGGCATTTCCGGTACCCGGCCCAGGCGTCCCACCTCCTAGCGGCCAAGAGGCGGCATTGCTGGATTATGCGTCCAGGCTGGCCAATCACAAGAAAGGTCGGCGCGCCGTGCATGTGCGCCTGTCGCGCCTGTCGCCTGGAAATCGCCTTGAACATCATTTGCGCATCGTGATCAACACGTTCGAGCCGCTTTTGCGCAAGTTCAACGGGCAACTGTTCCGGCTATGGAACAATGACCTCATTGTAGGGGTCAAGGATGCGGGGATTGCAGATATTGACGATTATATCGTTAAGCTGCGCTTTTTATTTTCCGAAGATCCTGCTTTGCTTCTGGAAGAGGCCAAAAATGAACCGTTTTGTGTCTGGCATGACATAGAGCTCGATTATCCGGCATTTTTGGGGCTGGCGAACAATGTTGGCGCCGATGCGGCAAAACATCGCCAGCGCATGATGGCAACCGCACCCGCGCCCGGCAATGGCTTAAAGCAGCCACTTCATCCTTCTGTTGAAGAGGCTGGGTCCGCGCTTACGCCGCTCTTGCTGGATCGTTTTGAAGCGTCATTGCGCAGCATCGATCTGCGCACAATGATCGTACGCCAGATGATTTGCACTTTGCCGGAAGACGCCGGGCCCAAGCCCGTTATGTGTGAACATTTTGTATCCATTCGCGGCCTGCAAAACAAACTTCTGCCGGGGATTGACTGTTTGAGCGACCGCTGGCTGTTCCAGCATCTTAGCCAAAGTCTGGACTATCGCATGCTGGCCGCATTACCGGAAATCGTGAAGTCAACTTCTGTGCCCATCACCCTCAATATCAATGTCAGTACGATTCTGTCTCCCGAATTTCTAAAATTCGACGCCGCGATCCGCCGGATCACCCGGCAGACCATCATTCTGGAATTGCAAAGCGTCGATTTATTCGCGGATATGGGGGCCTATATGTTTGCCCGCGATTTTGTCCATGATCGGGGCTATGGCATTGCGCTGGACGGGTTAAACCCTTTGACATTTCCGCTCATGGATCGCGCCAAACTCAAGCTGGATTTTGAAAAAATCATATGGAGCCCTGAAATATGCAGGGATTCCAATCCCGAGCGGCGCGCGATATTTGTTCAGGCGGTCAAACAGGGCGGATCAACGCGCATCATCCTGTGCCGCTGCGATGACCAGGACGCCATAGATTTTGGCAGCGAGTTGGGGATCAGGCTGTTCCAGGGACGCCATCTGGACCGCCTGCTATCGGCCTGATTTTTTGCGGGTGCGGATAATCGCCGCTTGCCCCTGATAAAATCTCTGCGATGATGCCCCGATGATATCTTCTGACAGTGACATGGCCCTACGCGTGCGCGGACTGACCAAATATTTTGGCGCAGTATTGGCCGTTGACGGGATTGATTTTGACGTTGCCAGGGGTTCCATCACCGCGCTGCTGGGGGGGAATGGCGCGGGCAAGACCACGACCATCGCCATGATTTTGGGTCTGGTGGAGCCAGGTGCTGGCGAGATCGAAATACTGGGCGCGCGCGTGCCCGAACATTATCCGCGCGTTTTGCCCCGCATGAATTTTGAAAGCCCCTATGTGGATTTGCCGCATCGCCTGACAGTGGGGCAAAATCTCAATGTTTTTGCGATGCTCTATGGCGTCACCGACCGGCGCGCGCGCATTGGCGAACTGGCCGCGGATCTGGAACTGAACGCGCTCCTGCACCGTCCAACCGGTGAGTTGTCCGCTGGACAGAAAACCCGCGTATCACTGGCAAAATCCCTGATCAATGCGCCGGAACTTTTGCTGCTGGATGAACCAACGGCGTCACTGGACCCCGATACTGCGGACTGGGTGCGGGCCTATCTGGAAAATTATTGCGCCACACGCGGCGCGACCATCCTGCTGGCCTCGCACAATATGGCCGAGGTCGAACGCATGTGCGACAGGGTGTTTATGATGCGTACAGGGCGCATCGTTGATTCCGGAAAGCCCAGCGTCCTGATCGAACGCTATGGACGCAACACTATGGAAGAAGTCTTTCTGGACATTGCGCGCGGCACCGGCATGGGTGCGGCGCTGATGGACAGTCCTGCCTGAGAACAATCCATCCAACGGGCCCGGATTTCAGTTTTCAGCTTCACCCCAGGGGATGGCGGTGACTTCAATACCTTCTTCGCGTAATTCCCTGACTTCTTCTACAGTCGCATCGCCATAAATATTGGCGGCTTCGCGTTCGCCATAGTGAATTTTACGGGCAATTTCAGGAAATTTGTCGCCAACATGTTCGGAATTCTGTTCAACATGGGCCCGCACCTGGCGTAGGAATTTGCGCATTTCCTCATGGCCTGGCGCGGCCTTACCGGGCATGTTGCGCTTCCGGCTGTTCCCCTTGGTCGCAATATTGGGCGCCATGATGGCCTTGCTGATTTTGGTCGAGCCGCATTCGGGACAGGCCAGCGCGCCATCTGCAAGCTGCGCGTCATAGGCTGCACTATTGGCGAACCAGCCCTCAAAGCCATGGTCCTTGTCACAAAGGAGATCAAAATGTATCACCGGACACCCAATCTGTACCGCCAGGATGCGATCAATAATTCATAGATGGCACGGCGCGCCGGGATCGGCAAGGGGTTCAGGCGGCGGTTTTGCCCGCAGGTTGGCCTTTGGCCCGCCATTGTTCGATCACGCTGCTGGCCCGTTCGGTGGGCATCGTATCGAAAAGCTGACATACGGCCTGAAGGCGCGCGGCTGGCACGGCCTTGCCGGTTCGGGCGCGTTCCAGCAATAATGTGATGGTGGCAAACTGCGAACGGTCGGCCCCGATGGCGCGGCACACGACGGCCATGCCCTGACCTTCCCCTTCAAAGGCCAAATTTGTTATTGTCCGTGGATCCAGTTCACTGAGCAGGGACAGCCCCTCTAGGAAAAGATTAAGACGCTTTTCCCGTAGAAATCCGATCACCCGATTAAGTGACAGTTCGCCAGAATCGCGCATCTTTGCAACCAGAGACGCGGCCTTGTTGGCTGGGTCCGGCCCGGCGGCAGCGACGCTTTCAGACTGGGCCGGTTGGGCGTCGCGAAATGCTGCGTCCAATATTTCAATGTCAATTTCATATTTCGTCTGAATGTCATACTTCAACGCGTTCGAAACGAAGGCGAACATTTTCTGGACGAGATCCGGCGGGAGATCGTCACGCGCAACCAGCGGTCCCTGCAAATTGGCCTGCACCTTACTTTCCGCCACAAGATAGTCCATGGCGGCACTGGAGATTTCCGCACTTTTGTTGCTGACCAGCGCCTGTAGAACATCCGGTTCTTCCGCCTGGACCAGCGCATTACTGACCGCTGCGGTGATGCCGGAACGCATGGCGACCGTTAAACGGTGCGCACTGGTTTTATTTTTCACAATCTCAACCAGATCCTGTTCATCCAGCATGGGACTCTGCGAAAGCACCGGGGCGGAAACGGAAATTTCGTCACGCGCCAGCGCCAGGATCAACTGTTTGGGCGCGCGCGGGCTGGCGGCCAGTTGAAGCGCAAGTCTGGACCGCAACTGGGTTTCAAAATCACGCGACAATTGAATAAGAATGTGTCCGGCAACCTCTTTCTCATCCGGATTGAGTTGACGCGGCGCCTGAAGGCAAATATCCGTGATCCGCTCGGACAATGCGATGCGCGCCGCAGGATTTGGGTCCCGCGCCAGTTCGATCAGATCGCTTAATGAGGACTGTTCCATATGATCAGGAATCTACCCGCAAGGCGTTACCAATGCGTAAATACAGCCGGTAATGTCTAGGCAGAATGGGGGCTATCGAGCGCATAAGCGACATCATGACGCAAGGATGGCACCTGGGCGCGCGCCCTGGCGACCTGTGCAGGATCTATTTCGGCCAGGATGAAGCCCACCTCTTCACCGGCATCGGCCAGCACTTCGCCCCAGGGGGCGATGATCAGGCTATGGCCGTAAGTCTTGCGGCCATCGCCGCTATGCGTTCCGGTCTGGGCCGGCGCCAGCACATAGCATCCGGTTTCAATGGCCCGGGCGCGTTGCAGAATATGCCAATGCGCCTCACCCGTGGTTTTGGTGAATGCTGCGGGGATAGTCAGGAAATCCGCGCCTTGTTTCGCCAGAGCGCGATAGAGATGCGCAAAGCGCAGATCATAGCAAATGCTCAGTCCCAAACGACCCCAGGGCAGATCGTGCAGCACCGCGCGCTGACCGGGAACGAAACTTTTTGATTCGCGGTAACGTTCGCCATTTGGCAGGTCCACATCAAACATATGAATTTTATCATAGCTGGTTGCGATCTGACCTTTAGGATCAAACAGAAAGCAACGATTGGCGACCTTGTCGTCTGCAACGCGAATGGGGATGGAGCCGATCAGCAGCCATATGCCCAGTTTCGCCGCGAGCGCTGCAAAGGCCGCAACCGCCGGGTCTTCATCCTGGGCAAAGGTGCTGGCGCGTATGACATCCGCCTGCATGCGGGTTACCATCGTGGTCACTTCGGGCGTCGTAATGAACTGTGCCCCTCTGGCCGCCGCCTGTTCGGCAAGCGCCGTTACAGTGGCGATATTCTCAGCCACGATGGCGCTGGAATTTAGCTGTAGACAGGCCGCCGTAAAAATTTCACCCATGCCGCATCACCCCTGTGCCTTAGTCCGCAAGCAGGGCGTCAAGCTTGCCCGCCCCCTCCAGCGCATAAAGATCATCGCAGCCGCCAATATGTCTGTCACCAACAAAAATCTGCGGCACGGTATAGCCCCCATTGGCGCGCCGGGTCATTTCCGGGCGCGCGCCCGGCACCGTATCGACATCTATTTCAGTGTAGGAAACGCCCTTATGCGACAAAAGCGCCTTGGCGCGATGGCAATAAGGACAGAACATTGAGCTGTAAACGGTTATCTGCGGCATTCAGGTCCACTTTTTCAGGCGATGCTGGTCAGTCTATATATAGGCGCTAGCCGGTTCGGACAACCCGCGCCAAGCTTAGCACATCGACACGCAAGACCCCTGCCTTGCGCAATACCCCAGCGCAGGCCTGGGCGGTCGCACCCGTAGTTAACACATCATCGATCAATAAAACCTTACGCCCTGCCAGCGCGGCTTCATAGCCGGGGCGCACTGCAATCGCGCCCTGAAGGTTCGCCCGGCGCGCCTCGCGGTTCAATCCGCCCATGGGCGGAGTGTGCCGGATACGCACAAGCATATCTACCACGGCCCTGACGCCGCCCAGGCGCGCCAGCGCCAGCGCCAGCACCGCCGACTGGTTGAAGCGGCGGCGAAACAGCCTTTTGCGATGCAAAGGCACAGGTACAATCAGTTCCGCATCATCCAGCAGATCTGCGCCCGCGCGGGCCATCCAGGCGGCAAAGGCCGGCGCCCCCTCCATCCGGTCGCCGTGCTTGAACGCCAGGATCATCGCCCGGCTGGCGTCATCATACTGGAATACCGCGCGCGCCCGATCATAGTGTGGCGGATCAGCCAGGCAGGCGCCACAGGACAATCCCACATCTTCATCAACCCCATTCTCGGACCCATGGTCAAAATCATGCGCAAATGGCAGCCCACAGCATTGACATAAGGGGTCTGTGATAAAATTGATGGCGCCCCATGCCTGCGGGCTAAGCTGTCCCTGACGGTCAACCACTTCGCCCGTCGCAAGACAGCGTGGCGGCAACAATGCATCCGCCAGCATCAGAGCAAATGGCGCCAGCCCCGGTTTCATTTCCCCATTACGCCTTTTGCCTTCAATCACGATTGCAGCAAATATCGTTAGATCATAATAGTATCCGCCATGACACAAGCAAAATCAGCAACCAGCGCCCCATTTGACCGCACCCTGCTGCGCTGGCGGCGAAGCCGTGCGGCGAAGGGGCTGGCGGACCATGATTTTCTGCTTCGGGAAACCGGCGGGCGTCTGCTGGAAAGGATTGTTGATCAGCAACGCGAATTTTCACTGGCGTTAAATCTGGGCTGTCATTGCGGCGAGCTGGTCACGCTGCTGCCCGCCTATCCCGGTCATGGGATCAGAGAGTTTATCCAGTGCGATCTGGCCCCCACCATGGCCGCGGCGGCGTCTGGCCCATGCATTTGCGCGGATGAGGAGGCGCTGCCTTTTGCAGCCCAAAGTTTTGATCTGGTGATGAGTGTGCTCAGTCTGCACGCGGTGAATGATCTGCCCGGAAGCCTTGTGCAGATACGCCGTGCGCTGCGCCCCGACGGGCTGTTTCTGGGCGCCCTATTCGGCGGCGATACGCTGCATGAATTGCGCTATTGCCTGGCCCAGGCCGAAATGGCCTGCGAGGATGGGCTTAGCCCGCGCATTGCGCCGATGGTGGATGTGCGCGATGCAGGCGCGCTGTTGCAACGCGCGGGCTTTGCGCGCCCGGTTGCGGATGTGGATACGATCACGGTCAGCTATCGCGACCCGATGGCGTTAATGCGGGAATTACGTGGCATGGGGGAAAGCAACATCCTGCATGCCCGCCGCAGGCGCTTTTTGCGCCGCGCAACCCTGGCGGCCGCGGCAAAACTTTATCATGAAAAGTTCAGTGATCCCGACGGGCGGGTGCGGGCGACATTTCAGATCATCAATCTGACCGGATGGGCGCCCGCGCAACAGCCACATGTTGCGCCAGACACACCGACGCGTCGGGTGATAGCGCCGTAAATATTTGTCAAAGTCCTGGGGAAACAGACAGCAACAGACCAGAAATCTGGCCGCCCAGCGTAAAAACTACGCCCATTATCACCAGTGCGATCCCACCGGCAATCATCGCATATTCGATTGCGGTGGCGCCGCCGCAATGCGCCAGAAACCTTTTTAGTCCTTGCATCTACGCTCTCCCTGGGGCCGACGCTCCCCACCATCTCAACATACAGGAAGTAATTTTACGCAAACAAGATAAATGATTATTTACGATTTATCGATCCAGTCCCGTAATGGCCTGATAAGCGGGCCATCGGCGGCGGGCATGGGATAGTTATTCAAGTGCGCCGGGTTTACCCAGGCCAGGGATTGCGCCTCACGCGGCTGACACACGCCTTTCCAGATGCGGCAGGCGTATAGCGGCATCAACAGATGAAAATCACCCTCTTGCGGACCATAGGCATGCGAGGAGAAACATAATGGCGTTAGATCCGGCACAGCAACCTCAATGCCCAGTTCCTCACGCAGCTCGCGCACCAGACACTGTTCCGGCATTTCATCCGGCTCGCATTTGCCGCCAGGAAATTCCCAAAGACCCGCCATTGATTTTCCGGGCGGGCGCTGCGCCAGCAAAATTCTATTACCTTCACCGATCAGCGCACAGGCGACAACCAGAACCAGTTTCATGCCGCCCGCCACTGATGACGCTGGATTATGCGTTTCCCGCCGCGATGCGGCAGGTCTTCCTCCCAGCTATCCTGATATTGAAACCCGCATTTATTCAGTACACGAATAGATGCGGCATTGTCATCGAACACTACAGCATCCATTCTGCGGATGCACAATGTTTCACGGGAATAATTCTGGATCGCCTGTAACGCCTCGCTGGCATAGCCGTGGCCCCAATAATCCTGGCCAAGCCAGTATCCAACCTCTATAGGCGCGACATCCACGACAAGGCCGATCAGACCGACCAGCGCCGCGTCGCGGCGGGTGATGATGGCATAGACCAGTTCCTTGCCCATGTCATGCGCGCGCATGGCCTGATCAACAAAATTGCGCGCTTCAACTTCGCCATAGGGAAAGGGCAGATTGGCAGTTTGTTTCGCCACCTCCAAATTATCCGCCAGCGGCTGGATCAATGCTGCGTCACTGACGGCAAGACGACGCAGAATGAGCCGTGGCGTGCGTGCAATCACATCCGGGGCAGAATCTGTTTTCAAGAGCGGTAATCAGCATTGATGTCGATATAGCCATGGGTCAGATCACAGGTCCAGACAGTGGCCGCCGATTTTCCTATGCCCACATCCACATCGATGGAAATTTCATCGCCCTTCATATGCGCCGTAACCTGGCTTTCGGAATAGGCGGTATCGGCCATGCCATTACGCGCCACCGGCAGGTCGCCAATGCGCACCACCAGCGCGTCACGATTGGCGGCCTCGCCCGCTTTGCCCACCGCCATGACAATGCGTCCCCAATTGGCGTCTTCGCCGGCAATGGCTGTTTTCACCAGCGGTGAATTGGCGATTGACAGTGCGATGCGTTTTGCCGCGCGTGGGGAAGCTGCGCCGCCAACGCGAATCGCAATGAATTTGCGCGCCCCTTCGCCGTCACGCACTACCTGTCGCGCCAAATCGCCCGTGACCAAATCCAGTTTTTGACGAAAATCCCGCAGACGCGGATCGCCCGCGCGATCTATCGCTCCATGCCGCGCCTTGCCGGTGGCGAACAGCATCACCGTATCACTGGTCGATGTGTCACTATCCACGCTGATCATATTGAAGCTGGCCTGCACGGCCTTGCGCAATAGCGCATGCAACACATCGGGTGGAATGGCGGCATCCGTCGCCACATAGGCCAGCATGGTCGCCATATCCGGGGCGATCATGCCGGAACCTTTGGCAATGCCATTAATGCGCACCGTCACACCATCAATTGTCGCGGTGGCGGATGCCCCCTTGGCAAACGTATCCGTGGTGCGAATGGCCCCGGCCCCCGCCTGCCAGGCGTCCGGTTTCAGGTTTTTGCCAAGCACGGGCAATAATCGGGTGATCTTGCCCGCATCCGGCAGCAGCCCGATCACCCCGGTCGAGCCGATCATCACCTGCCCCCTGGTGCAGCCAAGCTGTCTGGCGGCGGCGCTGGCGCAGTCCTGCAAGGCGAGATCGCCCTTTTTGCCGGTAAAGGCGTTGGCGTTGCCCGCATTGACCAGCAGGGCGCGCGCTGGGCCCCAGCCCTGCTTCAGGTGCTTGCGGCACCAATCCACCGGGGCCGAGGGCGCCCTGGATGTCGTAAACATCCCCGCCACCACAGTTCCCTTGTCAAACGCCATTAACAGCAGATCATCGCGCCCCTGATAGCGCATACCGCTGGCTGCAACCGCCAGGCGGACACCCGCGACGGGCGGCATATCAGGAAATTTTGGGGGGGCAAGTGGCGAACGGGGCAATTTGGCGGACATGGACCAACTCCTGCTAAATACTAAACGGCATAGTAAGTCCTTATAAAGAAAGGCTCAATATAGAATCGGGGTATAGTGCTCTGCCATGGCCCCCACCTCCCTTAACATTGACACAGCCAGCGGCGGACCTTATGTCTCAGCCCTGCCATTTTCGACAGGCAATAAGGATTTTTCAGGCAATGATGGGACTAAGCGCACTGGCGCACCGGATTTTTGGTTCGCCTTCCGACCGGAAGTTAAAAAAGCTGCATCCCATTGTGGCCGCGATCAACGCCCTGGAGCCGGAAGTGGCCGCGCTCGATGATGAGGGGCTGCGCGCCCGCACGGTGCAATTCCGCGAACAGATTGCAAATGGCGCCAGCGAAGATGATCTGCTGCCAGCAGCCTTTGCGACGGTACGCGAGGCCGCCAAACGCGCCCTGGGCCAACGCCATTTCGATGTGCAGCTGA
>CAYGDL010000043.1:0-16454 GCA_964348545.1 uncultured Alphaproteobacteria bacterium | reverse complement strand
CTTCCATCCCGCATATTGGGGAGGAAAGCATGCACGTTGGAAAACTCGTCTTCGCACAAGTCATGGATCATTATATGCGATCAGACGATCCTGCTTGATGGGCGGCATTCCAGCACCGCCTGTCCCGAGAAGCTGCGGCGTGTGTGCTACTACGATGCCGATACCCAAAATAATCTCGTTTTCCTCACCAGCGATTTCACCTTGCCCGCGCTCGGCATCGCCAAACTCTACCGCTGCCGCTGGCAGGTTGAACTGTTCTTCAAATGGATCAGGCAGCATTTGCGCATCAAGGCCAGTCTTTACGCAATTCTACAAATATTGAGTGTCACGCCTTTCGAAAAAACCCCATAGACCAGGCCTTTTTCGATGCGAGTGGCAAACCCTGCCGGGACGACGACGACAACCAATTGAAATTATTCGATTAACAACCGGACAGTAGTGGGACGCTTCCACTTTTTAATTGCTTACGCATTAGTTGTACCTGACCAGCGTGTCATTGTGACAACCGAATACTCAAAGCCAAAACAACAGAGGGCGAACCGGCATCTACCTGATGTTTGTCAGGCCATGGGTGTTAATTGTATAAATAGTTTTGAGTTTTTTCGCAGACTCGACTTCAAGACAACCTGGAATAAATAGAACAGTAGTTTCAGGAAATTTCAGTAAGCCCTAGTTTAGCCTCTCAAAATCAGGTCGCCCCTGGCATCCGGGGGCGGCTTTTTTTAAGTTTATTATGCGATCTGTCAGCAGGCTTGCAGGAAGGGCGATCATCTTACTATACTGGCCGTAATAAAATAATTGGCAAGCATGGGAGCGAATGACATGAGCGACAAATATATGGCATTGGCCGAAAAGGCCGGGATGAAGCTGGACTTTAATCCTGGTGCGCTGCTTGAGAAATACAAGCAGGAACGCGACAAGCGGGTCCGGGAGGATGGCAGCAGCCAGTATCGTGAAATTTCCGGGCAGTTTGCGCATTTCATTGATGATCCTTATGTCGCGCCCATCACCCGCGAGCCGTTGTTTGATGAGGTTGAAGTGGTGGTGATCGGCGGCGGCTTTGGCGGCTTGCTGGCCGGCGCGAGGCTGCGCGAGGCAGGCGTCAAAAGCCTGCGCATGATCGAAAAGGGCGGCGATTTTGGCGGCACCTGGTACTGGAACCGTTATCCCGGCGCACAATGCGATATCGAGGCGTATGTCTATCTGCCGCTTTTGGAAGAACTGAACTATATCCCGCGCGAGCGTTATTCCCATGCGCCCGAAATCATGGCGCATACCCAGGCCATCGGCCGCAAATATGATCTGTATGATGATGTTTTGTTCCAGACCGAAGTAACCGGCATGCAGTGGGATGAGGCGGACGCCAAATGGATCATCACGACCAATCGCGGTGACCGTATGAAAGCGCGCTTTGTCGCCATGTCCAACGGGCCGCTGAACAAGCCCAAACTGCCGGCGATGGACGGCATCGAAAATTTCAAGGGCCACACCTTTCACACCAGCCGCTGGGACTATGATTATTCCGGCGGCACCTGTGAGGGCAATCTGACCGGCCTGAAAGACAAGCGCGTCGCCATTATCGGCACCGGCGCCACCGCCGTGCAGTGCATTCCGCATCTGGCCGAATGGTCAAAGGAATTGTTTGTGTTTCAGCGCACACCGTCTTCGTGCGACGTGCGCAAAAATGCACCTACTAGTCCGGAATGGGTCAAGAAACTGCAACCCGGCTGGCACAAAAAGCGCGTCGAAAATTTCAATGTCATGACGAGTGGCGGCTATGCGGATAAGGATGAGGTCGGCGATGGCTGGACTGATATTTTCCGCGATATCGCCAACCGCAAAGACCTGAATCCCAACATGGTTCTGAGCAAGGAAGAAAAAGACCTGCTTGCCGAACTGGCCGACTTTCAGAAAATGGAGGAAATTCGCGCCCGCGCCGCCAGCATCGTCAAGGATCAGGCGACTGCGGAAGCGCTGAAACCCTATTACCGGCAGTTCTGCAAACGCCCCACGTTTCATGACGAGTATCTGCAGAGCTATAACCTTCCCAGCGTTCACCTGGTGGACACGCGCGGCAAGGGCGTCGATCGCATCACCGAAAAAGGCATCGTCTTCGATGGCAAGGAATATGAGGTGGATTGTATTGTCTTTGCCACCGGCTTTGAAGTCGCCACCGCCTATACCAGCAAATCAGGCTATGATATTGTCGGCCGTAATAACACCACCCTCAGCAAAAAATGGGCGAATGGCCTGAAAACCTTTCATGGGTTTTTCTCCAACGGCTTTCCAAATTGCTTCTTTATCGGCATGACACAAACCGGCCTGACGTCCAACATGACCCATATGCTGAACGAACAGGCGAACCATGTGGCCTATGTGATCAAACACGCCAAGACCAGCAATATCAAGGCGGTCGAAGCCACCCCGGAAGCCGAGGCGGCATGGGTGGACGAAATCCACCGCATGGCGCTGCTGGGCGAGGCCTATTACGCCTCATGCACACCCGGCTATTACAATAATGAAGGCAAGCCCGGTTCCGCCAATAATGGTTTTCTGAGCGGCACCTATGGCGGCGGCCCGGTCGCATTCTTCCAGATCCTCGACGACTGGCGCAAGGAAGGCGCGCTCAGGGGGCTGGAAGTTTCGTAAAGGCCGTTTGTGGCCTGGCTTAAATCACCCCCTCGCCCCTCTTGGGAGAGGGTCGGTGTGAGGGGGCGGTTGCAGGGGGGCTCCCTCACCCCCCATCCATGCGCCGGTAAATAAATTCCGGCGCCGCCGCCGCTGCTTCGCTTTGCGCATTGTCGAACATTTTCGCGTGATGGGGCGACAGCGCGCAGGCCGGGTCGGTCGCGCCCGCATCGCCGGTTAACGCCAGCGCCTGACAGCGGCAGCCACCCCAATCCAGCTCCTTGCGCTCACAGCTTTGGCAGGGTTCCGGCATCCAGCGTGTGCCGCGAAAATGGTTAAAGGCGTCGCCCTGCGCCCAGATTTCCGCCAGCGGTTTTTCGCGCACCGTTTCAAACACAAGTCCGGGAATGGTGGTGGCGGCATGGCACGGCAATACACGCCCCGCCGGATCGACATTCAAAAAACGCTGGCCCCAGCCGCCCATACAGGCTTTGGGGCGCGAGGCGTAATAATCGGGAACCACATAATCAATCACCAGCCGACCTGACAATCGCGCGCGCGCCGCCATCACAATATCCGTAGACTGATCAATCTGCGCGCGCGTCGGCATCAGGGCGGCGCGGTTGCGCAACGCCCAACCATAATATTGCACATGCGCCACTTCAAGGCGCGCCGCGCCAAAGCGCACCGCCGTTTCGATCATCGCCTCCAGATGATCCAGATTGCCGCGATGCATCACCGCATTCAGCGTCAGCGGCACATCCGATGCGCGCAACATTGCCGCCGACGCGGTTTTTTTAACCAGCGTATCTTTTGATCCGGCATACAGATCGGCCCCCGCCGCATCGGTATCCTGCAGGCTTAGTTGCGCGTGATCCAGCCCCGCCTGCGCCAAAGCATCGGCGCGCGACTGTGTAAGCGCCATGCCGGAAGTGATCAGATTTGTGTACAAACCATTTGCGGCCGCATGCCGGATCAGCGCTTCGAGATCCTTGCGGATCAGCGGCTCGCCACCTGAAAAATGCACCTGCAACACGCCAAGTTTCGCCGCTTCATCCAGCACCCGGCGCCAATCATCCGTATCCAGCTCATCGACCGCGCGCTCCAGATTAAGCGGATTGGAGCAATAGGGACAGGCCAGCGGGCAACGATGCGTCAGTTCCGCCAGCAGGCCCATTGGCGGCGCGGGATGTTCGCTCATATGCGGATAAATCCCCGGTGCAACATATCGGCCAGCATCTCCATCACATCCGCCTGAATGATTTCCTGAGGTGCGGCAAATTCCAGCGCCAGTTCGCGGCACAGCGTATCCACGCTGATAACGCCATCAAGGCGCGACAGAACAATATGCGCGATTTCATCCAGCACCAGCACCCGCTCCGGCGCATTCAGCATCCATTGACTGCGCGCTTCGTCAAAACGCATCTTCACGCCGCGCGCAAACTGCGGACAGGATGTTGCATCAACTGCGCCGCTCATCGATCATCCGTATTCGGAATAAATGCGCCAGGTGGAATATGGCCCGGCGACACATAGGCGTAATATAGCGCATCCAGTTGCGCCCACAGCACATCGCATTTGAAATACAGCGCATCCAGCACGTCCTGCTGCTGCGCAATCGTCACGGCATGGTGCTGGCAATAAGCCAGCGCGAAATCTGAATCCATCGGGGCCTGGGTCAGGCGCGCATCAAAATAGGACAAAATCTTTTTATCGACATAGGCGTAATTGGCCAGCATTGCCGCCACGCGTTCCTGAATCAGCGTGGGCGCAAACAGTTCCGTCAGTGAAGACGCCACCGCCTGCAACAGCGGCTGTTCGCGCACATAGCGCACATAGGCGTCGACCGCAAATTTCGTTGCCGCCAGAATACCAATTTCAGACGTAACATAATCCGCATCCAGCCCCAGACCCGATGTCAGCCGCAGCCAGCGTTCAATGCCGCCATCATCGGGGCCAGCGCCGTCATGATCGGAAATCCGCCGGATCCATTCGCGGCGCAAATCCGCATCGCTGGTACGCGACATCAGGGCTGCATCCTTCATCGGGATGCGCGACTGATAATAAAACCGGTTCAGCACCCAGGCCTGCAACTGGCCCTTGTTCAGTTTTCCCGCATGCAGCAATTTGTGAAACGGATGCTGGTTGTGATACCGCGCCACGCCAATCTGACGCAGCGCCGCCTCCAGCGCCGCCGGGCTTAACAGTTTTGAAATTTGAATGCGATCAGTACCGTTCATAGCAAAATTTCCATTGCATCCCTGGCGACTTCCCAGCCGCTGGCCAGCACGGCGGCGCGTTGCGGGCTGTCCAGATTCAATACCGGATTGGTATTGTTCAGATGAATGAACAGACGCCGTTGTACGCCCAGTTGCGCAAAAGCGTTGATGCTGCCCGCATCCCCCGACATACTCATATGCCCCATGCGTTGCCCGGTTTTAACGCCTTCGCCTGCCACAATCATTTCATCATCCGTGTACAGTGTACCATCAAACAGCACCAGCGCCGCATTGCGCAATCGTGCTGCAAGTGACTGCGTCATTTCAGCGCATCCCGGAATATAGAAAAATTTCCGGCCACTGGCGACATCGCATATTTCCAGCCCAACCGTATCCCCGCCAAGCGTACCAAAATCCTTGCGCGACGCATCTTCCAGATACAGCGCAACTTTTCCCGGCACGGCAAAAGCGGTGATCTGCAATCCGGGCAGCGGCGAAAATGGCGTGTCCAGACAGGTTTCGCGCCGCGCAACAAAGGCCGGGTTCAACACATTAAACACGCTGTTTGCGGCCAGTGTCTCCAACACCCGCGATGTCGCGTACACCGAAAATTCCTGACTTTCGCGCAGGCTCAACAGGCCCGCAATATGATCAATATCGGCATTGGTCAACACCACCGCGCCAATCGGCGAGGCGCGCAACGGCCCATCCGGGCGCGGCTGCAAGGGCCGGTTGGCCTCGATCTGTTGGCGCAGATCGGGCGATGCGTTGCACAGGCACCAGTTGGCGCCATCCACGCTGACGGCGATCGAGGATTGGGTTTGTGCCGGCGTGTTGGAATTATGCGCGCGGGCGCGCTGGCAATTTTCATTATTGGCGTTCCACTGCGGAAAGCCGCCGCCCGCCGCAGCGCCGAGTATCAGAATGCGCATTTCAGGAACCCGTCAGGTGCGCCAACGGATCAGGTGCAGATCAGGCTGTAATCTCGGCGCAGGCGTAGCAGTTGATTTCCATGCCGACGCTGATTTCGGTAATTTTGGGTTTTTTCCAGGCCATCTGCATATCCTTGTGCGCACTGTTACTGTTCAAGAACACAGTGTCCCCAAAATCCGGCGATTATGCAAGCAGTTTCAGCCCCACAGCGCCGGATCAGGCGGGTGCAAAACCCCGCCTTTATCACTGCGCAACCCACCGGCCCGGTCCTGTTGCAGCAATAATGGCCCGTCCAGATCGACAAAATCTGCAAGCCCCGCCAGCAGCATGGCTGGCGCCATGGCCAGCGAAGTGCTGACCATGCAGCCAACCATGACGCCAAAGCCCAGATCGCGCGCCGCATGCGCGAGCCCCAAGGCCCCCGTCAACCCGCCGGTCTTGTCCAGCTTGATATTGATGACGCCATAACGCCCCCGCAAGCCTGCCAGTCCCGCAACCTCATGACAGGATTCATCGGCGCACAGCGGCACCGGCCATACATGCCCCGCCAGCGCATCATCCGCGCCCGCTGGCAGCGGCTGCTCAATCAGCACACAGTTCAGAGCCTTCAGGTTCGGGCTGACCGCCTGTAACAGCGCCAGATCCCAGGCCTCATTGGCATCAAGGATCAGTCTTGCACGGGGTGCGGCGCCATGCACAGCCGCCACGCATTCAAGCACCGCATCTGCACCCAGTTTCAGTTTCAGCACCGCAAACTGCGCCGCGTTGGCCGCAGCAGCCGCCATCGCCTCCGGCGTATCCAGGCTTAACGTATAGGCGGTGACACAGGGGCCGGGCGCAGATAGCCCCGCCAGCTTCCACACCGGCGCGCCGCACAGCTTGGCCTCCAAATCCCATAGCGCGCAATCCAGCGCATTGCGCGCCGCACCAGCGGGACAGGCGTCCTGCAACTGCGCGCGCGTCATGCCGGCTTCGATTTGCGGCTTCAGCGTATCCATCTGTGTACAGACAGAGGCCATGCTTTCACCATAACGGCCATAGGGCACGCATTCGCCACGCCCGCTATGCGCGCCATCGGAAATGCAGGCGACCACCACCTGGGCTTCGCGTTTTGCGCCACGCGAAATGGTAAAGCTGCCGCGTATCGGCCAGCTTTCCTGCGTGATCTGCAAACTGCGCATTATTGCGCGGCGTCGAACAGGTCGTTCTGCGCCGCGCTTGGCGCGGTTGCGCCCTTGCGCAGCACCACATCGCGATCCTGATAATAGACGGCGCGGAAAGTGGCGTACCAGTCCAGCGAATCCTTGCGCAGCGTGTCAAGTGGCGCGATCAGTTCTTCGCGTTTGGCGATCATGTGTCCAGTGCTGCGACCGATTTTGATCGAACTATCGACTTCGTTGCTCCAGTATAACGGATCGGCGGCGCTGTCCACGATACGCACCAGATTATGGCGCACCGTACCCGGGCCAAGGACAGGTAGAATCAAATAGGGTCCGGACGGCACATGATAAAAATGCAGGGTCTGGTCAAAATCCGCAGGGTGGTATGGCAGGCCCCCGCGCGCGGCGACATCAAACGCCCCCAATCCGCCCACGGTGCTATTGATCACAAAACGCCCCAGCGTGGTCGCCGCATCGCCGGGCTGCAATTGCAGCAGATCATTGGCGAACACAACGGGCGAATCCAGATTGCGGAAAGCGTTTCGCAAACCGGTCTTGATCGGGCCCGGCACAATCCAGCCATAGCCCCGGGCAATGGGGCCAATCAGAAAATCATCGACAAACTGATAGACGGCAAACAAAGGCCGGTTAACCGGCTGCCACGGATCCCAGACCGGATTTCCCCGTGCTTGCGAAGCCGGAGGATGCGCATATTCCTGCGTCTGCTGCTGGCGCGCGGTCGGCAGCACGCCCGCCGCCACCGGCTGAATTTCAGCTTTAGCGGTATCAAAGCGCCCCGGCCGGGCGCTTTCAATACGATCCCTGAATCCGGGAAACGCAATCACCGCGGATTGGGTGATGGCGTCACGCAGGTCGGGCGCAATGCTGATGGCGGCGCTGACAATGGCTTGGGTGGCGCCGGGATTGTTGGTGATCGCCATGTTCACAACATAGCTGAATGTGGTGGCGGATTGCCTGCGGCCCTCTTCGCGCATCCGGCTGGCCAGCAAGGGGTCTCGCGTAACATCGCTCATCCGGGCGACCCGTGCCTCGTCCTGTTGCGCAAGGGCCGCAGCATTGCGAAGATCGGCCAGAACCTGCGCCGACAATGAAGGCGCGGCGCCTGATACCCTGGCGCCCATCAATAGACAGAAGATCACAATGGCGGCTATTGCGCCAGCGCGCGCCCGTTCATGCCGGCGCATCCGCCCTATTTCCATATACCCCCCGATATGCCATGCCGCCTGATGGCTACCTTATTCCGGATGAAAAGCCGCAGCCGCTTTTTCCGCATTGGCGATCCGTTCCGCTGTTAATTTCTGATTTAATTGCGCCACCAGTTGCGCTGCTTCAAAAACACCCTGATTGGCCGCAATCATGGCCCATTTCAGGGCGGCAACTTCATCGCGCGCTATGCCCCGCCCCTCGGCCAGGCGCGCGGCCAGATGGTGCTGGGCACGCAAATGGCCGCGCATGGCGGCCTTTGCAAACCATTCCACGGCTTTTTCCTCACTGGCCGGAACGCCGACGCCGTCACGATAGGCCTTGCCCAAACTATATTGGGCCTTGTCAAATCCCTGCTCGGCGGCCTTGATAATAAATTGCGTACCCCCGGCGATATCCTTCTCGCCACCCAGCCCCTCGATCAGCATTTTGCCCAGCGAATATTGCGAATTGGCAAAGCCCGCCGCAGCAGTAATGCGCAGTTCCGCGATGGCTGCGGGATAGTCCTGTTTATTGTCCTCACCGGCAATCAGCGCCAGCGCCAGATTATGCCGCGCCCGCATATGGCCCTGCCCGGCCGCCTTGCGCCACATCTGCGCGGCCAGTTGCACATCGCGTTTAACGCCGCGCCCTTCGGAATATAAAACACCCAGATTATATTGCGCCCGCGCATCGCCTGCTTCGGCAAGCGGCTTCCAGATTGACAGGGCGGATGCAAAATTACCTTCCTGATAGGCGTCATAGCCCTGGCTGAAGGTCATGTCTTCGCCGCCATCACAGCCTGCAAGGCTCAGCCACAGGCTTGTCACAACCACACTCATGCCCAGAAAAAGACGTCTGGTTGCGGTGTTGCCGCTATATGCCGCGACGCGATCCGTATCCTGTTGCATCATCGCACCCCCTCGGCAGGCAGACGAAGGGTGCGCGCGCGCAGCACCTCAAGCAACCCCTGCACACCATCGCGCTGAAGCACCGCTGAATATTCTTCTCTCTGAGTAATCGACATGCTGACACCACCAACTACAACATCTATGATCAGGGGCCGCGCGTCAATCATGCGCAGCCGCCAATCCACCCTTATGGGTTCACGTCCACCACCGGTTATGCGCGAGCTGACAAGCATATCATGTTGACCTGCCTCTGTTACACCCAAAACCTGAAATTGTTCATCCACATATCCGCCCAGCATAGAGGCATAGACGCTCAGCACATATTCAGAAAAAAGCGATATATATTCTTCTTGCTGATCCGCCGACAGGCTCGCCCAATGCCGCGCAAGCGCAAAACGGCCGATAAAGCCCAGGGCAAATTTCTGCGCCAGCATTGAGCGGAAGATGGCCTCTCTGCGCTCAATGGACTGGCCCGGCTGACGCAATACGCTGATCGCCTGCGCACCCAGATCCGTCACAAATTTATGCGCCAGCGCGGCATCCACGCGCGCCACAGCGGGGGGGGCGGCGTATATTGGCACCGTCAATATGCCGGGGGTCGCTGCCAACACCAAACCCATACAGACAAGGACAGCGCCTCTCTGGAATGACCTCATCCGGTAAATATCCTATTTGTCCGACGCGACATATACGCCATCCCAGCTCGCCACAGGCGGGGTCTCAAGATAATCGGAAATCCGTTCCTCGTACAGATCATATAATTTCTGATTGGCGTCCTTGTACGCGCGCAGATCGGCGATCCGGGCCCTGGCCTCTGCCCAGTGTTGCGCACGATAATCGATCAGCATCTGGTCGTGATTCTTCCTGAAGGACTGGAACGCTTCCGAAGCCGCATAGGCCTTGTCGCCGAGCAGGGTATAAATATGCACCGCTTCGGATTTTCCCTTCACCGCAATCAGATCCAGCTCCAGCAAGGCATATTCATCCTTCACCCGTTCATAGGTTTGCTCGCCCACCACAACATTTGCGCCATAATTTTTCGATTGCGATTCCAGGCGTGAGGCCAGGTTCACCGCATCCCCCAATACTGAATAGTCGAAGCGTTGTTCCGATCCCATATTACCAACCACGCAATCCCCGGTATTCAGCCCGATGCCGACCTTCAGGGGAAAAAACGGACGCCCATCGCGCTCCGCCTCGGCTTTAAGATCCTGATTAAGCAGTTCCAGATCCTGATGCATTTGCAGGGAGGTGGCGCATGCCTGAAGCGGATGGTCCGGCACATCCAAGGGCGCATTCCAAAAGGCCATGATGCAGTCGCCCATATATTTATCAATGGTGCCACCTTTCTCCAGGATAATATCCGTCATCGGCGTCAGAAAGCGGTTTATCAAAGTGGTAAGCCCCTGCGGGTTTCCCTTGAATTGCTCGGATATGGCGGTAAATCCACGCACGTCGCAAAACAGAAATGTCATCTCCCGGGTTTCGCCGCCCAGCTTCAGGCGGCTTGGATCCTTGGCTAGCTGCTCCACCAGCGCGGGCGACAGATACTGGCTGAACGCGCCACGCACCTGCGCCTTTTCCGCCTCGGTGCGCAGGAAATTGAGCAATGTACCGGAAATAAACATCAGCCCGACCGTCAGCGATGGCCCGATGGGGTCCAGCAGCCATTGATATTGCGAATACAGATACCAGGACGAGAAAATGGCGAAGCCAATGCCCCCGGTAGCGACAATGGCGCAGGCGATGGCCGAAACCCGGCGCAGCAAAATCAGAATAATGATCCCAAAGCTGACCAGGAACACCATCTCGGCGCCCTCGGCCCAGTCGGGACGCGAAAGAAAGTGACCCAGCAATATCTGTTCCAGAAGTTGAATATGCACTTCCACCCCCGCGCTCACCGGGTTCAGCGGGGTTGCGCGCAAGTCTTTCAGTCCGGCGGCGCTGGGACCCACGAACAGGATGTTTCCTGCAACACGCGAGGGATCAAATTTGTCATCCAGCAATTCCCAGGCCGGGATGCGCCGCGACGGCACATCCCTCGTATAATGCACCCAGGTCTGACCCGTGCTGGTGGTTGGAACTTCAATGCGCCCGACCTTGATGGCGGTAATGCCAGTATTTTCACCAAATGATTCAGTCATATTGGCGCCGGAGGATTTGACAATGAAGGTCGATGCGCCTTGAATGATGCGCAGTGCTTCCATGGAGAGGGTCGGAAACAGCGTATCGCCTTTGCGCACCAGCAGCGGGACGCGGCGGATAATGTTATCCTTCTCGGCGATAAAATTAAAACTGCCATTGCCTGATGCGGCTTTTTCAATTTTGTTCAAATTCGTGACGGCGCCAAAAAACTCCGGGATAAACTGGCGCGGATCATCGCCCGCATGGGAAAAGCCGGCTTTGCGTTCCGGTTCAAATGCGTTTTTTGCTTGGGTAAGGGTAAAACCCGTGACGACATTGGCCTGGCGCATGACATCGGCCAGCACATCGTCGTGATTGGGCAAGCCGCCGATGACTTTCGACACCTTGTCAAGCTCCGGGCCTTTGCCCAATTGCAACAGAAATTGTTCCGGTGAAGTGCGGTCCGGTTCGGCAAACACCACATCAAACACCAACGCATAGGCGCCGGCATTCGTCGCCCGGGCGATCAATTCAGCGATGACCGTTCTTGGCCACGGCCATTGACCGATTTTGTTCAGACTTGCATCATCGACATCGATCATTTTTACGCCGACACCCGCAACGCCCAGCGGATCAATATATTCGCGCGGCTGAATACGCTGGTACAAATCAAAGGTCTGGTTGCGCAAACCTGTAATGACAAATAACGGATCATAGTAATTCAGTGCAATCGCCATAAAAAGGACCAATGCCGGAATCATATTTTGAAGTTGACGCGATAGTTTTTGCATCGACATGAAAATCTAATCCATTTGTTTGACACGGCCGCACCGTTCCGGACCCGCGCGCTGCATGCAAGTTAAGCTTTAACTAAGTCTGTATATTATCACACCATGACCTGTTTTTCATTGAACGCCACAAATGGCATGCCCATCTGTGGTCTGGAAGGACAATGGTGACGTGATGCACGCCGTATTAAACTTCATTACCGACTTTTGGCGAAACTGGGCGATGTTGTTTCATCCATTGCCTTTTGGAGATCCCTATTTGGCCTGGGGGGCGCTGGGGGTGCTGTATTTTCCGGTGCGGCGGTTCATTTCCTCTATATTCTAGCTATATTCCAGCCATCCAGGGCTGAACTGAACTTGGCAGATAAAAATTTACCAATATTTCTATTTTAAAATAAAAACAGATTTAGAAAGATTCTTTCGAAGTTAATATTGATTTAATTATTTTTTACACTTATACTTATGAAATCATATTCATTGGAAGACAGTAATCATGGACAACAAGAACGCACTTATTGACATGACGGCGGAGATTGTATCTGCATATGTTGGTAACAACGAAATCAGTGCTGCGGACCTTCCTGGCCTGATTCAGCAGGTTTATGGCTCTCTCGCCGATGTGTCCCTGGGGGTTGTAGTCAATGAGAACGAGCCGTTGAAGCCCGCCATTGCGGTTAAACGCTCTGTCTCCTCGGATTATATTGTCTGCCTGGAAGATGGCAAAAAATTCAAGTCCCTGAAGCGGCATTTACGCGCCCATTATGATATGAGCCCGGACGAATATCGCGTCAAATGGGGGCTGCCCGCAGACTATCCCATGGTCGCGCCCAATTACGCCCAGGCCCGTTCGGCGCTGGCCAAACAAATGGGGCTAGGCCAAAAAAGCAAGCGCCGCAAGGCCGGTTAGCACTTTCGCCCGGTGGCCGGATATGGCTGCGGATTATGCCGCGCCCTCTTGATGGCGTCTATAATTTGAGATCGCGGCACCAGTCGGCGCGCTTTTTTCCGTCATAGCTTTGGGCGAGCCCGGCCTGGACCAGCGCGCCTGCAATATCACTGCCTGAATGCACGGCTACGCGCGCAAGCACGCGGCCGCCATATTTGTCCTGATCAATGTCACTTAGCCACACGGTGGGTTCTGCCTGTTCCTTGGCGAACAGGATATTCTGGATAAAGTCCCGGGCCAGAACGGCCATTTGCCGCTCGCGTGAACAGCGCGCAGAAAGTTCCGGCGTGTCTATATGCGCAATGCGCACCTTAACCCGCACTTCCTGATCCAGCCAAATTCGCGCCCGCACCGCCAGAGTGTCACCATCAATGACCCGCTCAACAATCGCCTGCACGGGCCCCGTTAACCGCCGGTCTGTAGGCGCCGTATATCCTGGCGAAACAGCATAGATCACCGCAAATAGCAGGCAGCCCGCCAAGAGCGCCGATCTGGCGTTTTGTATTCTGGTATGTGGAAATAAAATCATCTGGATTGCCCCCGATGCGAGCATAAACTAATACACTCTCCTATAGATTGTAATACCCTATTACGCGACATGGGCACAGAATAAATGAAAATAGGTCTATTATCAAGAAAAAAGGATGATAAACCTATATAAATTAAATATAGGATAAAATGCTCTAAACCTCCCCCTCGCATTGGTTCCGCCACACAAGCGTAGCGGCCGGCCCATAAAAGCTGCGGGTAAGAATTACGGAGTCAGGCATCGCGACTCAATGCGAGAGGTTCAGCGCAAGCTTAGGCGGGCGCCTGTTCCGGCGTGTCCTTTAGATTAGCCCAGATATCTGAAAATCCCTGATGGGTGTCGGCAAACAATTCGATCAATTGGGGATCAAAATGCTCTCCGGGATCCAGCCGGTCATCGCCTTTTAGAATAATTTCCTTTGTCTGATCATGGCTTAAGCCCTTTTTGTAGGGCCGCTCCGAACGCAGGGCGTCATAAATATCCGCCACCTGAACGATGCGCGCGGATATTGGTATATCCGTTCCCGCCACGCCATTGGGATAGCCGCCGCCAGCCCATTTTTCATGATGGTTCAGGGCGATTTCGGCTGCGAGTTGCAAGCGTGGGGAGTCGCACAAAATCTGGTGGCCATAGGTGGTGTGACGGTCCATTTCGGCCCGCTCCAAATTATTGAGGCGTCCCTTTTTCTTCAAGACGGCCTGATCGACGCTCATTTTTCCGACATCATGCAATTGCGCGCTATAGTGGATTTCGTCACAAAAATCTTTGGGCATCCCCATGCGCTGCGCGATGAAATAGCTATATTCATTGGTGCGCACAATATGGTTGCCGGTGCCCTCATCGTGGATCTCAGCCGCCCGCGCCAGTAGCCCCACCGATAGCAAAAACGCCTCTTCGGTTTGTTCCTGCAGATTGGTGATATGCGTGCGCTGATCCGCCAATTGACGGTTGCGATTTTGCAAGATGAGATTTTTTTGCCGGATCTGATCCATCATGTCTGCGCGCTCGATACTGGCGCCCACAACACGCGCCATAGGCGCCACAATCGCTGCCATATGCGGATCAAATGACACGGTTTCGCCCATCGGCCCAAGCCGGTTGATCAGTTGCACCACGCCGATCACATGATTGGTGTAATTCTTCAGTGGAAAACACAACATCGAATGGGATTTATAAGAATGGAGTTCATTCTCCGGATTGAAGGAATAAGGCTTATCATCAGCGATGGCGTACACATCGTCAATCAGCACAGTCTTGCCTGTCAATGCAACATAACCGGAAATGGTATTAGTGCTTACAGGGACCTCCAAATGTGCCGAGCGCAGCCTGAGACGGTCATTCTGCACATTGATCGCCTGCAAATGCGCCCCCTTGCGCTTGCGCCGGACGATAAAAATCGTTCCGGCCTCGGCGTCTGTCATCAAACGGGATTTCTGCAGGACCCGCGACAACAATTGCTGCAGCGACTGTCGCGGCTGCGCCTCCACAAATTCAAGAAATTCCTGGGCCAGATTCTGCTGATAGTCCATTTTACGAAGCCGCTGAAAAAATACAGTTACTATTTACATCAGGCATCATTTACCATTGGTAAATGATTTGGAAACTTTTCGAAAAAACCCAGCTATTGCACATGCACGTATCCATGATTGGCATGACAGGCAACGCTACCGCTACAATGAAGAAAACAAATCCTGTAAACTTCCCCGGACATAAGAGTAATGCGTAATTTACCTGAGCTGATCATATATATATAGGCGTGCGAACTGAATATTCATTAGAGAATAGTATATAAAATTGAGGGTAGAACAGCCTTGTTGCTGTTACAAGGGGAGCCTTTATGCGTCTTAATTTATCTGCGTTTCGTATGGTCGCATTGATTGCCGCCATTATTTTGGCAACTACCGGCGTACCGGCGGTGGCGAAGAATGTCAACCGTGTGGTCATGGCGACCGGTCCCCTGAGCAGCGGATATTATTTGCTGGGCGGGGGTATTTGCGCCCAGGTAAATGCCGTTGCCGGGGGGGTACGTTGCGCGATTGAGACCAGCAAGGGCACCGTCGCCAATCTACAGGCGCTTCAGGCCGGACAGGTGGACATCATTCTGGCCCAGTCCGACTGGCAACATCATGCCCATGCCGGCAGCGTCACGCCCTTTTCCGGCAACAAAGCCCTTAAGAATGCGCGCGCGTTAATGTCCTTGACTGGCTCGCCGCTGGTCATCCTGGCGCCCGCCAGGGCGGATATAAGTGCGCTGCAGGACCTGGCCGGTAAGAGCATTGATATTGGCAAGCCCGGCGCCGGGCGGCGCGCGGCAATGGATGATGTTCTGGCCGCGTTGGGATGGGATCTGGGAAAATTCAAGCTGGCGTCGGAGCTACCGGAAGCCGAAGCGATCAAGGCCCTGTGCGGCGGCAAGCTGGACGCGCTGGCCCTGACCGGCGCGACGCCCAACAAGGATGTGGCGCAGGCGATGAAGATCTGTCCCATGAAAATTGTCCCGATAAAAGGGGACATTGTCACCAAACTTTTGACCGACAAGCCCTATTATTCAGCCGTGTCGATATTAAAGGGCAGTTACCCGGGCGTTACGCAAGATGTGCCCAGCATCGGCTTGCGGGTTATCCTGCTGGCGTCAGATTCGGTCCCCGAAAAGGACGCCCATGACATTGTAAAGGCGGTGGCGGGCAATCTGGAGGCGCTGCGCAAACTGCATATCAGCTTTACCAGCATTGAGCGCGTGGCGCTTGGCCGGGCAGGCATATCCGCACCGCTGCATGATGGTGCCGCCAAATATTATCGTGAGGCAAAGCAAAAATAAGCCAGCCAATTTCCTAGAGCGGGATGATATTAAGCGGAGTCGGTTAGGGATTCCCAAATCAGTTTGTTTCTGATTCAAGTTACTGGCTGGAGAAGGAGGCCAATATCTATGGCGACACCGTATTCGCTTGATTTACGCGAACGGGTTGTTGGGGCTGTTGAACAGGGCGGGATGTCGCGCCATCAGGCTGCGGCG
>CAYGDL010000042.1:4677-16581 GCA_964348545.1 uncultured Alphaproteobacteria bacterium | reverse complement strand
GCGGATCGATCATCAATATTTCCTCGATCTATGGGGTGATCGGCGCGCCTGCGGCGTCGGCCTATCAGGCGTCAAAGGGTGCGGTGCGCATTTTGACCAAATCCGTGGCGGTGGAATATGCGCCGTTCAATATCCGCTGTAATTCCATTCATCCCGGCGTCATCCGTACACCGATGACCAAAGATCTGATGGCCACGGCGGATTCTGAAAAGGCCATTCTGGCTTCGACCATTCTGCGCCGTGCGGCGGAACCACGCGAAGTGGCCTATCCGGTATTGTTCCTGGCCTCGTCTGAATCCAGCTATATTACCGGCGCGGAAATCATGGTCGATGGCGGCTATACAACAGTTTAGGAACCTCTGAACGACTCCAGATGCAAGCTAACGGCAAACTGGCCACGAATATTGCGCATTTTGCCCGGTTGCTGCGCGCCAGCGGCATGGCGGTTGGCCCGGACCGGATGCTGGACGCGCTCGCCGCCGTCGCGGCGGCGGGGTTGCAGCGGCGCGAGGATTTTTACTGGGCGCTGCATGCTGTGTTTGTGTCGAAACATGCTGACCATGTTTTATTTGACCAGGCGTTTCACCTGTTCTGGCGCGATCCTGATTTGCTGAAACGCGCCATGGCGCTGATGTTGCCCTCCATTTGCGCGCCTGTGCCACCACGGACAGAAAAAACATCACGCCGTCTGACTGAGGCAATGCTACCACAGGCGGGCGCGCAGCCACAGACCGGTGAACCGGATGTGGAATTTGATGCGGTCCTGAGCTTTTCCGATCAGGAGCTGTTGCGTAAAAAAGATTTTGAACAGATGAGCCTGGCGGAACTGAGCGAAGCCAGACAGGCGATACAAAATCTGCGTCTGCCCATTCAAAATATCCGTACACGGCGCTTTATGCCGCGATCCAATGGCGGTCGGGTGGACATGCACGCCACCCTGCGGCAAAGCCTGCGCCATGGCGGCGCGATCCGCCTGCATTATAAACGGCCCCGCCGCCGCCATCCGCCGCTGGTGCTGCTATGCGATATTTCGGGATCCATGAGCCGCTATAGCCGTATGCTGCTGCATTTCATGCATGCCATCACCCGTGAACAGGACCGGGTGCACAGTTTTGTGTTCGGCACGCGGCTGACCAATATTTCGCATCTGCTGCGCGAACGCGATGTGGATGACGCGATGCGGCGCATCACGGAAATTGTCGCTGACTGGGATGGCGGCACGCGCATCGGCCATTGCCTGCGCGAATTTAATGTGCGCTGGTCGCGCCGCGTGATGGCGCAGGGGCCGGTGGTGATTTTAATTTCCGATGGGCTGGATCGGGACGCTGCGACCGGCATCGGACCGGAGATTGAGCGGCTGCATAAAAGCTGTCGCCGCCTGATCTGGCTTAATCCGCTCTTGCGTTATGACGCTTTCGCCCCCAAATCCATGGGGGTGCGGGCGATTTTGCCGCATGTGGATGAGTTTCGCCCCGCGCATAATCTTGATAGTCTGCTGGCGCTGGCGGGCGCGCTGAGCCGCCCGCAAACGGGTTTTGGCATTGAGAAGTTTCGGGAGAAATTCCGTAGCGAATTGAGGGCCGTATGATGGAAGATCATGACAATATATTGGAGCAGGCCGCACGCTGGCGTGATGCAGGCGCGGGCGTTGCAATCGCCACCGTCACCGCCACCTGGGGTTCGGCACCACGCCCGGCGGGCAGCCAGTTGGCGGTGCATGCGGATGGGCGTTTTGTGGGATCGGTGTCGGGGGGCTGCATCGAAGGCGCGGTAGTGGTCGAGGCCCAGGATATTATTCAGTCTGGAAAACCAAAACTGCTCGAATTTGGCGTCAGCAACAGCCAGGCCTGGGAAGTGGGGTTGGCCTGTGGCGGCAAGATCAAAGTCTTTGTCGAGCGTGTGGACTGATGCAAAAGAAAATTCTGGAGCAATTGTTGCGGGATCGCGCCGAGAAGCGGGCGGTGGCGCTGGTCACCAACCTTGCGACGGGTACGGAGCAATTACTGTATGCTCAAGACAATGCGCAGACGGAACTGGTGCAACAGGCCCGTATCGCCTTGCACGAGGATAAAGCGCGCACGGTAGAAATTCCGGAGGGCGAGGTTTTTATCAATGTGTTTAACCCACCGCTGCGTCTGCTGATCGCGGGCGCCGTGCATATTGCGCAGCCGCTGGCGCGCATGGCGGCACTTGCCGGATATGATGTGACAATCATTGACCCGCGCCGCGCCTTCGCCACCGAAGAACGTTTTCCCGGCGTCACCTTGCTGACCGAATGGCCCGATGCGGGCGTGGCGGAACTCAGGCCCGATGCGCGCACGGCGATTGTCACGCTCACCCATGATCCGAAACTGGATGACGCGGCGCTGGGCGTTGCGCTGAACAGCGCCAGTTTTTACATTGGCTGTCTGGGTAGTAAAAAAACCCATGCGGCGCGGCTGCAACGCCTGGCGCTGGCGGGCTTTGATGAGGCTCAGCTTGCGCGCATTCATGGGCCGGTCGGGCTGGCCATCGGCGCCAAAAGCCCGGCTGAAATCGCCGTGTCCATACTGGCGCAAATGACCTCAATATTGCGCGGCGGCGCAGTGGCATGATTTTTGGCGATCTTCCCCTGGCGCAGACCGAAGGCGCAATTCTGGCGCATTCCGTGCGCGCGGGCGGGCTGGTGTTTAACAAGGGGCGGGTACTGTCGGCGCGCGATATTGCCGATCTGAATGCGGCTGGCGTCAACAGTGTTATCGTCGCAATACCTGAAGCCGGTGATGTGGGCGAAGATAGCGCCGCAAATATGCTGGCGCGGGCCTGCGCGGGAAATAACATCACTTGCGGCGCGGCGTTTACCGGGCGCGCCAATCTGTTTGCGGCAACAGACGGGCTTGCTGTGCTTGAGCGCACGCTGGTGGATCGGATCAATCTCATCGATGAAAGCATCACCATCGCCACCGTGTCTCCCCATGATCCGGTTGAAAAAGGCCAGATGGTTGCGACCATCAAGATCATTCCGTTCGCAACCCCGCGTGAAAAACTGGAACAGGCGCTGGCGCTGCTGAAACTGCCGCTGCTGCGGGTCGCGCCGTGGCGCGGGCGCAGGGTCGGGCTTGCCTCCACCCTGCTGCCGGGTGGCAAGAAAAGCCTGCTGGACAAAAATTTGCAGGCGCTTACGGGGCGCCTTGTGCATATGGGCGATAATCCGGTGCTGGAGCGGCGCTGCCCGCATGATGCGAATGCGGTCGCCAAAACAATCCGGGAACTGATGGATGCAGGCTGTTCGCCGGTATTCATCTTTGGCGCATCGGCCATTGTCGATCGCCGCGATGTGATTCCGGCGGGCATAGAGCTTGCGGGCGGCGAGGTGCTGCATGTCGGAATGCCGGTTGATCCGGGAAATTTACTGCTGCTGGGCCGCGTGGGTGACGTGCCGGTTATCGGACTGCCCAGTTGCGCGCGCTCGCCAAAACTCAACGGCTTTGACTGGGTGCTGCAACGCTTGATGGCGGATGTGCCGGTTACGCCAACCGATATTATGCATATGGGGGCGGGCGGCTTGCTGAAGGAAATTCCCACCCGCCCGCAGCCGCGCGCCGGACGCGCGCCGCAAATGCGCAAGGCGCCGCGCATCGCCGCACTGGTTCTGGCGGCGGGCCATTCCTCGCGCATGGGGCAGGAAAATAAACTTCTGATCAGGATAGATGGCCAGCCCATGATTGCGCGGGTGGCCGGCCAGATCGCTGCGGCGGGGCTTGATCCCTGCATCGTCGTGACCGGGCATGAAGCCGATGCGGTGCGCGCCGCACTTGCCGAAACCAATATTACCCTTGCCCATAATTCCGATTACGCGCAGGGCTTGAGTGGTTCGCTGCGCACGGGCTTGCAGGCGCTGCCGAAAAATGTCGATGGGGTTCTGGTCTGCCTGGGCGATATGCCGGATGTGCGCGCAGCCCATCTGCAAAAACTGATCGCCGCCTTTGATCCGGTGGAAGGCCGCGCCATCTGTGTTCCCACCTTTCAGGGTAAACGCGGCAATCCGGTTTTATTCGGCGCGCAATTCTTTGTGGAAATGATGATGGTTGCGGGCGATACCGGCGCCAAACATTTGATCGGCGAACATGGCGATCTGGTCTGCGAAGTGGCGATGGACGATGCGGCGATTCTGCTCGATCTGGACACGCCTCAGGCCATGTCGGACTATCAGCGCCTGAAAGGCTGAAAAAGAATCACCCGGCACCACTTCACCGGGCGCATTCTTGTTCGTGCAAAAGAGCAATTTGTTTTCTGATTGAATCTCCACACCCGCTCTCTCAATGCGAGCCGAAGTCGCGGCAATCCAGGAGCCGCACGCGAAAGCCTGTGGTTGTGGCCCCTGGATCGCCACGCCGCTTCGCGGCTTATTAGTACCTGTACCTTCAGGCGCGATGACGATGAAAGGGATGCTTCAACTTAAAACGGAAAGGGTCTAATCCATGAGACTACAAAAAGCGCTCTTGTTCAATTCGCAAAACGAAAATGCAGCACATCGCCGTCGCGCACAACATATTCCTTGCCTTCCAGGCGCATTTTTCCGGCATCCTTGGCGCCCACTTCACCCTTGCAGGCGATATAGTCATCATAGCCAATGGTTTCGGACCGGATGAAACCTTTTTCGAAGTCCGTGTGAATGACGCCCGCCGCCTGGGGCGCCCTGGCGCCGCGCGGCACGGTCCAGGCGCGGGTTTCTTTTGGGCCGACGGTGAAAAAAGTAACCAGGTCCAGCAATCCGTACCCGGCAAAAATCACCCGCGCCAGTCCGGTTTCCTTCAGGCCGATGGTTTCCAAAAATTCTGCGCGCTCTTCTTTGGGCAGGGCGGCAACTTCGGATTCAATGGCGGCCGACACCACAATTGCGCCCGCATTTTCGGCCTTTGCCATTGCGTTGACGGCGCTGGAATAGGCATTGCCCGTGGCGGCGTCAGCTTCGGCGACATTGCACACATAAAGCACCGGCTTTGCCGTGATCAGGCCCAGTTGCAAAAACACATCGCGCAGATCATCGGGGATGCTGGCGGTGCGCGCGGGGCGGCCTTCGCGCAGGGCCTCCAATGCAGGCTCCATGACGGCCAGTTGCGCCATCGCCTCTTTATCCTTGCCAGCGGCTTTTTTGCGCGCGGCGTCCACACGGCGCTCCAGGCTTTCCATATCGGAAAGCATCAGTTCGGTCTCCACCGTTTGGGCATCGGCGATGGGATCTATCTTGCCATCGACATGGGTGACATTGGGGTCTTCAAAACAGCGCAGCACATGAATAATCGCATCCACCTGGCGGATATGCGACAGAAACTGATTGCCCAGGCCTTCGCCCTTTGACGCGCCGCGCACCAGCCCGGCAATATCAACGAAGGACAGGCGCGTTGGAATGATCTTCGCTGATTTGGCGATGGCGCAAAGCGCATCCAGTCGCGGGTCCGGCACTGGCACATCGCCCACATTGGGCTCGATCGTGCAGAACGGATAGTTGGCGGCCTCGGCGGCGGCGGTTTGCGTCAGCGCATTGAACAAGGTTGACTTGCCGACATTGGGCAAGCCGACAATACCGCATTTGAATCCCATCCTGGAGTATTTCCTTTTTTATAAATTATCTTTAGACGGACGTTCTGTGTGCGGGTTTGGATTTATCCGCGCCGCCACCCGGCTTTGAAACGCATCATCTTCACCGCGCATCAGATATTCCGCGCAAACTGCAATCGCATCCAGCAAGGCGCCCAGCCATTCCATGCTTTCCTGCTTTGAAAAATCAGACAGCACATAGGGTGTGACCATGTCTTTATTGCCGGGATGGCCGATGCCGATGCGCACACGGCGATAGTCCAGCCCGATATGCGCATCGATGGAGCGCAGGCCATTGTGCCCGCCATTGCCGCCGCCGGTTTTAACGCGCATCCTGCCGGGAGCAAGGTCCAGTTCGTCATGAAAAACCACCACATCGCGCGGCGTCAGTTTGAAAAACCGCATCGCCTCGCCCACCGACTGCCCGGACAGGTTCATGAATGTCGTGGGTTTCAGGCAGACGGTTTTTTCACCTGCCATCAGGCCGTCCCTTGTAACCCCCTGAAAGCGGTGGCGCGGCGCGGCCAGCCGGTAATGATCAGCGATTGCATCCACCGCCATCATGCCGACATTGTGGCGGTTATTCTGATATTTCTGGCCCGGATTGCCGAGCCCTACCAAAAGCAGCATGGCCGTGCCCCACTATTGCGCCAGCACTCACGCTACCTCACGGGATCCCGATCCGTACGATCCCGTGTCAGGTGAAGGCGGTTTTGCTTCTTATTTCTTGCCTGCGGGTTTAGCAGCCGGTTTGGCAGCAGGGGCCGCTTTACCTCCCGCAGCCGGGGCTGCTTTGCCGCCCGCAGCCGGTTTGGCGGCAGCGCCTTTGCCGACCACAGCAGCAGCCGCCACCGGAGCGGCAGCCTCAGCAACAGCCGCTTCCACCACTGGCGGCGCAATCGTCACAACCGTGAAATCACGGCCTGAAACGACCGGACGCACCCCTTGCGGCAGTTTGATCGCCGAAATATGTACGCCATCGCCAATGTCCAGTGCGCCAACGTCGCATTCAATATGATCGGGAATATCGTCGACCGGGCACAGCAGATCAATTTCATGGCGCACGACATTGAGTACGCCGCCGCGCTTCAGCCCCGGCGACGTCGCTTCACCCGTGAAATGCACTGGGATAAGAACGTGAATGGTGGAACCCTTGAACAGCCGCATAAAATCGACATGCAGCGGGAAGTCGCGCACCGGATCGAGTTGTACGTCACGGGGAATAACGCGCACCGGAGCGCCGTCACCCATATCCACCATGAACTGGTGGCTCAGAAAACCACCGCGCTTCAGAATCTGCGTCAAGTCCGCATAATCGACAGAGATCATCTGAGGCTTATCGGGGCCGCCATAGATGATTCCAGGCACCCTGCCCTCGCGACGGTTGGCGCGGGCCGGGCCTTTGCCCGCTCCCTCACGCTTTAGGGCGGTAATTGTTTGCATCTCAGCCATGATAATATACCCGGTTGTGCCGCACAGCCAGCTTCAGGGGTGCGGTAAAGTAACGAAACACTGCAAGGGGCGGGTTTTACCCCCGTTGGATGCGCTTATCAAGGGGCATCTGGGGAAAAACCTAATCAAACAGGCTGGAAACCGACTTTTCTTCGGAAATGCGCTGAATGGCCTCGGCCATTAACGGGGCGATTGGCAGGGTGCGGATGTTGCGGGCTTTAAGTACGCCCTGGGTAACCGCAATTGTGTCAGTTATCACCAGGCTTTCGAGGGTCGAAGCCTCAACGCGGGAAACTGCGGCGCCCGACAGGACGCCATGGGTGACATAGGCATGTACGCTGATAGCGCCGTGATCTTTCAATGACTTGGCCGCATTGCACAGGGTCCCGGCACTATCGACAATGTCATCGACCATGATACAGACGCGGCCATCCACCTCGCCGATTATGTTCATGACTTCGGATTCGCCCGCGCGTTCGCGGCGTTTGTCCACGATGGCCAGGTCGCCATCCAGGCGCTGGGCCAGGGCGCGGGCGCGCACCACACCGCCGACATCAGGCGATACGATCACCGGCTTAATCCCGTTAAAATGATCCTTGATATCGCGGATCAGCACCGGGGCGGCGAACAGATTATCTGTCGGAATATCAAAAAAGCCCTGAATTTGACCGGCATGCAGATCCATGGTCAGAATCCGGTTAGCGCCCGCTGTGGTAATCATATTGGCCACCAGTTTGGCCGATATGGGCGCGCGCGGATGGGCCTTGCGGTCTTGCCGCGCATAACCAAAATAAGGGATCACTGCGGTGATGCGCCGGGCCGAGGCGCGGCGCAATGCATCAACGCAAATCAGCAATTCCATTAAATGGTCATTGGCTGGGAAGGAGGTGGACTGAATGACAAAAACATCTTCGCCACGGACATTTTCCTGAATTTCCACGAAAATTTCCATGTCGGCGAAGCGGCGCACGCTGGCTTTGGTCAGGGGCAGATGCAAATGCGCGCCGATGGCCTCCGCAAGGGGGATATTGCTGTTGCCCGCCAGCAGCTTCATGGATGTTCCCTATCGGTATGAATGTGTGCAAACCTTGTAGCAAGGCGGACGGACATTGTAAACGATCCGCCACGCTTTATGACTAAGGCGCTGGTTTTACCTGATTTTGCACGGCAAGTCGCGATTGATGGTCCTGCAACAGAGGCACGACACCCTCTGCTGCGCCACGGGCTGCGGCATAGGCAATATCCCCCCAATTGCCGTCCAGTCGGCCCCGTGGCACTCGATTGCTTTGATCAACCACGCCGATCTCCACCCCATCCGCGCCCAGCACCCGCCAGTTAAGCATGACCTGCTGCGTAGCGGCGTCCATGTCGCTCACGATCACCCGGCCAATGATTCGGATGGCCCTGGGTTCTTCTGTTGCGGCGACGCTCATACCAACAGCGCCCAGGGCGCGCCGCAAGGCAAAAGGCAGTGATTTTCCCCCGTCGCCCGGAAGACCGGCAATATCAGGCACAAAAACCCGCAGATTTTCACCATGCGGGATCGCTGTCGCCTGAAACTGCGGGACAAGCCCGGAAACTGCCTGCGCGGTAAGGGCCTGGAGAACGGTTTGGGGCAGCGGCGCGCCCGTGCTGAGCTGTTTTGAGACCGCATCGCGCACTTCCACTATTTTCAGTTCGGCCCCTTTTGGATCATGCAAGCGCCAGGCGATAATGATCGCGCCATTTTCCAGCCGAGCCGTTCCTGTTAACCGATGGGCGCCTGCCAGACTTTGTCCGGCCACAGCTGGCACATCCGCTTCCTGAAGGGCCTCTGCCAGCGCCTTTGCCACCGGCATACCCAATTCTGGCGACACGCCCTCAGGGGGGGCTATCTCCACCCCCGGCTGATTGACGATCGCGTCCAGCAGATGCGCCTCCCTGGGCATGGCTGCATAGGGGCGTGGCGGCTGATGATCGCCATAACATGCCGTCAGCGTGGCCAAAGACGCCAAAATCAGCAGCCGGATCGCGCGGGTCATGGGATCAACGCTATTACGGATACACTGCGGCCATAATCGCTTTCACCGCGATGGGTGGTGCGACGAAAACTGAAAAAACGCGCCTCATCGCTATAGGTGCACAGATCAAGGTTTTTCACAGCGGCAATGCCTGCGCGTTCAAGCCTGCCCGCGACATAGGGAGCCAGCGCAAACTGAGGCTTGCCGGTACTTCCCGATCTGACGAAACAGGATGCAGATGAGGGATCTGCGGCCAGATAATTCTGTTCAAAATCTTCGCCCACTTCGTATGCGGCTTGCGAAATGCAGGGGCCGATGGCCGCTATGATGGCATTGCGTTGCGCGCCCAACTGCACCATGGCGTCAATGACCGCTTCACCCACGCCGTACAGTGCGCCTTTCCAACCGGCATGGGCGGCGCCTATTATTCTGGCCCTGGGATCGGCAAACAATAGGGGCGCGCAATCTGCGCTCAGAACTGAAAGCCCGATGCCGACAAGCCCTGTCGCCAGACCATCCGCCTGCGGACGCAATGCGGCGTCTTGCGGCGTTCTGATGACATGCACCGCACGCCCATGCACCTGATGCACGCCGGCAAGCCCTTCAACGCCCAGCGCCGCCGCAACCCTGGCGCGGTTCTGCGTGACATTTTCTGGCGCATCGCCGGACCCCGGACCACAATTCAGCGAAGTGTATATGCCCGTGGACACACCGCCCTGCCGGGTAAAAAATCCGTGCCGGATGGCGCTATCCGCCGGAAGGCAGTCCGCTGTGATAAAGGGGATTTCCCGGTTCATTTTTACACCTCAAATCCTGGCGAAGGGGCAAGGGCCGGGTGGCGCAGCGCCATGGCTTTGAACAATTGTCCCATTTGAGCAGTTGCGGTCAACCGCTCAAATGCCGAACGGATTGCATCCTGTTCATCAGGCGCCGCGTTTTGCGCCAGGCGCTGCGCGCGCGCGGCAAGGCCTAGCTGCAATAGAAATTGTCCCTGTGATAGCGGCCCATCCGTGTGGCACCCCGCGCGCTGCGCCGCTTGCGCAAGGCTTTGAAAATCAACATGGGCGGTTAAATCCGCAAACCCGGGATTTTGCAGCGGGTCGCAAAAGCCGTGGCCGCGCACCGCCTGAAAACTGTCGCCGGGCGCACTTTTTGCCGGACCATAATCAATGATCAGCGCGCCGCCGCCATATGTGGCAAGGTGCGCCGCCAGACTTTCAACAATAGCCCGCCCCGCCGGGCATAGTTCGGCAATCGCGCCCGCCTGCGCAATACGCATGGCGGCGGGAAAAATCGCATCATCGCGCACCGGAACAGGCGAGAGGACAAAACATAACTGATCCGTATCCGGATGAATACCCACCATGCGTTCATGCCAGTCATCCGGCATGCGCTGAAATTGCCGGATCGGCAGCGCGTCAAAAAATTCATTGGCGATGATCAGCGCGGGCAGTGGCGGCAGGTCCGCCACGCTATCATGCCATGTTGCGGCGCGGCTTATCGCCGTCTTCTGCATTTCACGCAGCTTGCCGCTGGTTTCCACCAGATGCAGTTGCGCGGCGTCCAAAAATTCTGGCGCACTGCGCGCCGCGCGCAACGCATCCGCCATCAGCGTCCCACGTCCCGGCCCCAGTTCGCACAGCATGAATGCAGGCGGGCTGCCCATATCGCGCCAGCGTTGCACACACCATAATCCGATCAGTTCGCCAAACATCTGGCTGATTTCCGGCGCGGTAATAAAATCCCCTGCGACGCCAAACGGGGTTTGCGCCTGGTAATAGCCATGCCTTGGATGCCCCAGCGCCAGCCCCATATAAGTGGCCAGCGATATCGGACCCTCAGCGCAGATCATGGCCTGGATATGTTGCGTCAGTTCGTTCATGCTGCGGGTTTGCGCAACGCCATCACGATCAGCCCCGCGCCGATCAGAACCAGCGGCAGCGACAGCACCATGCCCATGGTAACGCCGCCCGCCAGAAAACCGATCTGGACATCAGGTTCGCGGAACAGTTCCACAAAGATGCGCGACGCCCCGTACCACACGCCGAAAATGCCCGTGATCAGCCAGGGCCGCGACAGCGCCTTTGTATATTGCCCCGCCGCAAACAGCAGCAGCAGCAATGCGATCCCCTCCAAACCCGCTTCGTACAATTGACTTGGATGGCGCGGCAATGGCCCGCCATTTGGAAATATCATGCCGATGGGGGCGGTGGTGACCCGGCCCCACAATTCGCTGTTGATGAAATTGGCGAGGCGGCCAAACAGCAGGCCGATGGGCACGACGCTGGCCACCAGATCGGCGAAACCGCCAAGCGCGATGGCGTTGGCGCGCGTGAAGATCACGATCGCCAGCGCCACCCCGATCAGGCCGCCATGAAACGACATGCCGCCCTGCCAGACAGATAAAATCTCGCCTGGGTGATACAGATAATATCCAGGATTATAAAACAGCACATAGCCCAGCCGCCCGCCCAGAATAATGCCAAGCGTCACCCAGGTGACAAAATCGCTGATCTGATCGGGCGTTGCCGGGGCCTTGCCCTGTGGCCATAATGCGGTGTTGCGCACCAGCCGGTCCGCATATAGCCAGCCCAGCAATATTCCCCCCAGATAGGCCAGCGCATACCAGCGAATAGCCAGCGGCCCGATCTGGATGGCGATGGGATCAATATTGGGAAATTCAAACATCCTGCATGCCTGTTCAGTTTATGCTATTGTGTCAAACAGAAATGTTGACCCCACCATATGCCGTCACGAGGCCCCGTATGCAAACCGAAAACCGCTTTCTGGATGATCTTGCCAAAATGATGCTCAACGCCGCAGGCGCGGCGCAAGGCGTGAAGGGCGAGATCGACATGCTGCTGCGCCAGCG
>CAYGDL010000042.1:0-4577 GCA_964348545.1 uncultured Alphaproteobacteria bacterium | reverse complement strand
CCGCAGGCGCGGCGCAAGGCGTGAAGGGCGAGATCGACATGCTGCTGCGCCAGCGTCTGGAGCGCTGGCTGGAAAGCATGAACCTTGTCCCGCGCGAAGAATTTGACGCCGTGCGCGCCATGGCCGCCGAGGCGCGGGCCGAAAATCTGCGCCTTGAAGCCCGCATCGCGGCGCTTGAAGCAAAGCAAAAACCGGCCAAAGCGCGAAAGCCCGCTCAGGACGGTGCATAATATCAGGACGGTGCATAATATATTGTGGGATACTACTTCTTCCCTTGCCGGTATTTGTGCGCGGGGTACACACCCAGAATTTTCAGGTGCGAGGAAAAAAACTCCAGCTCCTCTAACGCCAGACGCAGCCCCTTTTGCGCTGGATGGCCATCCACATCTGCATAAAATTGCGTGGCGTTGAATGAGCCGTCAAGCTGATAACTTTCCAGCTTGGTCATATTGACGCCATTGGTGGCGAAACCGCCCATCGCCTTGAACAAAGCGGCGGGCACATTGCGCACCTGAAACACAAAGCTGGTGATCAAGGGGCCGCTGTCAGGTGCGGGTTCCTGCGGTTCCTTCGACATGATCAGGAAGCGCGTCGTGTTGTGATCCACATCCTCGACATTGGCGCGCAGAATATCCAGGCCGTAAATTTCCGCCGCCAGCGTGGGAGCCAGCGCCGCCGCAGTTGGATCCCCGGATTCCGCCACCTGACGCGCCGATCCCGCCGTGTCGGCGGCGGAAATCTGCGTCAGCTTCAATTCATTGATCAGTTTGCGGCACTGACCAAGTGCGGGCAACTGGCTGCGCACCGTCTTGAGGCCCGCCAGCGTTGCGCCCTTGACGCCCAGCAACTGATGATGCACCCGGAAGAAATGCTCCCCATTGATATACAGGCCGGATTGGGGCAGCAGATGGTGGATATCCGCAACCCGTCCGGATACGGAATTTTCCACCGGAATCATGCCCAGTCTGGCGCGGCCTTCTTCGACGGCGGCAAAGGCTTCTTCAAAGGTGGGGCAGGCCAGCGGCTCCATGCCAGGAAAGGCTTCATGGCAGGCCATTTGCGAATTGTTTCCGGGTTCGCCCTGAAAGGCGATGATGTTTGCTATGCTTGCAGGCGAGCTTTTATTGGTCATACGGATTTACCTAAAATTTGACGGGCGCGTTCAAGATCGGCCTGGGTATCCACCCCCAGCGGCACACTGTCCACATGAACGGCGGCGATCTTCATGCCTGCTTCGAGTGCGCGCAATTGTTCCAGCCTTTCCCGTAATTCCAGCACCGAAGGCGGCAGGGTAACGAACCGCTCCAGCGCGCTGCGCCGATACGCATAAATACCAATATGATGAAAATACGGGCCGTCGCCAGAAGGAATTGCGGCGCGGCTGAAATATAAGGCCCTGCCGATGCGCAGCGGGCCGCTTTGCCGGGCCGGAAATGCAATGACCGCCTTGACCACATTGGGATCGGTGATTTCTTCGGGCCGGGTGATCAGCGTGACCAGTGTCGCAATATCCACCGCCGGATCGGCCATTGGCGGCAATATGCTATGGATATCCTCCGGCGGGATCGTAGGCAGATCGCCCTGCAGATTGATCACAAAATCATGTTCCTGACGGGGATCAAGCTGTTTCAGTGCCGCCGCAATGCGGTCCGAACCGCTGGCCAGCGCCGGGTCGGTCAACACCGCCTCGCCGCCAACTGCTATAACCGCATCAACAATCGCCTGTTCACCCGCCGCCACGACAACCCGTCCGGCCTTAGCCTCGCAGGCCCGGCGCCAGACATGCACGATCATCGGCTGGCCATGTATGTCGGCCAGCGGCTTGTTGGGCAGGCGCGCCGCCCCCATGCGTGCGGGGATGACAATGATGGAGTTGGTCTCAAACACCAGATTGATTTCCTGACTAAGCGTGTAGAACGCCTCCTTATACGTCTTGCGCCTTGCCTCCGGAAGCGGCTAATGTCCCGCGTCGTTACCAGCAAGGTGGAAAGTCATGGATTCGTTTACAATTAACAAGATCGCAGGCGCCATTCTAGGCACTTTTCTGCTGTTGTTTGCCATCAGTCTGGTGAGCGAACAAATATTTCCCGAAACCGAATCGCACGGTTCGGAACATGCCGAGGCCCCGGCGGAAGACGCGCCGTCCGCAGCGGCGCAAGCCCCCGAAGCAGCGGGCGAAATCAGCCTGTCTGCAGCCCTGGCGGCGGGCAATGCCGAAAATGGCGCCAAGGTGTTTAAGAAATGCGCCGCGTGTCACGCAGTTGATGCGGCAGCGGGTAACAAGATCGGCCCCAATCTGCACAATATTGTTGGCAGCAAGGTGGCGTCTGCATCGGGCTTTGGCTATTCACCAGCGATGACCGGGCATGGCGGGGAATGGACCGATGCGAATCTGGATAAATATCTGACCAATCCCAAGGCGGCCGTTCCCGGCAATAAAATGGCCTTTGCGGGCCTGAAAAAACAGGCGGATCGCGCCGATGTCATTTTGTATCTGCGCGCCAACAGCCCCAAGGCGCCGCCGCTGCCGAAAAAGTAACCGGAGCCGCCATTAACCAACGATAGGCCCATGCGAAAAATCACTGGATGCCTGATTGCGCTTTTGCTGATCGCCGCCGGTGTTGCACAAGCGGCGGACAGCCGCACATCGCATGGTCTGTCACTGTTTGGCGAGATGAAATATCCGCCGGATTTCAAACGCTTTGATTATGTAAACCCGGACGCGCCCAAGGGCGGCGCCTTGCGCATGGCGGCGATTGGCGGCTTTGACAGCCTGAACCCGTTTATCCTGAAAGGCGAGGCGGCGGCGGGCGCCAGCATGATCTATGACCGCCTTTTAACATCCTCATTTGACGAGGCGGGCGCGGAATATGGCCTGCTGGCGGAAGCGGTTGAGGTCGCAGCGGATTTTTCCTGGGTCATATTCACCCTACGCGCACAGGCACGATGGCATGACGGCAAACCGGTCACGCCCGAAGATGTGGTGTTCAGTTTCAACATTCTGCGCGAAAAAGGCGCACCGGTGTACCGCTATTATTACGCCAATGTGAAAAGCGCCACCAAAGTGCGCGCGCGCGGGGTGCGTTTTGAATTTGATGCGGCGGGCAACCGTGAACTGCCGCTGATCATGGGGCAATTGCCGATCCTGCCCGCGCATTACTGGCAAGGCCGGGATTTCGAGGCAACAACGCTGGAGCCGCCGCTGGGCAGCGGGCCGTACCGCATCGGCAAGGTGGAATCGAACCGCAACATTACCCTGGAGCGCGTGAAGGATTATTGGGGCAAAGACCTGGCGGTGAATGTGGGCGCGCATAATTTTGATCAATTGGTGTTTGAATATTACCGCGATGACACCGTGGCGCTGGAAGCGTTCAAGGCCAATAATTTTGACGTGCGTTTTGAAACAAGCGCCAAAAATTGGGCCACGGCCTATGATTTTCCGGCTGTAAAACAAGGCAAGGTTATCCGCTCAGGTCTGGAAACCCGCAATGCCGAACCCATGCAGGGCTTTTTGTTCAACACGCGGCGGACGAAATTTTCCGATCCGGATGTGCGCCTGGCGTTCAATTATGCGTTTGATTTTGAATGGGCCAACAAAAATTTATTCTATGGGCAGTATGCCCGCAGCCACAGCTATTTTCAGAATTCCGAACTGGCCGCCAGCGCGTTGCCGGATGCAGCGGAACTGGCGTTGCTGGAGCCATTTCGCGCGCAACTGCCACCGGAAGTTTTCACAACAGTATACAAGCCATCCGCCAGCGATGGCGGCGGCGAGAACCGCAAAAATCTGCGCGAGGCGCAACGCCTGTTAGCAAAGGCTGGGTGGCAGGTAAAAGAGGGGGTACTGACCCATACCGCCAGTGGCGAAAAAATGCAGGTTGAGTTTTTGCTGGACCAGCCAAATTTTGAGCGTGTGGTATCGCCCTATGTGCGTAGTCTGGAACGGCTGGGCGTCAAGGCTACGATCCGTATGATTGACACAGCGCAATATAAAAATCGCACCGACGCCTATGATTTTGACATTGTCGTTGGCGGGGTGGCGAACTCGCTTTCTCCCGGCAATGAGCAGCGCGAATATTGGAGCGCCGCAGCAGCCGATCGCCCCGGCAGCCGCAATCTGGCGGGTGTCAAAAGCCCGGTGGTGGATGCGCTGATTGACAAGATCATCTTTGCGGAAAACCGCGCGGCATTGATCGCGGCCAGCCGGGCGCTGGACCGGGTGCTGCTCTGGGGCCATTATCTGGTGCCGCAATGGTATGCGCCCGCGACCAGAGCCGCCCATTGGAACGTGATCGATTATCCGCGCCCCACGCCAGACTATAATATCGGCTTTCCCGATCTATGGTGGTACAAAGACGCAAAGGCCAATTAACCTGGGCGCACAATGCGAATTTTATTTTGCCTCATCCTGATATTATTCCTCACCTCCCCCGTGAATGCCGCGCCCACGCATGGCCTATCAGCATTTGGCGATCTAAAATATCCGGAAAACTTTTCGCATTTTGATTATGTGAACCCGGATGCGCCGGTGGGCGGGCAATTGTCGATGATCAATGTCAATATGCTCACGGTGCTTT
>CAYGDL010000041.1:0-16653 GCA_964348545.1 uncultured Alphaproteobacteria bacterium | reverse complement strand
AGGCGCGCGATCTGCCCCGTGGCCGGGTGATCAAGGACGAGGCGCTGCTGGAAATTGCCGCACACCCGCCGCACACGCTTGCTGAAATGGGTAAAATGCGTTCCGTTACATCAGGCTTTGCGGACGGCAAGCTGGGCGGTTCCCTGCTGGCGGCAATACGCCTGGGCGTAGAACTGCCCGAGGTGGACCTGCCGCCATTGCCGGACCGTGACGCGCCTGGTCCATCGACCGGCGGCACTGTTGAATTGCTGAAGGTATTGCTGAAAATCAAATGCGAACAGGATGGCGTGGCCAGTAAACTGGTCGCCAATAGTTCCGATCTGGAACGCATCGCCATAGATGACAATGCCGATGTGCCCGCCATGCATGGCTGGCGGCGCGAAATGTTTGGTCTGGCGGCGCTGGATTTAAAACATGGCAGACTGGCGATTACCATGAAGGGCAATAAGATCATGCTGGTGCCAGTTCCAGAAGAATCTTAACGCCAGCCCGTAACACTTTTGATTAAAAAGAAATATATCCGATAAGGCAGCATGTTTATAAATTTGAGGACGTAAGTGAAGCGGCGCGGAAAGCTGATCTCGAACCTGCCTTGCTGAACTCCCGCAAGGATGCGCTGCGCCGCATCTTCTGCTGATATCAGAAACGGCATGGGAAACGGATTGCTTTCGGTGGCCGGCGTATCGACAAAACCGGGGCAGACAACACTGATGCGCACCCCTGCCCGGTCCAGATCAAACTTCAGACATTGAGCGAGATTGATCAGCGCCGCCTTGGTCGGCCCATAAGCGGCGGCGCGGGGTAACCCGCCATACCCCGTGACCGAAGATGAGATCACCACATGGCCTCGCCCACGCAATATCTGCTCAGCGACCAGGGGGGCCAGGCAGTTTACAACCCCCATATAATTGACCTGCATGCTCTGCGCAAAGGGCGCCGCGTCCAGATTCCCGGTAATCTCAACCGGAAGATAAATGCCTGCGTTCAGAACCGCCAGCGCAACGGGACCATGCGACTGGGTGAATGCCGCAAATCCATCCGCTGCCTGTTGCGCATTCGCGACGTCCAGCGGATAGGGATGAACCGAACCTTTCAGACCGACCGCTTCGCGCGCCAGAGACGCCAATCCGTCTGATCCGCGCGCACTGGCAATTACCCGCCACCCTTCACGCGCGAGCGCCAGCGCAACCGATTTGCCAATACCGGAACTTGCGCCGGTTACCCAGGCGCAGCCATCAGCAGGTTTTACTGATACCCATTTGCTCATAAACTCCAATATAGTGCCGGGACTTGAATTCTCATCCCTAAAACATTGAATCGCATGGAGAAAAACAGAAAATATGCTAATCTATGTATTTAGGTTTTCACCTTATCCTGCTAATTTACAAGAGTATTCAGATGCCGAAAGATGATTGGCCTATGCCTGCATTTGGCCCCGAAGATGTTGATCTGATATCGCGTGAGCGGACATATTCCGGTTATTTCGCTGTGGATCGTTATCGCGTCCGGCACCGCCGCCATGATGGGGGCTGGACCCAACCCATTCAGCGGGAAGTTTTTATTTCAGGCGATGCGGTCGTTGTGCTGCCCTATGACCCGGTGCGTGATTGTGTCGTGCTGATTGAACAGTTTCGGGCCGGACCTTACGCCAATGAGGGAGAAGCCAACCCGCAAGGGGCCTGGCTGGTCGAGACCATTGCAGGCCGCTTTGAGCCCGGTGAGATTCCCGAAGATGTGGCCCGGCGCGAAGCCATTGAGGAGGCCGGATGCCATTTGGGACAATTTTTCCCGATGGGCGCTTATTACCAAAGCCCGGGCTGCATCGCAGAAAAAATCCATTATTTCTGCGCAATCACAGATATAGAGGGCGTTGGCGGTGTGCATGGGCTGGACCACGAAGACGAGGATATCCGCGTCATCGTGATGAAACGCGAAACCGCCCTGCGGGGTATTGCCGGGGGACGGATCCGCAATGTCACGCTTGCTTTTGCCCTGCAATGGCTGGAACTTAACCGCAGTCGCATTCTGCGGGAATCGGGTAATCCGTCTGCGCCGCCCCTTGATTGATTGTGTGCCGTTGAGGATAATAGAAAAATGGAAATAAAAAACGGCCTGATCGATTCCATTGGCGACACCCCGCTTATCCGGTTGCGTAAAGCCTCGGACGCAACCGGCTGTGACATACTGGCCAAGGCGGAATTCATGAACCCCGGCCAATCCGTCAAGGACCGGGCCGCGCTATATATTATCCGTGACGCTATCGCCACTGGGCGCCTGAAACCCGGCGGTGTCATTGTAGAGGGCACTGCGGGGAATACCGGCATTGGTCTGGCCCTGGTCGGCAATGCGTTGGGCTTTCGAACGGTCATCGTCATCCCCGACACCCAATCGCAGGAAAAGAAGGACATGATCCGTCTGACCGGCGCAAAACTGGTGGAAGTGCCTGCGGTTCCATATCGAGATGAAAACAATTATGTCAAATATTCCGGTCGATTAGCGGAAGAACTTAATGCAAAAGAACCGGCTGGCGCAATCTGGGCCAATCAGTTCGATAATGTGGCCAACCGCATGGCGCATTACAAAGGAACCGGCCCGGAAATCTGGAAACAGACCGACGGTAAAATCGACGGCTTTATCTGCTCGGTCGGAACCGGCGGCACACTTGCGGGTGTCTCTATGGCATTGAAGGAACGCAACCGCAATATTGTCACCGCCTGCGCTGATCCGGATGGTTCGGCCATTCATAGCTGGATCAAAACCGGTGAGCTGAAAGCCGTAGGAGATTCGATAACAGAGGGTATCGGCCAGGGCCGTGTCACCGCTAATCTTGACGGTGCGCCCATTGATGAATCGTTCAATATCCCGGATAGGGAAGCCCTGCCGGTGATCTATGATTTACTCCGCGCTGAGGGCCTGTGCATGGGCGGATCCACCGGAATTAATGTGGCCGGGGCGATCCGGCTGGCGCAGCAGATGGGGCCGGGTCATCGTATCGTCACAATCCTGTGCGATTTCGGCACCCGCTATCAAAGCAAGCTGTTCAACCCGGAATTTCTTGAAACTAAAAATCTTCCCACCCCCGACTGGTTGTAATCCATCATGGCGCAAGACATTTCCAATACGCTTGTCAGTACTGAATGGTTGGCGCAAAATCTGAACGCACCCGATGTCCGGGTGGTTGACTGTTCCTGGTATCTGCCCGATGCGGGACGCGACGCCAAGGCCGAATATAAAGCCAGCCATATACCGGGGGCCGTGTTTTTTGATCTGGATGACATATCCAGCACGGATTCGCCGCTGCCGCACATGCTGCCCCCCCAGGAGAAATTCGCCAGCCGGATGCGCAAGCTGGGGCTGGGCGATGGCAACCGGATTGTGGTGTATGACGGGGCCGGGCTGTTCAGTGCGGCGCGGGTATGGTGGATGTTTCGTGTCATGGGGCATGAGGATGTCGCCGTACTGGATGGCGGTTTTCCTAAATGGAAGGCCGAAGGCCGACCCATGGACGATATGCCGCCTGTTCCGCGCGAACGGCATTTCACGGCGCGGCTGAACCGTTTCATGCTGCGCGATGTTAGCCAGATGCTGGAAAATCTCCGTACTGGCGCGGAACAGGTGGTGGACGCCCGTGGCCCTGGCCGTTTCAAGGGCTTTGAGCAGGAACCCCGCCCCGGGGTGCGGCCCGGGCATATTCCTGGCGCCATAAATCTGCATTATCAGCTTCTGCTGGACGCAGATGGCGCCATGCTGCCGGCCGGTGAACTTCGCCGTGTTGTGGAAGAGGCTGGCATTGACATGACCAGACCGGTCGTCAACAGTTGCGGGTCAGGCGTTACGGCGGCCATCGTGTTTCTGGCGCTGCACCGGCTGGGGCACAAGGCCCTTGCTCTTTACGATGGGTCATGGGCGGAATGGGGGGCGCGCCAGGATCTGCCTATCGAACGGTAAGAGCAGGCGCGAGATGCCAAAAACGCTTCGCACCACCGTTACATTTCTTGAAATGCACAAGAAACCACTATTGCTGCATGTGGCGCCGCCGCTTCGCAACTATGCGCTGCTGCGCGCCGAAAAGCCCGCCTTGCATTTTTACCGTTATCTCTATCACATGATAGGCCGTGACTATGCCTGGGTAAACCGCAAGCGCATGTCAGACGAGGAACTGTCTGAAATCATTCACCATGAGCAGGTAGAGATTTATGTCCTGTACGCCGGGGGCGTGCCGGCCGGTTATTTCGAACTGGATTTCCGGAATGCGCCGGACGTGGATCTGGTTTTTTTTGGATTGATGCCGGAATTTTCAGGCATTGGACTGAGCCGTTTCCTGCTGTCGCAGGCCATCTCCATAGCCTGGCGCGGAGAGACAAAGCACTTGCAGGTGCAGACCTGCACACTTGATCATCCGCGCGCCTTGCCGCTGTATCAGCGCATGGGCTTTGAACCGTTCGCCCAGGAAGAGGCGGAACTGACGCCGATTGATGATCGTGACTTTGTGCGCCTGAAGCCCAGTATATAATGGACTATGGCGCAGCGCCAATCTGGTTAAGCTCCGGCCATGCGCCCGCCGCTTGCAGCGCCGTGAAAGCCGCTGCCTTTGTAGTTGCGCATTGACCATCTTTTGGTTTGTCACCGGGCTTTGATATGACTGAACCCGCCGCGCCCAAAATCATGCCGAGCGGGCCAAGCGCCACTCCCAGTGCGGTCTTTCCCACGTTCTTTGCGACCGACCCCTTATTCAGGTGAAATTCCGGATATAACAGGGTTCCGCTAATGTCCACATCGCTGGCCAGACTGATCAGGCTTTTGTCGCGCGGTCTTGGTGAGATGCTCATTTTCAACCGCTCCTGTCCAAGATCAATGCGGCCTTTGCCGGTCACAGCCGCCTTGCTGGTAATCATGAGCAGCGCCTTGTTTTCGGCCACCCCGTTATTGATTACAAACGCCCCAAAACCGCATTCGATTTTTGCGTCTTTCTCCCCGCCATCGAACACACCCTCGATCGAACGGAATATATCCGTAATGCCCCCCCTAAGCAGGGATGAAAGACGTTTTGGTATGGCACCCTCTTGCAATTCGAAATAGGCGCGCCCATCAAATCCGGCTGCCAATTCAGCCATGGTGGCGCCATTGCTCTTGCCTTCCAGCAATAAATTTGCCTTTCCCTTGAAGTATTTTGGCATCCCAAACTGCTTAAGCAGCCTCGCCATATCAACACCTGCCGTGTTGCTCTGAAGGGATAGCGCCAGGGTTTCAGCTTTTGGCGTCACTATCAGGCTATTGGTGATTCTGCCATCGGCCATATTCAGATCAAGATGTCTGAAACGGAGCATATGATTGTTCAACTGCGCATCCAGAAGGAAATTGGAAAATTTATGACCGCCCATTTTCATGGATTTAACGGCATAGCGAACTTGCAGATCAACAGTTTCGGGAAGTTCCAGTTTTATCGGATCGTTAAGAAAAAACTTTCCCGGTGGCGGCGCCGACGCCGGAAGCATGTTCCAATAAGGTTCAACATCAAGCGCTTCCGATCGCAGATCGGAGGTGACTTTATGGGGCGCGCTCATGCCAGCAATGATAAATCCAGCGGCATCGGTTTTACCCACTTGGCCTGTAAGATTGCCAAAATGCAGGTCACGTCCGAAGGGCGTCAGGTTTCCGGATATTTTCACTGCGCCAATATTTGGCAGACTGATCCCAAAATAGGCCGCAGCCCGGCTCAAGCCTTTTGGCGCATCAAGGGTAAAATCCGCATAGGTAAATTCCTTGAAAGGAAATTTTACGCTGCCATCGGTCATCAGACCGATGCCAAAAACCTGCACCTTCATATCAAATTGCCGGGGCTGCTCTATGCTGATTGTATAAAGCGGGGCAATTTTTCCGTCCGCCGCAATGCTGTCGTCACCAAGTTTGCCCAAAACCGAATAGCTGCCAATTCCGTTGACCACATCATGGATCAGCGAAGCTTTCTCAAGATGCAGGCTGTAGCGAACTTTGGGATCAGCGATGTCGCGATAATCTATCGCTATGTCGCTAACTATAATTTCCTCGATTTCAGGTATCCGTGCTTCTTCGCCATCTTCCGTTACCGCTTGCGCCAGCAGTGTCCAGTTGCGCCGCGCAACACCATCGGTTTCAAGATGCGCAACAGCATGCTCTGCCGCAATTGAAATGATGTCTGCACGGCCCTGCAATAATGGGAACAGATGTACGCGGATTTTCGTTCTTCCGACGGTGACAAAATTTTCTGCCCTGCCCCATTTCAGGTTCGCGATTTCCAGCCCTTCCACATCCAGGGCTGGGGTCAGCGAAACCCCGAGAATAATTTTCCCGGTGATCTTGATGTCGCGCCCTGTCGCCGCTTGCAGTTCGGCGGCAATTTCATTGCGCAAGTCCGATAGATCAACCGGATATGTGACGAGATAAATTGCCCCGCCGCCCAGAATTAAAATCAGTACGGCGATAGATGCCGTAGCAACCTTTATCCACTGCGGCATCCAGTTCACTGATCCCACTCCAGAAATGGATCCCCGGGGGTGTTGGCATCAAATCCGAAAAATTTCCAGGTTTCCTGCATATGATCCGGTAGCGGCGCGGTTACCGAGATTATGCCCCCATCAGGATGCGGAATTTCAAGCGAGCGCGCATGCAGATGCAGCTTGGGGGCGATGCCTTCGACCAGCGCCCTGTCGCCGCCATATTTACGATCGCCAACGATGGGCGTTCCCATCAGCGCCGCATGGGCGCGCAATTGATGGGTGCGCCCCGTCAGCGGCATGAACGCGACCCAGGCCACATGCTGGCCCACCACGTCGATGACCTTGTACAGTGTGTCGGCGGGCTTGCCGCGTGGATCATCGGCCTCAACCGCGCTGACCCGTTCACGGTCTTCCCAGGCGCCCTCGCCGTTCAGTTTCGCCAGCGGCGCGCGGATGCGGCCCTGGCGTGGGGACGGCACGCCAACGGTTAGCGCCCAGTATATCTTGCGCGCCTCGCGGCTGCGAAACGCCTGACCGAACCTTGCCGCTGCGTTCACGGTGCTGGCCAGCAAAAGTACTCCGCTGGTGTCGCGATCCAGCCGGTGCACCAGACGTGGCCGCTCCCCGCCTTCTTCGCGCAGGGCGTCCAGCATGCCATCCACATGACGCGAAGTGCCAGAGCCACCCTGCACCGCCAGCCCGGCCGGTTTGTTGATCGCAATGACCGTACCGTCATTATACAAAACGGCGTCCTGCATCATCGCGCGGTCGGTGCGTGAAAGTTTCGCAGATACCGGTTTATAATTTTCCTGCGCCACCGTCTCTTGCGCCTGCAAGGGCGGCACGCGCACCTGCTGCCCGGCATCCAGGCGAAAACCCGCCTTGACCCGGCCGCCATCCACCCGCACCTGACCGGTGCGCAGCAGTTTTTCCAACCGGCCATGGGCAAGATGCGGAAAGCGGCGCTTGAACCACCGGTCAAGCCGCAGCCCGGATTCCTCGGCGGCAACTTCGATATTTTTTGCTGTGTTCATAAGTTTACTATGTAAGCAAACGGCGCATGAATGTAAGGCCTATTAGCAGCGCGCCCAGAGATAAACCAAACGAGGCGGCGCCATAAACCACTGCCAGCGCCCATTGGCCGCGTTCATATAATTGCACCACGTCCAGTGAAAATGCCGAAAAGGTGGTGAATCCGCCCAGCACCCCAACGCTGATAAAGGCCTGTATTTCGGGCGGCGCCGATACGCGCGCAGCGTAAACGCCCGCAGCCAGCCCCATCAGCAGCGATCCAATGACATTGACGCCAAGTGTGCCCCATGGAAAGCCCGCACCCAACAGGCGCGCCGCCTGCCCCACAAAAACATAACGTGCAACCGATCCCAGTGCACCGCCCGCCGCAACCGCCAGGTACATGTTCAGCATGACATGGCCCTATTCATCCTTCGCCGCCTTTTCGCGCAGCCCATCCCAATAAGCCAGCCGTTTTATGACCTCGCGCTCAAAGCCGCGTTCGGTTGGGACATAAAATTTGCGGCGCGGCATTTCTTCGGGGAAATAATTCTGCCCGGAAAAACCCTCCGCCGTGTCGTGATCATATTGATAGCCTGCGCCATAGCCTTGCTCACGCATCATTTTTGTGGGCGCATTGAGAATATGTTTGGGGGGCGAGAGCGAACCCTGTTCCCTAGCCGCGGCATTTGCCGCCTTGGACGCGCGATACACAGCATTGGATTTTGGCGCGGTGCCCAGATAAATCACCGCCTGCACCAGCGCCAGTTCGCCTTCGGGGCTGCCCAGAAAATCATAGGCGTCCTTTGCCGCCAGCGCCTGCACCAGCGCATTGGGATCGGCCAGGCCAATATCCTCAACTGCGAACCGCACCATGCGCCGCGCAATATAGAGCGGGTCTTCGCCCGCGCCCAGCATACGCGCAAGATAATATAATGCGGCGTCCGTATCCGAACCGCGCAAGGTTTTATGCAGTGCACTGATTAAATTGTAATGGCCTTCCTGCGCCTTGTCATACACAGGCGCGCGGCGCTGTACTGTTTCTACCAACCGCGCCGGATCAAGCGGGGTTGCAATATCCAGCGCATATAATTCCTCCGCCAGATTCAACGCAAAGCGGCCATCCCCATCCGCCATGGCGCGCAAGGTGGCGCGTGCATCCGCCGTCAAAGGCAATGGCTTTCCCATGACGCTTTCGGCGCGTGACAGCAATATTTCCAGATTATCGTCATCCAGACGCCGCAGCACCATGACCTGCGCACGCGACAACAGCGCCGCGTTCAGCTCGAATGACGGGTTTTCAGTGGTGGCGCCAATCAGGACAATGGTGCCATCTTCCACATAAGGCAAAAAGCCATCCTGCTGGGCGCGATTGAAACGGTGAATTTCATCCACAAACAAAAGGGTTCCCACCCCATCGCGCCGCCGGGTGCGGGCCTGATCAAAGACCTTGCGTAAATCAGCGACACCGGAAAACACCGCCGATAATTGTTCGAAATGCAGTTTCGATCCCGCCGTCAACAGGCGCGCGATTGTGGTTTTTCCCGTACCTGGCGGCCCCCATAATATCAGCGAATTGAGTTTGCCTGCATCGGACATGCGCCGCAACGGCGCATCGGGTCCAATCAAATGGTCCTGACCCACAACTTCTTCCAGTGTCGCTGGACGCAACTGATCCGCCAGCGGCCGTGGCGCGCCGCCTTCCAGTCCCGCTGCCTCAAAAAGGCCTTTCACGCTGTTATCCTTAAGCCAGCTTTAGGCGCCCACGCGCACGGAAAGCACCTGATCACCCCGCCGAATGCGGAAATCCCAAACGTCCCGCTCAACGCCCGTCAGGCGCACAGCGTCATCTACCAGTTTTACTTTATCCTGCCCAATGGAAAGAAGTATATCACCCGGCCGTAATCCTAACCTGGCAGCCGGACTCTGGGAAGGCATCTCCGTTATGATGACCCCGACCAGGCCGGGGCCAAGGCCTAACTCCTCTGCATAGGCCGGTGACAAATTCGCAATCGTAATGCCTGTCAGCGGCTGATGGCCCTTCAGCCGGGTCAGGTTTCGCGGCGGCGTTTCCGGGGCGGGCAACAGCTTCATGCTCAGCACGACAGGCGCCCCATTGCGCCAGATATCCACTTTTACGGCTCCGCCCACTTTCGAGGTTGCGATACGATAACGCAGAGATTCGGGATCGGTCGTTTCATGTTCACCGACTTTGAGGATCACGTCGCCGACCCGTAATCCCGCCTGATCGGCCGGGCCAGCAGGATAAACATTGCTGATCAATACACCCGCGGGCCGGGACAGTCCAAGCCCCTGACTGATATCCTGGGTTAGTGGTTGACCAGACGCGCCCAGCCAGGGACGCACGACAACACCGTCGGCAAGCGCCGATTCAACGACCTGTTTGACCATGTTGGATGGAATGGCGAAACCGATGCCGATTGAGCCTCCACTGCGTGAAAAGATTGCGGTGTTAACGCCCATCAGCGCGCCGTCAACGCCCACCAGCGCACCACCAGAATTACCAGGGTTGATGGCTGCATCGGTTTGGATGAAAAACTGATAATCCGAAACGCCGCCCTGGCTGCGCGCCGTCGCCGACACAATGCCACTTGTCACGGTTTGGCCAACGCCAAACGGATTGCCAATGGCCAGCACAATATCACCCACTTCGGCACTGTCTGAATCCGCAAAATCCAGTGCCGGAAGTTTTTCGCCGCCCGCATCAATTTTCAACACGGCAAGATCCGTGTGCGGATCGGTTAACAGCAACCTGGCGTCAAATTCGCGCCGATCACTTAGCACCACGCGAATACCCGTGGTGTTTTCAATGACATGGTTGTTGGTTACAATAATTCCATCCCCGCGCACCAGAACGCCGGAGCCCAGCATATTCTGAACGCGCTCACGCGGCATGAACTGGCCCCGGAAGTTTTCGCCGAAGAAGCGCTGCATCATCGGATCATCGAACAGCGATGAGCGCATCTCTGAGCGCACAACCCGCTTTGCAAAGATATTGGTCACCGCAGGGGCGGATTTCTTTACAACTTCGGAAAAAGAAAATTGTATCTGGGTACGGCTTTCCGGGACCACGCGCTGTTGCGCCGAGGCCGACACGCCCAGAATGCCGACCAGAAAAGCCAGCGCCGACATTAATGCCGCGTTCACCCGCCGCCGGGGCAGCGCACGGCCAAACCTGATTTCAGGCTTCATCATCCATTTGAACCGGACCGGAATCCTGGCCGCGCGCGTCTACATCGCGATCCACGAATTCAATAACCGCCAGCGGCGCATTATCGCCATAGCGAAAGCCCGCCCGCATCACACGGGTATAACCGCCATGACGTTGCGCATAGCGTGGCGCAAGGGTGCCAAACAATTTATTGACCAGCGCCTGATCGGGATCGGGCAGCTGCGCCAGCACCTGACGGCGCGCATGCAGGGTAGCCTTTTTGCCTTGCGTCACCAGCTTTTCGACATAGGGGCGCAATTCCTTGGCCTTTGGCAAAGTGGTCACAATCTGCTCATGCTTGATCAAAGCAGAAGCCATGTTCGCCAGCATCGCCTTGCGATGCGATGCTGTGCGGTTCAGTTTACGGCCGCCTACTCCGTGACGCATGATTTAGTCTCCTTATGCTCCGGACTCTCTATACAATCCGGAAATTCTCAAATGCTCAGTATTGATCTTCGTGGCGCTTGGCCAATTCTTCGATATTGTCGGGTGGCCAGTTCAGCACTTCCATGCCGAGATGCAGGCCCATTTGCGACAATAGTTCTTTTATTTCGTTCAGCGACTTGCGGCCAAAATTCGGCGTACGCAGCATTTCCGCCTCGGTCTTCTGAATGAGATCGCCAATATAGATGATATTGTCGTTCTTCAGGCAGTTGGCGGAACGCACCGACAATTCCAGTTCGTCGACTTTTTTCAGCAGCGCCGGATTGAATTCCAGTTCCGGGCGTTCCTCGAAAGTTTGCGCGCGTGTTGGCTCGTCGAAATTGACAAAAACCTGTAGCTGGTCCTGCAGGATGCGCGCGGCATAGGCTACCGCATCTTCCGGGGTGACGGCGCCATTGGTTTCCACATCCATGGTCAGCTTGTCATAATCCAGCACCTGGCCTTCACGGGTATTTTCCACCTTGAAGGACACGCGCCGAACCGGGCTGTACAGCGCATCAATGGCGATAAGGCCAATCGGCGCGTCTTCTGGCCTGTTGCGATCCGCTGGCACATAACCCTTGCCATTATTGACCGTCAGTTCCAGCCGGATTTTCGCGCCCTGTCCCAGGGTGCAGATGACATGATCCGGATTGAGAATATCAATATCCGAAATCTGCGTAATTTGCGCAGCGGTGACTTCACCTGGTCCTTCCGCAGACAGGATCATCCGGCGTGGGCCTTCCGAATGCATGCGCAATGCAAGTGATTTCAGGTTCAGCACAATATCCGTGACATCCTCACGAACGCCGCTGATCGACGAAAATTCGTGCAACACGCCATCGATCTGCACCGAAGTGACCGCCGCCCCCTGCAGGGAGGACAGCAGAATACGCCGCAGGCTATTGCCGAGCGTCACGCCGAATCCACGCTCCAGCGGCACGGCAACGACTGTCGCACTGCGTTTTGGATCCATCCCCGGGTCAATTTCAAGCCGGTTTGGTTTAATCAGTTCCTGCCAGTTTTTCTCGATCACGTTGGCGACCTCATGCCTGAAGTGATGCGCGCATACACCGCGCTATCGCTTATATGAAATTTCCGGACCAAATCTTCTGTACACGGTATAAATACCGGCACAGCATTTGGCCCATCAAACCTTTAGACCCGGCGGCGCTTTGGCGGCCGGCAACCATTATGCGGAATGGGCGTCACGTCGCGAATGCTGGTAACCGTAAAGCCCACCGCCTGCAAAGCGCGCAGCGCAGACTCACGCCCCGATCCAGGCCCCTTGACCTCGACTTCAAGCACTTGCATGCCATGTTCCTGCGCCTTTTTACCGGCGCTTTCAGCAGCCACCTGCGCCGCATAGGGGGTTGATTTACGCGACCCCTTAAAGCCCATCACGCCCGCTGAACACCACGCAATCACATTGCCCTGGGCGTCGCTGATGGTAATTTTGGTATTGTTGAACGTCGCATTCACATGCGCCACCCCCGAGGTGATGTTCTTGCGCTCTTTACGGCGAATGCGCGTTGCTTCCTTGGCCATTCTCTATCAAACCTTTCTGGGCGAACCGACCGCGAACCGTGCGGCGTATAAATCAGTCTTACTTCTTCTTGCCGGCAATGGCCTTTGCGGGGCCCTTGCGTGTGCGCGCATTGGTGTGGGTACGCTGACCACGCACGGGCAGTCCACGCCGGTGACGCAGGCCCCGATAGCAGCCCAGATCCATCAGGCGCTTAATATTCATGGCAGTGGAGCGGCGCAGATCACCTTCCACCAGATGATCCTGATCAATGGTCTCGCGAACCCGGATTACCTCGGATTCGGACAAGTCAAACACCCGTCGTTCCAGCGGAATACCTACACGCTCACAAATTTCGCGGGCTTTCGTACGGCCTATCCCATGAATATAGGTCAACGCGATCTCGACACGCTTGTTGGTTGGAATATTTACGCCTGCTATACGCGCCACGATTTATCTCCTTAAGTTCCCGTTCCTGGCCATTTCTGGCCAAAATTTCATAATAAACGCACCAACACAAACGACCGATTGCTGGACCACAACCGGTTGATTCTATTTGTTTGGGACGGCCAGATCCTAAAAGCCGCAAAGTTGGCGGATTATAAGTATTTCCAGCCTCCAGTCAAATAAATCATCGCCGCTTGTTACTTCTTTACACTCCGTCCAGAATACTGGCGATCTGACGCGCCACATCCCCGACGGGCTGCATGCCGTCAATGCTATGTAATCTGCCCTGCCGCTGATAATAGGGAAGCAATGGGGCGGTTTGGGCATGGTAAACTTCCAGCCGGATACGCAGGGTTTCCTCATTATCATCGGCCCTGACGGAACCCGTGGCACTCGCCGATTCGGCCGCCCGGTTGCGGATGCGGTCAAACAGGATTTTTTCGTCAACCTTTACCTCGATCACGAAATCAAGCTTTTTTCCCTTTTGCGTCAGCATCTTGTCCAGGGCCTCGGCTTGCGTTTCGTTGCGCGGAAAGCCATCCAGAATAAAGCCTTTCTGGCAGTCCGGCTGATCTATCCGGTCAGAAATAATACCGACCACAACCGCGTCCGGCACCAGATCGCCCCGGTCCATGATCTCTTTCGCCTTGCGCCCGGTTTCGGTCCCCGCCGCGACCGCCGCGCGCAGCATGTCGCCTGTGGAAAGCTGCACCAGCCCGCGTTCAGACTGTAGGCGTTCCGCCTGCGTTCCCTTACCCGCCCCCGGCGCGCCCAACAAAATCAAATTCATTTGTTGCGCCCCTTCAATCTGCTTTTCTTGATCAGCCCTTCATATTGATGCGCCAGCAAATGGCTCTGGATCTGTGCAACCGTATCCATCGTCACGCTGACCACAATCAGCAGCGATGTGCCGCCGAAATAGAACGGAACGGAATATTGCGCCACCAGGATTTCCGGCAGCAGACAAACCGCCGTCAAATACAATGCGCCAACCACCGTCAGGCGGGTCAATATGTAATTAATATATTCCGCAGTTTTGGCGCCCGGACGGATGCCGGGAATAAAGCCGCCATTTTTGCGTAAATTTTCCGCCGTATCCTCGGGGTTGAAAATAATGGAGGTATAGAAAAAGCAGAAAAATATAATGCCCGCAGCATAGAACAACATATAAAGCGGCTGTCCATGACCCAGCAGGCTGGTCACCGTCGTCAGCCATTCCGGCCCGGAACCTGCCGAGAAATTGGCCACCGTAATTGGTAGCAATAAAAGAGACGACGCAAAAATCGGTGGAATTACACCCGATACATTCAGCTTCAACGGCAAATGCGACGATTCGCCGCCCACCATTTTACGGCCAACCTGGCGTTTGGGATATTGCACCAGCAAACGGCGTTGCGCCCGCTCCATGAATACAATGGCCCCAATCACCGCGCCAATCATAACCACCAGAATGAGAAGGAAAAGCGTTGGCAGCGCACCCGTGCGCCCAAGCTCAAACGTGCTGACCAAAGCGCTGGGGAGTTCCGCCACAATACCGGCAAAGATGATCAATGAAATACCATTGCCAACACCGCGCGCCGTTATCTGCTCGCCCAGCCACATCAGAAAAACCGTGCCGCCCACCAGCGTAATCACCGTGGTGAGGCGGAAGAAAATACCCGCTTCAATGACCACATTACCCGCGCCTTCAAGGCCCGACGCAATGCCATAGGCCTGTAACGTGGCCAGCAGCACCGTGCCATAGCGCGTATATTGTGTAATTTTCTTGCGGCCCTGTTCGCCCTCTTTTTTCAGCGCCTCAAGCCGTGTCGAAACGGATGTCATAAGCTGAATAATAATGCTGGCCGAAATATAGGGCATGATGTTCAGGGCGAAAATCGCCATACGCCCGACAGCGCCGCCCGAAAACACATTGAAAAGGCCGAGAATGCCGCTTTGATTGCGGTTGATTATTTCGGCAAGCGCAAGCGGATTGATGCCAGGCAACGGAATATAGGTGCCCAGACGGTAAATCACCAGCGCCGCCAGCGTGAACCACAGGCGCTTCTTCAGCTCCTCCGCCTTTCCGAAGGCAGCAAAGTTAAGATTGGCGGCTAATTGTTCGGCAGCGGAGGCCATTCAATATCCCAGAAGCGTTTTAGAGAATCCGGGCGCGGAAACTTCAAACCCATGCGCCCAAACCGACCTGTATTTTTAAGCAGCAACCGTAACGGCGCCGCCAAGCTTTTCTACAGCCGCAATCGCAGCTTTGGTCGCACCGACCACTTCAATGGTCAGCTTTGACTTGAGTTCGCCATTACCCAGCAGACGCACACCGCCACGAATACGGCGAACCAGACCCGCAGCCTGCAACGCCTTAGCATCGAGGGGCTTGGATATATCCAGCTTGCCCGCGTCAATTGCGGCCTGAAGACGGCCAAGATTCACTTCGACGAAATCGCGCGGCGCCAGGCTGTTAAAGCCGCGTTTGGGCAAGCGCATATGCACCGGCATCTGGCCGCCTTCGAAGCCCTTGATGGCCACACCAGAACGCGCCCTTTGACCCTTCACACCCCGCCCGGCGGTCTTGCCGAGACCGGAACCGATACCACGGCCCAGGCGTTTGCTTTTCTTCCGGGCGCCCGGATTGTCACGTAATTCGTTCAGCTTCATAACCGCTATCCCATATTAAACTTGTAGCCGGGTCTTTATTTCCGGTCCGCTGCTGCTGTGCAGCGGATCAAGTCTGACTTTCCATTTAGACGCTGCCTATTGCACACGCACCAGATGCGCAACCTTGGCGATCATGCCACGCACGGACGGCGTATCCTCCAACGTCCGTACACGGTGCATTTTATTCAGACCAAGACCGATCAATGTTGCGCGTTGATCGGCGGGGCGGCGAATAGGGCTGCCAATCTGCTCAATCGTCACGGTCTTGCCTGTGGCGGGTTTTTTCCTGTCCGGCATAATATCCTACTCCTGACCCGAAACATCATCGACGACGCCACTGCGGCGGTGCGCGATATCACCGACCTTTTTGCCGCGCCTGGACGCCACCATGCGGGGCGAAACCTGTTTCTTCAATCCGTCAATCGTAGCCCGCACCATGTTATACGGGTTGGAAGACCCGACAGATTTGGCCACCACATCTTGAAGGCCCAGCGTTTCAAACACGGCGCGCATCGGACCGCCGGCAATAATTCCGGTTCCTGGCGTTGCCGAACGCATCACGACTTTACCAGCACCATGACGCCCTTCCATATCATGATGCAGCGTGCGGCCTTCACGAAGGGGCACACGGATCATGTTGCGCTTGCCGGATTCGGTTGCCTTGCGAATGGCTTCGGGTACTTCTCGCGCCTTGCCATGTCCAAAACCAACCCGGCCCTTCTGATCGCCGATCACGACCAGTGCTGCAAAACCGAACCTGCGCCCGCCTTTCACCACTTTGGCAACGCGATTGATATGCACCAGCTTATCAACCAGATCACCATCGCCGCGCTCACGCTCGCGTTCAAAACCGTCATTACGTGCCATGTTGTGGCAACTCCCTAGTG
>CAYGDL010000040.1:0-17030 GCA_964348545.1 uncultured Alphaproteobacteria bacterium | reverse complement strand
GTCATCTGGCGGCCTTCCATTTTGGGCCATTGCTCCACCTTGGCGGTGACGGCGGTGTCCACCTGCACGCGCTCCAGCAGTTTCATGCCCAGTTCCTGGTGGGATAATTCCCGGCCCCGGAATCGGATGGTGACTTTCACCTTGTCGCCTTCTTCGAAAAAGCGCTGCACGGCCTTCATCTTCACGCCATAATCATGAATGTCGATGGTCGGGCGCATCTTGATTTCCTTGATTTCGACGACTTTCTGTTTTTTGCGCGCTTCATTGGCCTTTTTCTGGGCCTGATATTTGAAGCGGCCATAATCCAGAAGCTTGCATACCGGGGGATCGACGTTGGGCGACACCTCTACCAGATCCAGGCCCGCATCCATTGCCGCCTGAATGGCCGCACGGGTGGTGACAACCCCCACCTGCTCGCCTTCGCCATCAATCAGCCGGACATTCGGCACATCTATTTCTTCATTTACGCGCGGGCCCTCGCGGGACGGCGTCGCGGACATTGGTCGGCGTATGGTGTAAACCTCTCGATTGTTTTTACAAGTTACGGCCAGACAATATTCACCAGCAACTTAATCGCAAGTGAATATTTCAGAAAAATCATCTTATAGAAGATTAAGGTGGGTTGCCACCTCGCTGATCGCAAGACCGGCCAGTGGATCGCGGCGCAATAATGTGACATTTGTCCCCCTTGGCGCGCACAGCGCCGGGTCGCTAGCCCCTGAAAACAGCACCACCGATGGGCATCCCGCCGCCGCGATCAGGTGCATGGGGCCGGTATCGTTGCCGATGGCCCATGCGGCCCCCCGCGCCAGGGCGATAATTTCCATGAAACTGGTGCGATCCACAAAACTGACAGCGGATGGGCACAGGGCCTCGATTTCGTCCGCCAGATCACGTTCGGCCCCTGCCCCCAGGATGATGGTCTGCAATCCACGTTCAGACAGCAAGGCCGCCAGTTCGCCATAGCGCCGCGCGGGCCAGCGTTTTTCCGGGCGATGGGCCGAACCGCCGGGAACCATTAAGATATATTTCCCGGTAGCCGGCAGGTTAAAGCGGCCAAGGTCCACCTGCGCCCAGGACAGATCGGCGGGGGGCGTGCGGGCGATCCCGGCCATGGCCAACTGTTCAGCCTGCCGGTCCAGCGTATGCATGAAATTGCGCTTCGGGCTGGCATGCGGATGGCTGCACCCCGCCGCAATGCCTGACCATTCAGCGTTTCGAATGAAATTCCGGTAGAAGCTCGACCGGGTAGAGGTTTGCAAATCATATACCCGCTCAAACTGTCCGCCGCGCAGGGAACGATACAACCGCCACAGACCGGCAAGATCGCTTTTCGCCGGACGGCCATGGTTCCAGATCGTATCAAAATATCCGCAGGCCTCGCCCATGGCCGCAAAGGCGGGCGTGGTCAGCAGGGTAATATGCGCCCCCGGATGATGTGCGCGGATCGCCCTGAACGGCCCCATCGCCAGAACAAAATCCCCCAGCGCGCCAAGTTTGATGACCAGTATCCGCTTCATGGCTTCGCCTCGCCTCGCCGCGCAGGCGCTGGCGCAGCAGGCAGCACGTCCCGGTACAGCGCCAGTGTCTGCGCGCACATGCTGGCGGTGGAATAATTCGCCAGCACATGGGCGCGCGCCGCCGCCACCTGTTCCGGCCCGCCGCCGCGCGGGGCCGCCAGCGCCTGCGCCAATGCCGCCGCAAGCCCCGCCGCGTCCCCCGGCGAAAATAAAATGCCAAACGCCGGGCCGCCATCGCCGGATCGCAACGTTTCCGCCGCCCCGCCATGATCGGCTGCAACAATCGTGCAGCCCATGGCCATCGCTTCTACCGGCACGCGGCCGAACGCCTCGGCGTCACTGGAAGCCGAAACCGCAATATGCGCGGCGCTATAGGCCGCAGGCATATCCGCAACATTGCCGGTAATGCGCAATTGCGCCTCGATTCCATAACGGCGCGCCGCCGCCCGGATTTCCTGTTCATAACCATCCCGGCCCTGTGCGTCGCCACACAGAACGCCAATCACATCCCGGCGGTTAAGCCCGGCCAGCGCCGCGACAAATAATAGCTGGCCTTTCCACCGCGTCAGCCTTGCTGGCAGCAGAATGATCTGCATTCCGCCGGGAATTTTCCATTCCCGCCGCAACGCCGCCACCCGTTCCGGCGCTACCGCCGCAGGATCAAAACGTGCAACATCGACGCCGCGCGCAATTACCGCGATATGATCCGCTGACGGATGATATGTTGCGCGAATATGCGCAGCCATAAAATGCGATCCGGCGATAACCCGCGCGCCGCGCAGCATCACGCTGTTATAAAAACGCTTGAATGCGTTTCCTGCGCCATAAAATCCATGAAAGGTTGTAACGAACGGCACGCCGGTAATTTTCGCCGCCGCCCATGCGCTCCATGCGGGCGCACGGGACCGGACATGCACAAGATCAATATTCTGTGTACGGATCAGTGATGCAAGCCGGAACACATTGGCCAGCATCACCAGCGGATTTTTACTGGCCACCGGCAAAACAATAAGTTCGCCCCCCAGACCCGCCAGTTCCGCCGCCATCCGGCCCCCTGTTGAGGCAACCAGCGCCCGCCCGCCCTGCGCATGCACGGCGCCCGCAATATCCAGACAGCCGCGCTCGGCCCCGCCTGCATCCAGCGAAGGAATGATCTGTAACAGACAGTGTGGCGCAGCAGTCTTCATATTCATGGATAGCCTTTTACAGGGCTATAGCATGACACAAGCAGCTTTTACCGGATTTTTCCCGCCTTCAGTTCAATGCGGGAAATGGCCCCCAACACGTCCGTTTCCGGCGCCACCATGCTATCCATCCGGGCGGATGGAGACCAGACTGCTTTCAGTTTTGCCAGTTCCGCAGTGATCTCCGCCATGCCCGGCAAGGTTTTATCCAGCGCCGCAATCATCTGATCCGCGACCCAGATAAATCCACTGGCGTCCTGATATTCCTGCAGGTTTACAATTTTGCCATCCTTTACCCCGATCGCATATTCCGCGCTGGCCTGCTTTAACAGGGCCATGGCGGAGGTCATGGTGAAAGATGGCGATGTGCGCTTGCCCGCTTCAATCACGCCATGTGCGGCGTCAATTTTTGCAATCACGGCGTCATAGGCCTGCCCGAGCTGGGCGGCGGTTTTTTTCTCAATGATTTGCTCAACCAGCGCGTCAAGCTCTGCCTCAAACGGGGCCGCGCCATATTTTTCCAGTTTAGGCTTGAGGGCGTCATAGGTTTCCGCCGCCGGATGCTGGGCATGGGCCGCTGCGGCGTCCCAGTTTCCCAGTTTCGCCATTTCATGGGCGATTTGCAAATGCCCCTTGGTCAATAGCAGATTTACGGCAAAGACCTGATCTGGATCCTCAGCGGCATACCCGGCTTCGCCACCCTCACCACCTTCGCCGCCTTCGGCTTGTACGCCATGTTTCTGATGTGCGCCGCCCGCAGTGGCGGAAGGGCCGTCATCCGCCGCCCAAACCGGTAGTCCATTGGCGCTTACCACCAGATAGCTGCCAATTCCGATCCAGAGTCTGATTTTATTGTCCGCCATGCGTAAAGCTCCTGCACAAAGTTAGTGATATTGATAATTAGTCGCAAAAACCTCTTTTTGCAAATAAAACCTATTTCAACATCAACCCCCCCCAGACGGAAGTAATATCAACAGGCCCTGTGTTTTGACTCATAGTTATCCAGAATAAAATCAGGACGGGGCCAACACCTGGCGGCTATTCGCTTTGGCGGCGCGCTTCTCGAAACGGCAATCCGTTAGGAATGACGGGACGCAAAGCCACCGGCCCCAATCCTTTTTCAGGCAGGGCAGCGGGGCTACCGAGAGGCGGCTGCCGCCTTTGTCGCAGCATGGCGCGGTGGCGCCCATCAAGCTCAATCACCGGGCAGATTTCGTGGCCAGCATGACCGATGGCCGCACGGTAATGGAATATGGCGCCAATAGCCCATCGACCAAAGAGGTGCGCAAATTATGGAGCTATCTTAACGGTCGCCTGCGATTATTGGCGGGTTGGAAGGCCGCCATTAACGCCTATTGTGACGCCCAGATGATGCGGGCAATCCAGTGAAGATCACTTGGCGCAAATGATCGCAGGGGAAATTCCGGATTGAAAGACGACAGTTCCACCCTGCTGGCGGTTTTGCGCAAAAGCTGTTTCGCCATGACTTCGCCTTCGCGGGTTTTCGCCACAACGCGATCCCCACGCCGTATGTCTGCATGCGGTGAGACCACAACAATATCGCCCTCTCGATAGACAGGCAGCATGCTGTCGCCGCTTATTTCAAGCGCATAGGCGCTATCATCGCCAAGGCCAGGAAAATTCACGGTGTCCCAGCCACCCCCAACGGGAAAGCCGCCATCGTCAAAAAAGCCCTGTACACCGGCCTGCGCAAATCCAATGATGGGGATGGGCCTGGAATTGCGGATGGCGCTATCCGTTTCCGCCTCAATCAGACGCGCAAAATCCGTGATCGACGCCCCCGTGACCTGCAATATCCGCGACAGGCTTTCCGTGCTTGGCCAACGCAGCTTGCCTTCGTGCAGCCGCTTTGAGCGGTTAAACACAGTGGCGTCCAGCCCGGCGCGCTTGGCCAGACCCGACGGTGAAAATCCGTGCGCCGCCGCAAGCGCCTCGATGCCTTCCCAAACTTGTTTATGACTTAACATGGCGCTATGACTTCTATCGTGGACTAGGAATAATAGCATATTCCTTCAAAATTGAAAGTAGAAGGTGATGGCGCTGATATACAAGATTTTACGCCCGGCGGAATGGCGGGCGGCGCAGGAAATTGGGCAGTTGACTGGCGCGCCCGTAGATATTGCGGATGGGTTTATTCATTTTTCCACCGCCGCGCAGGTCCGGGAAACCGCTGCCAGGCATTTTTCCGGCGAATCGGATTTGGTGTTGCTGGCGATCGAACCGTCGGGGCTGACCGATGCGCTGAAATGGGAGCCGTCGCGCGGCGGTGATTTGTTTGCCCATCTATATGCGGCGCTACCGCTCAGCCATGTGGCCGGTATATACAGGCTGTCACGGGGGGAGGATGGGGCGCACCAGTTTCCATCAGAAACGGGAATTTGAATGGCTGATCTTTATCGCTTTGTCGGTCCTCTATTGCGGGCGCTGGATCCGGAAACCGCACATGGGCTGACGCTTCGCACACTCAAACTTGGGCTGGCGCCGCGCATCAGGGCGCCGCATCTGCCGGTACTGGAAACATCGGTTTTTGGATTGAAATTTCCCAACCCCCTTGGGATCGCAGCCGGGTTTGATAAAAATGCCGAGGCGCCGGACGCCATGCTGCGGCTGGGCTTTGGCTTTGCTGAAACGGGTACGGTTACCCCCTTGCCGCAGGCCGGAAATCCGCGGCCACGAATATTTCGTCTGCGCGAAGACGCCGCAGTGATCAACAGGCTGGGCTTCAATAATCAGGGGCTTGAAATTTATGCCCGGCGGTTGGCGGGGCGGCGAAATCGCCCTGGCATTGTCGGCGCCAATATCGGCGCGAACAAGGATAGCGCAGATCGCATTGCCGATTATCTGACCTGTTTTGAGAGGCTGGCGGGGCTGGCTGATTATTTCACCATCAATGTCTCATCACCGAATACGCCGGGGTTGCGGGGCTTGCAGGATCGCGACATGTTGCAAAAACTGCTGGAGAAATTACTGACGGCGCGCGCGCGCAAACAATCGCATGTGCCGCTGCTGCTCAAAATTGCGCCGGATCTGGATGAACAGGCGTTGCGCGATATTGCCGAAGTAGCCCTTGATTCGGGTATTGACGGCATGATCATTTCCAATACGACGCTGGCGCGCGAAGGGCTGCACAGCCCCAATCGTCATGAACAGGGAGGGCTATCCGGCCGCCCCCTGTTTGCGCCCTCAACCCGTATGCTGCGCGATGTCTATCGTCTGACCGGGGGAAAACTTCCGCTGGTTGGCGTAGGGGGCGTCGCCACCGGCGCCGACGCCTATGCAAAAATACGGGCTGGCGCGTCGCTGGTTCAATTATATACAGCTCTTGTCTTGGCAGGCCCCGCATTGGCGGTTAATATCTTGTACGAGCTGGCGTCATTGCTGGCGAAAGACGGCTTCGCCACTGTCGGCGGCGCCGTCGGTATAGATGCGTACAAGAGCACTGAGGAACCATGACGGGCATAAAAATTTATCATAATCCGCGTTGCACCAAATCCCGGCAGGCCCTGACCTTGCTACAGCAAAAGGGCGTCAAGCCGGAGATCATCGAATATTTGCAAACGCCGCCGACGGTCAAGGAACTGGAAGCCATCCTGATCATGCTGGCGATAAAGCCGCGCGATCTGATGCGCCAGGAAGAATCGGCCTACAAGGAACAGCAGTTGGACAATGAAAGGCTGACCCATGGTCAACTGGTTCACGCCATGATCAGAACGCCGGTCCTGATCGAGAGACCCATCGTCGTCAATAATGGCAAGGCCGTCATAGGGCGGCCACCGGAGAAAGTGCTTGAAATATTATAGTGCGGCCCTGCTGCTGGCGATGGCGCTGACTTTGGGGTTCAGCATGGATGCCCGTGCACAGGCGCCCGAAAGAATCTGCGACAAAGCGAAGATGCCGGAAGTGGATTTCTATACCTGTGAAGGCATCCGCCTGCGCAACAAAGGGCAGATGCTGCTGCGTCAGGCGCAATTGAAGATGTCCGAAGGGCAGCGCATTATCGCAGACTGTAAACGGCTGCAGGACAAAGAGGCCGCGCGCGATTGCGACCTGTTATCTTCAGACATGCTCGAAGACGCCGCCTTCAAACAATCCGAAGCGGACGAGCTTCTTGACCAGGCAGAGCGCATGGAATCCCGGGCGGCCGATATGGACCAGAAAAATCGATAGTTGCCGTCGTGACCAATGCGTCCCGGCTGGTTACGCTATTTGCGCTGTTGCAATATGGCGACCACGATTACTATATCGATATCTGCGCCATTCGTTGACAAGGGCGCCAGACAGGCTTCATTGCCCTGGAAGTCCTGCCCCGGAATGGCGGATTGAATTGCAAGAGTACGCAGGGGCGCACGGCTTTCGAGCACCCAATTGATGCCACGCCGGATACGCCTGGAAAGCAGTTGCGGCATTTCTGAAATGGGTTTGCCTGTATAATCCCGATATCCCAGCGCATCAGATAAGGCCGTGCCAATTAATCGCACATTGATATTCGCGCCGCCATCCAGAACGTCATACATATTGATCCATGGCAGCAGTTTTTCAATCTCTCGTGGAACAATATCCTTGCGGCCGGGAAATGGCCGTGTCCCGCGTTTTTCATTCCAGTAGGCCAAAAACTCAATCAACTCCTGGCGAAGGAATTTTAACTCCGGATCAGTGATAAATTTTGGGTCTTCGATAGGAAGCATTTCTACCCGTCCGTTCATCCGGGGGCGTTACCCGAGCCATCTGCCAATTCAGGACGCTGAAACGGCAAGGAAACGTCGTAAACTGTATTCTTTGCTCCGAGAAAAAGCATCCTCGCACGGCTCCAAAAACGAATCAATCGTCTCGGTCTATCCGCATTTGCCGGACTGGCCATGCCAAAAATAGGTAAAACACCCCCGCAGCCCTACGAAAAGCGCCAATAAGTGAAGCGAAGTATATTTCGCAGGATGATTTCAGGCGGCTTCAAGGCGGCTGTAAGCATCCCGTCAGGTCTGCTATAACGCCCCATGATCAAAGTGAAAATATGTGGCTTATCCAGCCCTGAAACCGTGCAGGCCGCTATCGGCGCGGGGGCGGACTTTGCGGGCTTTGTGTTCTTTGCCCGCTCACCGCGCGCGGTAACAGGGACGCAGGCGGCAATCCTGGTGGGCATGGTTCCGGCGGGAGTCGCCAAGGTGGGGCTGTTCGTGGACGCCACCGACGCCGCCATTGCCGATGTGCTGGCGCTGACCGGGCTGGATTATCTGCAACTGCATGGGGCGGAAACGCCGGAACGGGTGGCGCAGATTCGCGCCCGGTTTGGCCTGCCGGTGATCAAGGCGGTCGCCATTGCGGGCGCAGCCGATATTGATCGCGCCAGAAGCTACGAGCCGGTCAGCGATATGTTATTGTTCGATGCCAAACCGCCGCAGACGAAGGATGCTTTACCTGGCGGCAATGGCTTGGTATTCGACTGGACACTGATCGCAGGGCAGACATGGACGCGGCCCTGGATGTTGTCCGGCGGCCTTGACGCCGGAAATCTGGGCGAGGCTGTTCGCATCAGCGGCGCTAAAATGATAGACGTGTCCTCGGGCGTGGAAAGCCAGCCTGGGATCAAGGATGTTGTAAAAATTCGCGGCTTTGTTGAAGCCGCCAAACGCTTGTAACTGGATTTTTTGTTTTGACTATACCCAACCCCAATAGTTTTCGTTCTGGTCCCGATGCGCAGGGGCATTTCGGTATTTTCGGCGGGCGCTATGCTGCCGAAACGCTGATGCCGCTGATCCTTGATCTGGAGGCCGCCTATACCGCCGCCAAGGCCGATCCGGCGTTTCATGCGGAGCTGGACGATCTGCTGAGCCATTATGCCGGACGGCCCAGCCCGCTATATTTTGCGGAGCGTCTGACGCAACATTTCGGCGGCGCAAAAATCTATTTAAAGCGCGATGAGCTGAACCATACCGGATCGCATAAGATCAATAATTGCCTGGGGCAAATATTGCTGGCCCGGCGCATGAAGAAGGGCCGCATTATTGCCGAAACCGGCGCGGGCCAGCATGGCGTGGCCACTGCCACAGTGGCCGCGCGGTTTGGATTGCCCTGTGTGATTTATATGGGGGCGGCGGATATTGAACGCCAGCAGCCCAATGTGTTCCGCATGAAGCTGCTGGGCGCGGAAGTTGTTCCGGTAACGAGCGGCACCGCGACGCTGAAAGACGCCATGAACGAAGCGCTGCGCGACTGGGTGACCAATGTCATGGACACGTTCTATATTATCGGCACGGCGGCGGGGCCGCACCCCTATCCGATGCTGGTGCGGGATTTTCAATCGGTGATCGGGCGCGAGGCGCGCGAACAGATGCTGGATCGCGAAGGGCGTCTGCCGGATTCACTGGTCGCCTGTATTGGCGGCGGCTCCAACGCCATCGGCCTGTTCCATCCGTTTCTGGATGATCCCGGCGTTGCCATGTATGGCGTGGAAGCGGCGGGCAAGGGGCTGGAAACGGGCCTGCATGCCGCAAGCATCGCAGGCGGGCAACCCGGTGTGTTGCATGGCAACCGCACTTATTTGTTGCAAAATGAAGATGGCCAGATCACCGATGCGCATTCGATTTCGGCGGGGCTGGATTATCCCGGCATCGGCCCCGAACATGCGTGGCTGCACGAGGCGGGCCGCGTAAACTATGTGTCGGCCACGGATGATGAAGCGCTGGCGGCGTTTCAACTATGCACCAAACTCGAAGGCATTATTCCGGCGCTGGAACCAGCCCATGCCCTGGCCTATGTGGCGAAGCTGGCGCCGGGCCTGCCGCGCGATCATCTGCTGTGCATGAATATGTGCGGGCGCGGCGACAAGGATATTTTTGCGGTCGCGCGCATGCTGGGAACACAACTGTCATGAGCGAAACACGTATCGACAAATGTTTTGCATCACTGCGTAGCGCGGGGCGCGCCGGGTTGATCACGTTTATTACGGCGGGTGATCCCGATCATGAAACCAGCTTTGAAATTCTGCGCGGCCTGCCAGCGGCGGGCGCCGATCTGATCGAACTGGGCATGCCGTTCAGCGATCCGATGGCGGATGGCCCCTCCATCCAGGCGGCGGGGTTGCAGGCGTTGCAGAATGGCGCAAGCCAGATACGCACGCTTGAACTGGTGCGCCGCTTTCGCAAACAGGATACGGATACGCCGATCATTCTGATGGGCTATTACAACCCGATCTATCGCTATGGCGTTGACCGTTTCATAACTGACGCATTGGCGGCGGGTGTGGATGGATTGATTGTTGTGGACCTGCCGCCAGAAGAAGATACAGAGCTGTGCCTGCCCGCACTCAAGGCCGGGTTGAATTTTATCCGTCTTGCGACACCTACAACGGATGACCGGCGTTTGCCAGCCGTGCTTAACAACACAAGCGGTTTCGTCTATTATGTTTCCATCACCGGCATCACCGGGACGGCAAGCGCGGATGCGGGCCAGGTGGGTGAAGCGGTCAGGCGCATCCGGCGTCACAGTGCGCTGCCGGTGGCGGTCGGCTTTGGCATAAAGACGGCGGCGCATGTGGCCGATGTGGCGCGCTTTGCGGATGCGGTGGTTGTCGGCACGGCCATTGTCGATCGTGTGGCGGCGGCAAGAAAAGCCGGCAAGGCGCCGGGCGCGATTGCCGCCGACGTGCATGAATTTGTTGCCGGACTGGCGGGCGGCGTTCGAAAGACACGGGAGCTGACATAAGATGGAAAGCAAGCCCATGAACTGGCTGACCCGGGTTGTGCGTCCAAAGATTCAGGCTGTGTTCCGCATGCGCGACACGGGTGAGGGCCTGTGGGAAAAATGCCCCGCCTGCGATCAGATGATTTTCCAGCGTGATCTGATTGCGGCGCTGAATGTCTGTCCGAACTGCCATCATCATTTGAAACTGACGCCCAGGGCGCGGCTCGATTCAGTTTTTGACGGCGGGCGCTATGAATGGCTGCCGGAGGTGCATGTGGCACCGGACCCGCTGAAATTTCGCGACCAGAAACGCTATCCCGAGCGGCTGAAAGAGGCAAAACGCGCGACCGGACGCGATGAAGCGATGCTGGCGGCCAGCGGAAATATCGATGATCTGTTATGCGTTGTGGCGGTGCAGGATTTCAGTTTCATGGGCGGCTCCATGGGCATGGCGGTGGGTGAAATGCTGATCGCCGCTGCCCAAAAAGCCCTGGCGCTGCACGCCCCGCTGATCGTGTTTGCGGCGTCGGGCGGCGCGCGCATGCAGGAAGGCATGCTGTCGCTGATGCAAATGCCGCGCACGACAATTGCGGTGCAGATGCTGCGTGAGGCGGGCCTGCCCTATATTGTGGTGCTGACCGATCCCACCACGGGGGGCGTTACGGCGTCCTACGCCATGCTGGGGGACATACAGATTGCCGAACCCAATGCGCTGATCGGGTTTGCGGGACAGCGGGTGATCATGCAAACCATCCGCGAAACACTGCCTGAGGGGTTTCAGCGCGCCGAGACCGTGCGCGACAAAGGCATGATCGACATGGTCGTGCACCGCAAGGAGTTGCGGCAAACCCTGTCGCGCATATTGCATATGCTGATGCACAAACCGCTTTTACCGCAGGGCGAGCGCCGCAAGAGCAGTGAGGTGTTTAATCCAATTGCGCTTGCCGCACCACCCAGGATCTGAAGGCGCAATCCATGCCCTCCAAAATGCCAGCACAGCGCCCGCCCGATGAGAGCGCAGCCATTCTGGCGCGCATGCTGCATCTGCATCCCAAGGTGATTGACCTATCGCTGGAACGCATGGCGCGCCTGCTTGAAAAGATGGGTGATCCGCATCTGCATTTGCCGCCCGTTATTCATGTGGCGGGCACCAATGGCAAAGGCTCTACCGTTGCTTTCATGCGGGCTATGCTGGAGGCGGCGGGCCTGGCGGTGCATGTTTACACCTCGCCGCATTTGCAGCACTTTCACGAACGCATCCGGCTGGCGGGAGAATTGATCAGCGAAGAAGAACTATGCACGCTTCTGCTGGAGTGTGAGCATGTCAATGCAGGCGACCCGATTACCTTTTTCGAAATCACCACAGTTGCGGCCTTGCTCGCATTTTCCAGAACGCCCGCCGATATATTGCTGCTGGAAGTGGGGCTGGGCGGACGGCTGGACACCACCAATGTGATTGCGCGCGCAGCCGTCACCGTGATTACGCCGGTTGATCTGGACCATCAGCAGTTTCTGGGTGAGACCCTGGCGGAAATTGCGGGTGAAAAAGCCGGCATTCTGAAAGCCGGAACCCCTGCCATCATCGGTCCGCAAAAAACGGCGGCGGCCGAAATTATTGAAGCGCGAGCGGCAAAACTTGGCGCGCCGCTGCTGATGCATGGGCGGGACTGGATGACCTATGGCGAACATGGCCGCCTGGTGTTTCAATATGCCGACGGGTTGCTGGATCTGCCGCTGCCGGGGCTTGTTGGCCAGCACCAGTTAAACAATGCAGGAACAGCTATTGCCGCAGTGCTGGCGCTGCCCGATTTCAAAATCGGCAGTGATGCGATTGCGCGGGGTCTGCGCAGCGTTGAATGGCCGGGCCGGATGCAACGGTTTGGCGACGGGCCGTTACTGGACATGCTGCCTTCGGGGGCGGAATTATGGCTCGATGGCGGGCATAATCCGGCGGCGGCGGTTGTTGTCGCCAATGCGCTTGCCGAACTGGAAGAACGCCATCCCCTGCCACTTTATCTGATCAGCGGTATGCTGACGACCAAGGACGCGCAGGGTTTTTTTGCGGCGTTTAATGGTTTGGCGCGCGGGGTTTTCACGATTGCCATTCCCGGAGCAGAAAATTGCATGTCGGCGGATGCATTGGCGGATGCCGCAGGCAAAGCGGGATTACAGGTCCGCACGGCTGCTTCGTTGGCACAGGCGCTGAACGAAATTTCCAGTTACAGCGCCACGCCACCGCGCGTCGTTATTTGCGGCTCGCTCTATCTGGTAGGGCATGTGCTGGACATGAACGCGGGTTAACCCGTCGCAGCCAGTTGCGGCTCATTCAGCGGCACGGATTGCGGCCCCTGTATCGGCAAATGGAGTGTAAAGGTCGAACCGTCACCCGCGCAGCTGTCCACATGCACCGTGCCGCCATGCATGGTGACCAGTTCTTTCACCAGGTTAAGGCCAATACCGGTGCCGACAATGCCGGTTGAATTTTGCGCCCGGAAAAATCGTGAAAAAAGCTTTGGTATGTCCTCGTCCGCAATACCCAGTCCCTGATCGCGCACAGATACAACCGCATTGGCCCCCTCGCGCCGGCCGTAAATATGGATGGCCGGGCTGTCTGGCGAATATTTCACCGCATTGGAACAGAGATTCGTCATCACCTGATCCATCGCCTTGCTGTCGGCAATGATGCTATCGGGCAATTCGCCAAGATCAAAACTGAAATTATGGCTGGGGGACAGTTCCTGCTGGCGCTCGCACACATCCATTATCAGGGATTTCAGATTGCATTCGTGCGGCGCGATCTCGATCTTGCCGGCATCAAGGCGGGCCACCGTCAGCGTGCTTTCAATCAGGCTGGTCATGCGGCAAACCGCGCCGCGAATTTTTTCGGCGCGCTGCGCAATGCGCTCCGGGGAAATTTTTTCCGCCTCGCGCGCCAGAAACTGCGCCGATCCGTCGATAATCGTCAGGGGCGTGCGAAACTCGTGCGAGGCCATCGTGACGAATTGCTTGTGCAGATTGTTGAGATCTTTTTCCAAGCTTAGCGCGTGCTCCAGCTCGCGCGCCTGCGCCTGCAATCTGGCCTCCTGTTCCTTGTAATGTGTAATATCGGTATGCAGAATGATTTCGCCGCCATCTTCGGATTTTGCTCTTGTAATGCGCATCCAGCCGCCGTCCTGCCGGGGCAGTTCCTGGCTAAGGTTATCGCTGCGCAACGCTGCGAAATGCTCGGTGATAAATTTGACGCGCTGGGCGTTGCGTTTGTTTTTTTCCAGAAGCTCGATAAACACATCATCCAGCGCCACGCCAGGGTTCAGTATTTCGGCAACCTCTGGATATAGTTGCAGCATATGTTTGTTGACCAGCACGATAAGCTTGTTTTCATCCACCAGGCACAGGCCCTCGGAAATTCCGCTGATGGCGGTGGCCAGCCGGGCCTCGCTTTTTTTAATGCGCCGGGTCTGCGCATCCACCATCTTGACCAGATGATCCCGGTGACGGTTCAATTCTTCCTCGGCGCTGACCCGCGCGGTGATTTCAGTCAACGAACCCGCTATGCGTATCAATATGCCATTGGCGTCGCGGCGGAACGCCCCCTTGTTCTGAAACCACAGATAATTGCCATTCCTGGCGCGCAGCCGCAGACGCGATTCAAATCCCGCGCCATCTGAACCTGAATTGTTGCCAACCCGCGTACGGGCAGCCTCCTGGTTATCGGGATGCATAATTTGCAATACGCCTTGCATGCTGGTAATCGTTTCCTTTTCGTCATAACCCAGCAATTGCATAAGCCGCGGCGCCACAAATATCGTGCCGTCTGTTACGTTATAATCCCAGATGGCCGAGTCGGATCCGCGCACGCACAGATCAAAGCGTTCCAGTGATTCCTGCAATTGGTTCCGGGCGGCAATTTCTTCGGTCAAATCATGTATGTTGGCGGCAAAGCTGCGCTTGCCCTTGCTCCAGATTTCGTTGACGATCAGCCGGGCCGAAAACGTTTCGCCGTTTTTGCGTTTGCCTTCCAGCATGACGCCGTTTGCCAGATTGACCAGATCACGCGGCTTAAAGTCCTTGAAATTCCTGAGCGTGGCAAATGGCGTGGATTCAGACATTAACATTCTGACCGGCTGACCCAGAATTTCTTCGGCCTGATATCCAAACACGGTTTCCGCCGCCAGGTTGAATGCTTCAAGAATGCCGCGTTCATCGAATGCAAGCACGGCATCGCTCGAGAACTGTAACATTACCTTTGCCCGCTCTTCTTCGGCGTGCAGCCGAAGTTCAACCTCCTGCATGCGCAGTTGCACCAAGGCGGCATTGCGGGAAATGGGTTGGACCCTTGCAAGCCAGCACCAGATCAACAACCCCATCGTTGCAATAAACAAGAACAGGTTGAAACTTATCATCGAAAATAGAGAGCGCCGTTCCGATTGCTGGGCCTCCTCGATAACCGCTTCCAGAATTGAAATAATTTCGATCGAATCCTGTAGTAACGATGGGCGGTCTTTTGCGTCTGATTGCAAAAGCAAAAGCAAACGCGTGTCGGCGGTATATGACGAGATCAGTTTTTGGTACCTTGAAGGTTGCCCGGATTCGCCGGCCGAAGGATAATTGGCGCTAGCGCTGTTTTGTGCATCAATTAATGTCTGATGGTTACGCTCAAGTGCGGTGACCGCATTGGTAAGCTGCGCGTAGGCCATGCCGCTTGTAACGACGTTTGCCTCGCGCGACGCCGCCGCAAACGAGTCGGCAAGAAGGTCAATTTCGTTGATCAGCAGCGTCTCACGGCTCGCATGGTAGCCTATTTTCTGGTCTGCGGCGATCTGCTTATAAAAATAATATCCACCCGCCAGATAGGTTAAGGCGAGTAGACCCAGCGCCGCAAGCGCCTGGCGGGCAACGTTCACCATAGAGGGGAGCCGCTTGTCAGGCATGTTATCCATAACAACCTCAGGTAGATAAATTTTGTAATCCTCTCAAAGTAAATATATTAATATTACAAAGATATCGTTAATATAGCCTATTATAAATAGTACAACCATTAACTAAAAATTAACTTTTACTGAATTTAATTGGCGCCGAATGGGGCAAGGCCTGCAAACAGGCGGGCGGCAAACCAGAGGTGGAACACGCCATGGCGAAAATTATTTGTGTCGAAGATGAACCGGAGATCCGGGAAGATATTGTCGAAACACTGGAACTGGGTGGTCACACGGTTTTTCAGGCGGAGAATGGCCAATTAGGACTGGAGGTTATCCTGCGCGAGCGGCCCGATCTGGTTATATCCGATATCACCATGCCCGTGCTGGACGGGTTGGGCCTGCTGGCGGCGATCCGCACTCAGCATCCGGAATTTGCGGATATGCCCTTTGTGTTTCTTTCCGCGTTGGCGGACCGCAAGGATCAAATCGCGGGGCATGAACAGGGGGCCGATGAATATCTGACCAAACCGGTGGATTTTGACCTTATGCATGCCGTGATAAATGCCAAGCTGCGCCAGGTGCAGCGTATGCAGGAAAGCAAGGATCGCCAGTTGCTGAAAATGTATGGCGCCTTGACCCGTATGCCGATTTTTGAGGGGGATGAACCGGCGCAGCCCAGGCCGCCGAAAGGCATGCGGCTGAACATTGTCAGCGTCAGTGATGATGATGTGGATTTAACAGCGGCCCATCAGGCCATTGAGGCAGGCGGACATGCCCTGTATTGTATGAAAAGCGGTAGAGAATTCCTTGCATCCGTGAATAGTCTGGCGCCCGACCTGCTGTTGATTGCTTTCAGCACTGCGGATCTGAAGGCGCCGTTGATGGTCAAAATGCTGAAGCATGATGGCGATTATTCGTTCCCAATAATATTAGTCCTGCCGCCCTCGATCCCTGATTTTCCGGCAATGGCAAAGCTGCCGTCCTTCGATGTGCATATGCGCGCCCCTGTGGATTGTGAAGCGTTGATGCGGCACATCGATCATCTGAGCCGCAAGCTGAAAGATTCAGAGGATCTGTTGGCGACAGGTTAGAGCATATGAACAATCAGATGTCATTCCACCTGTCTTATGACTCTAAATTTCAGCCCAACTGCGCAGCAGGTTGGAGTGGACTTTTGAGAGTTGATCAAATTCAGGGCTTTTGCCATCGCGTTTGAAAATGGCGCGGCGCACATTATCCAGATCGAACAGCATTTCACGCTGGCCTGCATCGCGCACATAGCTTTGCGCCCAGCCGACTGCGGCGTCACGCAGGCCTTTCGTTACCTCGCATACGCGGTGCATACTTGTGGAGGGGTAAATAACGGCCTGACCTGCCTGCAGTTTGAAAACCTGCTCGCCTGAACTGGATTCAATCACCAGTTCGCCGCCGTCATAATTTTCAGGCGGGCTGAGAAACAGCGTAAATGAAATATCGGTTCGTATCTCATCTGCATCAGATACACCGCGCCCCATTATCGCGTCATCCACATGACTGCCATACGACATACCTGTTTCATAGCGGCTGAACAGGAGAGGGCGAAATCGTTTGGGCATCGCTGCGGATGTGATCACGCCATGCGCGGCCATCCGGGATATAATTTTATCCTGTAGCGCCCGGACGCCAGGCTGGCTGGCCACAATCTGGAAATTATGTTTGACCTGCCTGGC
>CAYGDL010000039.1:0-17137 GCA_964348545.1 uncultured Alphaproteobacteria bacterium | reverse complement strand
GCGACCCCGGCCGTTCGAAATTCTTCCTGAGCCTGGAAGATGATCTGATGCGCATCTTTGGATCCGAGCGCATGGACGGCATGCTACAAAAACTGGGTCTGCAACAGGGCGAGGCGATCATCCATCCATGGATCAACCGCGCCGTGGCGAAAGCCCAGGAGAAAGTCGAGGCGCGCAATTTCGACATCCGAAAAAATCTTCTGAAATTTGACGATGTGATGAACGATCAGCGCAAGGTCATATTCGAGCAGCGCATCGATATGATGCGAACGCAGGATTTATCTGATGAAATTGCAGGCATGCGCCAGCAAACCATCGATGATCTGGTCGCCAAGCATATCCCGGAAAAAGCCTATGCAGAACAATGGGATACGGTCAGCCTGGCGGAGGACTGCGAAAAATATCTGGGCATCGCGCTGCCTGTTGCCGAATGGGCCTCTGAAGAAGGCATTGCGGACGAGGAAATCCGGGAGCGCATCCGTGACCATGCGGATCGTTTCATGGCCGGGCGCGCCGCCAATATCGGACCTGAACTGATGCGCCAGATTGAAAAATCCGTGCTGCTGCAAACCATAGATCAGCATTGGCGCGAACATTTGCTGCATCTGGAGCATCTGCGCCAGGCAGTCGGGCTGCGTGGGTACGCGCAACGCGATCCGCTTCGGGAATATCAGTCGGAATCTTTTGAACTGTTTGAAGCCATGCTGTCGAAACTGCGCCAGGATGTGGGCATGCATCTGGCGCGCATTCAGGTGGCGGAACAACCGGCGCCGCTTTCAATGCCCGCCATACATGAAGAACATCTTGACCCGTTTACCGGCGAGAACGAGGCTGTGGAAGACAACCCCTTTGGCAAAGTCTCACGCAATGCGCCCTGCCCCTGCGGATCTGGAAAAAAATTCAAGCAGTGCCATGGGCGGCTGGCGTAAATTAATCTGGTAAAATGGTTTGCCGCACTTCCGGCGCGAATTAGCCGGACAGAATACCAGCCTGAAGTCTGAAATTGATCCTTTTGCTTGCCGGCGTCAAGGCGGCGTAATGCTTTTCTTTCCTGAGGCGGCTCTTCTATCTATGCGGGGCCTGATCCGGGGCTTGTGATCTGCGATCCCACCAGGTCGTTATGTCAAACCCGTATAATGGCGCGCGCTCCGGCATGCCCAGATGGGCGCGGTGCGCCACATTATCCGTAGGCAGATAATAGAGCGGAATGACATAATGCCCCGTCATCAGCACCCGGTCCATGGCGCGCACGGCCGGAACAAATTCGGCCTCCGATCGCGCCTTCAGTACATGGGTGATCATGGCGTCCATGGCCGGGCTTTTGATGCCGGGATAGTTGCGCGCGCCGGGCGTGTTTGCGACCGTTGATCCCCAATAATATTTCTGCTCGTTGCCGGGTGAAAGCGACGCATACCAGTCATACACAATCATATCAAAATCATAATTGCGCAGGCGTTCTTCATACTGGCTGGCGTCAACCGTGCGGACGCGGATTTCAATGCCCAGACGCCGGGCGGCTTTTGCAAAGCTCAGCGCCAGTTTTTCTTCTTCCGGGCGCACCAGCAGAATTTCAAACGACAGGGCCGCGCCAGTGCCGGGGTGCGCCATATGCCCGTCTTTCAGCACCCATCCCGCATCGCGTAACAATGCCAGCGCGCGTTTCATCCCGTCGCGGTTATGCCCGGAACCGTCACTGACGGGCGGCGTATAACCATGGCGCATGATTGCTTCAGGAATATTATCCGTATACGGTGCGAGCAGTTTTATTTCCATTGCGCTGGCGATCCGCCCTGCTGCCGAAAGATTGCTATTGTCAAACAGGCTGGCTGTGCGGCGATAGGCGCCATAAAAGAAATTGCGGTTCATCCATTCAAAATCAAACAGCAGGTTCAGCGCCTGGCGAACGCGAATATCGTCAAAGGGCGCATGGCGGGTGTTGAACACAAAACCCTGCAAGCCGGACGGCCGTCCATGTTTTATCGCTGTCTTGATGACCGCGTTCGTGCGCACCGCATTAAAATCATAGGCGCGGGCCCATCGGGCCGGATCTTTTTCTTCCCATAGATCAAATTGCCCGGCCTTGAACGCCTCAAACGCGGTATTTTCATCGCGGTAAAAATCCACGCGGATGCTGTCGAAATTATTCTGGCCGCGATTGACCGGCAAGTCCGCCGCCCAATAGTCGCGATTACGCGCATAGGTGATGCTGCGCCCCGGCGAAAGCTCCGCCACTTTATAAGGCCCCGAACCAAGCGGCGCGCGAAGGCCGGGCGCGCTGATATCCTGCCCCGCGTAATGGGCCTTCGGCAGAATTGGCATCAAGCCAAGAATCAGCGGCATCTCGCGATCAATATTTCCGGGGTCGAACTCAAAACGCACCTGTCCCGGCCCCGGCTGCGTGATGCGGAGAATTTTTGCATAATAGCTGCGATGGTTGGGGCGGCCTTTTTCGCGCAGGATTTCCGCTGAAAAAATCACATCCTCTGGGTGAATGGGCGCGCCATCGGAAAACCGCGCGCGTGGGTCAAGTGTGAACGTGACCCAGCTACGATCATCCGCCATTTCCACGGCTTGCGCCACCCAGCCATACAGCGAAAATGCCTCGTCATTGCTGCGCTTGAGCAGGCTTTCAAACACCCATTCACGGATGCCCAGCGGCACGACGCCGCGCACGCTGAACGGGTTGAGACTGTCAAAGCCGCCACGTTCGCCCAGCACCAGCGCGCCGCCCTTGGGCGCGGTCGGATTGACGTAAGAGAAATGCGTAAACTCAGGCCCCTCACGCACCTCGCCATGCATGGCAATGCCATGGCGCGGCGCAGCGGCGGCGGATGCGGCGCACAGCATGGCAATAGCGAGCAACCAGTGCGGACGCAGAAATTTTCTCATATCCGAATGTGCGCCATTGCCATGCTTCGGGAAAGCGGTTTGCTAATACTGGTTGATGTCAGGCGTCGCGCTGATAAATTTCGCCAGTAATTTTCGGCATAGCGGAATAAGGCTGACCCCTAAAATCGCAAATACCAGCCCTTGCCATAATATACCCATAGGCAGCAGTTTGAAAAATGTCAGCGCCACAACGATAAACGCCGCAACCGAAAACGGGATGAAGAAACTGCTGGTCAGGAATATTTCCGCGATCAGCAGAACCACGCCCACTATCGCCCAGCCAATGGACGGGTCAATCGCCAGGATGGTGTCTAATGGGTTCATTTGGCGCGCAGGGTTTCAAGAAGCACCGCCAGCCCACCCAGCGATTTGGTGATATCGGTCGGGATCACCAGAAGTTTTGTATTTGGCGATTTGGCAATTTCCGCAATGCTGCTGATCTGCTGTTTCATGATTTCAAAATCCACCGCCGGTTGGCCATTGGACTGAATGGCCGTGCCGACCTGGGTGGTGGCATAGGCTTCAGCATCGGCCAGCACCCGGCGCGCCTCGGCATTTTTTTGCGCGGTATAGAGTTGCGCGTCGGCATTCAGTTGCTGCGCCTGACGGTCGCCTTCGGCCTTGGTTACGGCGGCGCGGCGTTCGCGTTCGGCGTTCAGTTGCTGCTGCATGGCGCTGCGGGTGGCCGCGTCAACCGACACGTCCAGAATCTCGGTGCGGGTAATTTCTATGCCCCAGATGGCGCAGGCTTCGGACAGGGAATCCTTTATCTTTTCACTGATGAAATCGCGCTTGGACTGCACCTCGTCAAATTCCATCTGGCCGCCGGTCGAGCGTACGATGCTGGTTACCGTCGTTTGCACGGCCTGATCAATATCCGTTATGCGATAGACGGATTTTGCGGCATCGATGATGCGAAAAAACACAGCGGCGGTCAGATGGATTTCCACATTGTCCTTGGTGATGACGCTGATCTGCTGTGGATCCAGTTGCCGCTCCAGAATGCTGACTTTGCTGGCGACAAGGTGAATGATCGGAATGATGAAATTCAGCCCTGCGGGAAGCGTCTTGATATATTTGCCAAATTGTTCAACCACATATTCCTGTGATTGCGGCACGACCTTGATACCCGAAAAGGCAATGATCACCATCAGCCCGATGACCGCCAGAAGTAAAATGCTCATATCGCTCCCCACAACAGCGCATCAAATCCTAGTAGTAAGCATGACCTGTGCCGGACTATCTGGCAAATGGAATCGCCAGAGCGCCTAATCGCGCAGCAATTCATTGATCGAGGTTTTGGAGCGGGTGCCGGCGTCCACCTGTTTGATGATCACGGCGCAGGACAGGCTGGGGCGCGCATGGCCGTCTGGATGTGCTGGCGCGGGCAGCATGCCGGGGACCACCACGGAATAGGCGGGCACTTCGCCCTGATAAATCTGTCCGGTGGCGCGGTCCACAATCTTGGTGCTGGCGCCCAGAAACACGCCCATGGAGATGACGGAGCCTTCGCGTACGATCACGCCTTCGGCCACTTCGGATCGCGCGCCGATAAAGCAATTATCCTCAATGATCACCGGATTGGCCTGCAACGGCTCCAATACGCCGCCAATGCCTGTGCCGCCTGAAATATGGCAGTTCTTGCCGATCTGCGCGCACGACCCCACCGTCGCCCAGGTATCGATCATGGTGCCTTCATCCACATAGGCGCCGAGATTGACGAAGCTGGGCATCAACACCACGCCTTTTGCAATATAGGCCGAACGGCGAACAATGCAGTTGGGCACCGCGCGAAAGCCCGCAGCGCCAAACTGGTCCGCGCCCCAGCCTTCAAATTTTGAGGGTACTTTGTCCCACCAGGACGCGCCATTGCCGGGGGCGCCCGCAATCAGGTTCATATCGTTCAGCCGGAACGACAGCAGCACCGCCTTTTTCAGCCATTGATGCACCACCCAGTCGCGCCCATGCTTTTCTGCAACGCGCGCCTTGCCGGTATCGAGCAGGTTCAGCGCGGTGTTCACCGCATCGCGCGGGGCGCCCATGGTTTGGGCATTGATGGAATCGCGGGCTTCCCAGGCGGCTTCGATTTGCACTTGCAGGTCTTGAAAATTCATTGCGGTTTCTCTTTCAGTAACGGAGGTACTCTAGCTATAGGGATCGGCGGCGTCACGCAACCCATCGCCAAGGAAATTGAACGCCAGCACCACAAAAATCACCGGCAGCATGGGCAGCAGGATCCAGGGATAAAAGCTGATGGCGGCGATATTCTGCGCTTCAACCAGCAGCACCCCCCAACTGGTGACCGGGGGCCGCAGGCCAAGTCCCAGAAATGACAGCGCCGTTTCACCCAAAATCATGGATGGGATGGACAAAGTGGCGCTGGCGATCAGATGGCTCATGAAATTGGGCAGCAAATGCCGCCCGATCAGACGCGCGGGGCCTGCCCCCATCAGGACCGCAGCCGTGGCGAAATCCTCTTCACGTAAGCTCATCAGCTTGGCCCGCACCGCCCGCGCCAGTCCCGGCCAGTCCAACAGCCCCAGAATGACCGTCAGGCCCACATAAACCGCCACCGGGCTCCAATCAACGGGAAGCGCCGCTGACAGGGCCATCCATAGGGGCAGCTCTGGCATGGCCCGGATGATTTCGATCAGCCGCAGGGTCAGATTATCTATCCAGCCCCCGAAATATCCCGCCATGCCGCCGATCAGCAGCGCCAGCACAAAACTGATGGAAATGCCGATCAGCCCAATGGTCAGGGAAATTCGGGCGCCATAAATCATGCGTGACAACATGTCGCGGCCCAACCGGTCCGTGCCAAACAGATATAGTGTGCCCGTCGGCGCGGGACAGAAAAGATGGAACTTTCCCTCGCGCTGTCCCCAGAGTTTGTACGCGGAGCCGGAGCAGAAAAACCGCACAGGCTGCACCTTGCTTTTGTCGATGACATAATCCCACTTGAACAGATGCAGATTGGCGACCCCTTTATAGCCATAGACAAAGGGGCCGATAAATTCTCCCTCATGGAACAGATGCACCGCTTGCGGCGGCGCAAACAGATAATCCGCATTGCGCTCTTCCAGCCCATAGGGCGCCAGCAATTCGGTGAATGGCAGGCTGGCATAGATAACCAGCAGGAACACGCCGCTGATATAGGCCAGGCGGTGGCGCTTAAGCTTTTGCCAGATCAACCACCATTGCGGGTGGGCCGGCGCCTGGTCCTGCGGCAGGCCCATTGGGTTATAGGGCGCCGGATTGACATAGTGCGCCAAGCGGTCCTGATCGATCCCGCTCATGTGACGGCCCTGCCCGCCAGCCGGATGCGGGGATCAAGCAACGCCAGAATCAGATCGGAAAGGGCCATTCCGGCAACCGTCAGCACGGCAATGAACAGCAGAATAAAGCCCGCCAGATAGTGATCCTGGGCGCGCAGCGCCTGTAATAGAACCGGTCCCACGGTTGGCAGGTTCAACACCACCGATACAATCACCGATCCGGAAACCATTTGCGGCAGCAAATCCCCAATATCTGCAACAAAGGGATTGAGCGCCATACGCAGCGGATATTTTAGCAGCAAGGGCAGGGGCGCCATCCCCTTGGCGCGTGCTGTTGTCACATAGGGTTTTTGCAGTTCATCCAGAAGATTGGCGCGCAGGCGTCGGATCATGGCGGCCGTTCCCGTACTGCCGATCACCAGCACCGGGATGGCCAGATGCGCCAGCACGGATTGCGCTTTTCCCCAGGACCAGGGTGCGCCGATAAATTCCGGCGCCATCAATCCGCCAATCGAGAGGTCAAACCACAGATTGGCGTAATACAGCATGATCAGCGCCAGCAGAAAATTAGGCGTCGCCAGCCCCAGATAGCCCAACAGCGAAAAACTGTAATCCGCCACGCTATATTGGCGCGCCGCCGACAGAATGCCGATGGGAAATGCGATCATATAGATCATCAGAACGGTGGCAAAATTCAGGATCAATGTTAGCGCCAGACTGTCGCCCAGCACTTCCTCGACCGGCTTGTTATATTCAAACGACCAGCCCCAGTTTCCCTGTAGCAGGCCTGAAAAACCATTTTCACCCGGCCAGACGCCAACCCACATGCCATAGCGTTCAATCAGGGGACGATCAAAGCCAAACTCGGCACGCAAAAAAGCGATTTTTTCAAGATTGGCGTCCTCGCCCTGGGCGCGCAGTTCGGCCACCTGATTGGACAGATAATCCCCAGGGGGAAGCTGTATCACCATAAAGATCAGCATACTGATGGCAATCAGTGTCGGGATCATGATGGCGATGCGAGCAAGAAAATAGCGCCCCATCACTTGCGTTCCTCTGGCAGATCAGCTGGCGTGGAAAACCAGAATTGATCGGGCCGGTATATGCCAAACAGCGCGCCCGGGCTCCAGCCGTAAAATGCTTCTTTGGGCACATTGCGCAAGGCGGTGGACACCACGACCGGCTGGCGAACCTGCGAGATCACACCGATGCTGAACTGCTGATCCGCATGGATGGCCAGCATTTGCCGCCATATTTCACCGCGGCGTTGCGCGTTTGCGTTGCGCCATTCCTGCGCCAGCCGCACCAGATCGCGCGCTTCCTCCAGATCCGGCGCAACCCCGGATTTACCCCCCGTCTGATAATATTGACCCCAGAAGGGCCATTGCAGCTGATCCTGCGCGACGGGGGCCAGTTCATCCGGGCTGAAGTCGCGTGTGGGAATGCCGGTGTCAAACCCCTGCCACACGCTCATCATCGTGCGCCCTGCATATACCCGCGCGCGCATCGCATCGCGCTCCGTCGGCTTGATGAACAGCGCCACCCCAATCTGTCGCCAATCCGATGCAATCAATTGCAGCACATCGCTTTGCTCGCTGGACTGATCGGCGGTCTCCACAATCAATTCCAGTTTCGATCCATCCGGCAACCGGCGAATGCCATTTGCGTCACGCGCGCGCAATCCCATATCGTCCAGCAACTGATTGGCCTGCACCGGATCATGCATTGCCCATTTCTGCGCCAGCTTGGGTGAAAACAATTCCGATTGCGGCAACACCATATTATTACTTTCCGCCGCCAGCCCGAAATAAAGCGATCGATTGATCAGATGCCGGTCAATCCCCAGCGACAAAGCGCGGCGAAACCGCACATCACGCAGAATGTCCCGAAAGGCCGGGCGATCATAATTCAGATTGGGATAAAGCGCGATCTGCGCGCCGGTGGCGATGGGCCACAGATGCGTGACATAGTTGCCGCGCGCCTCGCCGTTTTTCAGAGCGGTAATATCTGAAAATGACAGGCCGCGGGCCTGTAAATCGCTTTCGCCCGCCGTGCATTTGGCCGGGATCAGACGGCCTTCGGTCACGCTCATCACCACCTGGTCGATATAGGGAAGCTGTCGGCCATTTTGATCGACCCGATGATAATAGGGATTGCGCGTAAACACATACCTGCTGGCCGGTGATGGCGTCCTGTTGACCCAGGGTTGCAGGGTGGGCAGCGCCACATTGTCGAAATTATACATATTGTCCTGGCGATTATGCAGCGCCGCCCAATTATGCACCCTGGCCGCCTGAACCTGTTGCGCCAGCCAGTCCGCATCGCCATAACGGGCATGAAACCGCTTCAGATAATGCGCCGGGCGGTAAATGAACAGGGGGCTGGCGCGCGACTGCATATCCAGAAATACCGGGTTCGGCTTTCGCCAGCTATAGCGGATGGTGTGCGGGTCAAGAATCTCAACTGTCGGCAAGACCCCGTCCACCAGAAATTCCGTGCCGGGTCCGGTCGGGCTAAGCTCTGGATTATTTGCAACATCTTCCCAGAAATACCGGAAATCCTCGGTTGTGAAGGGCTGCCCGTCAGACCATTTGTGGCCGGGGCGCAGATACAGGGTAAAAATCCGGTCCTCGACATTATCAACCCGCAGCAAAATATCCGGCACAAGATCAAGATCGCGATCGCGTCCCACCAGCCGCGCATAGCCAAACACCACCATATGACGCACCTCACGCGGATTGCTGATCAAAGTGCGCAATATGCCGCCATGGCGTCCGGGTGAAACATCCGCGCCGACAATATTTACCCGCAGCGGTTTTGTCGGCACACGTTCGCCAACAGGCGCCAGATCGCCTGTGGCAACCAAACCCGCCAAGGCGGGAGTTTCAATATAGGGCGCCTGCTGCGCGGCGCTGGCGGCGCAAGACAGCAACAGCGCAATGAATGCAATAAGCCGCGTCATGGCAAAAGACTTTCGCCTGTTCGGACAAAATGGCCGGGAGCGATCTCGTTCATGTGGCCGCCATTGCCATCGCGCAATCCAAAAGGCGCGGGCCACGTGCCGGGATCGGACAGGCGTTCGGCCTGCAGGCGGCGAAAATCCAGCGGCGCGTCAATATCGGGTTCCGGCACCGCCGCCAGCAGCGCCGCTGTATAGGGATGCACCGGATCGCAAAACAGCACGTCTGTTGGCGCCGTTTCAACCAGACGGCCCCGGCACATCACCAGAATATGACTGGCGATGGCGCGCACAACCGCCAGATTGTGACTGATGAATAAATAGCTCAGACCAAGTTCGGCCTGCAAATCCCTCAGTAGGCTGATAATCTGCGCCTGCACCGACACGTCCAGCGCGGAAACCGGCTCATCGCAGATCAGCAATTCCGGGTTGAGCGCCAACGCCCGCGCGATGACGACACGCTGGCGCTGACCGCCGGAAAATGCGCCTGGATAGCGGTCTAAATGCTGGGGTTCCAGTCCCACCAGCCGCATAAGTTCCTGTGCGCGCTGTATCTGGGCCGCGCGGTCCCCCAGACGGTGAATGATCATGGGTTCGCGCACACTGTCCAGAATGGTCATGCGCGGATTCAGCGCCGACTGGGGATCCTGAAATATGAATTGTGCACGGCTGCGATAGCGCAGCAGCGCCGCCCCCTTCATCGAAAGAACATCCTCGCCGTCAAACAGGATGCTGCCGGCATCCGGGGCCGCAGCCCGCAAAATCAGCTTTCCCAATGTGGTTTTTCCGCATCCCGATTCCCCGACCAGGGCGACGCATGCGCCACGTGGCAACGAAAAACTTACATCCGTCACCGCCGCATCGGCTGCGTGGTTGTCGGCATAATGCTTGTGCAGGGCGCTGACCTGCAACAGCGGGACGCCATCGGGGGATGCGCTGGCAGGGGGCCTGATGCCCCCGGTGAGGCGCGGCGCGGCGTCCATCAGGCCCTGCAAACAGGGATGGCCGGGACGGCGAAAAATATCTTCGCGGCTGCCCGCCTCCATCACTTTACCCTGGTGCAGCACCACTACTTCGTCGGCAATATTCGCCACCACCCCCAGATCATGGGTGATCATCAGAACGGCCATGCGCAATTGCTGTTGCAGATTTTGCAGCAACAGCAAAATCTGCGCCTGTATGGTGACATCCAGCGCCGTGGTCGGCTCGTCCGCAATCAGCAGGGAGGGACGGCACATCAGCGCCATGGCGATCATGGCGCGCTGGCGTAACCCGCCGGACAGCTCAAACGGATAGGCCCTGTAGGCGCGCTCGGGATTGGGAAAGCCCGTCAGGCGCAACATGTCAATGGTGCGCGCGCGGCGCTCTTTTTTGGAAAGCCGCAGATGCTGGCTTAGATTTTCACTGACCTGATCGCCGATGCGGTGCAGTGGCGACAGCGCGCTCATCGGTTCCTGAAATATTATTGACATATAACGCCCGCGCAATGCCCGTATGGGGGCTTTATCGCGGCCCAGTTTCGCCACATCAATGCGCGGCGTAGCCTCGTCCTCATCATGGTCGAACAAAATCTTGCCGCCCAGGATGCGGCCATTGCGCGGCAGCAGGCCCATGATGGATTGACCGATCACGGTTTTACCGGAGCCCGATTCCCCCACCAGCGCCACAATCTTGCCGCGCGGCACACGAAACGACACACCATCCACGGCGCGCAGTTTCCCGGCAGGCAGGGTAAATTCAACCGCTAAATCTTCAACGCGCAACAGATCGTGCAAGGAATCACTCGAAGTGTGGTTTTCTGATATATACCGTGCAAGCAGGCATGTGATCCAGAGCGGCAATATGACCACCCCATTCACCATCGCACATTTTACCGACCCGCATCTGCCCCTTTTGGCGCAAGAGCTAGGTTTGTACGCCGCGACGCCCGGCAAACGGCTAAGCGGCATTCTATCATGGCGCATGAAACGGCAGCATATCCATCTGCCGGAAATATTGGCGGCAATGGTCGCAGACATTCACGCCCACGCCCCGCAGCATATTGTGCTGACCGGCGATCTGGTGAATGTCTCGCTGCCCGGTGAATATGCCCGCGCCACAGACTGGCTTCACGCCCTGGGCGCGCCAATGGATATCAGCCTGACCCCCGGCAATCATGACGCCTATGTGGCGGGTGCGTTTGATGCCGCGCGCAACCAATGGGCGGCCTATATGCAGGGCGATGAACCGGGCCCCGGCGCGCAATTCCCCTATTGCCGGGTTCGCGGCGCGATTGCCTTCATCGGTCTATCCACCGCAGTGCCGACGCGGGTCTTTTCTGCCACCGGGGCGGTGGGCGATGAACAATTATCCGCCCTTGGGGAATTACTGGAACATCATGCCAAAGCCGGACGGATGCGTATCGTCATGATACACCATCCCCCCGGGGCCGCGGGTGCGAGCAAGCGCAAGGGGCTGACGGATCGCGCCGCCCTGCTGGAAATATTTGCAAGGCATGGCGCAGAACTGGTGTTGCATGGGCATACGCATCAGGGCGTGTTTGATCATGTAGCGGGGCCGCGCGGGCCGATACCGATACTGGCGCCATCCTCGGCCTCGGCGCTTGATCCGCACCGGGAAAATGCGCGCTGGCACTTGCTGGAAATCACCCGCACAGATGCGGGCAGTTGGCAGACACAGGTAAATGTGCGCGGCTATTGCGGCGCAAACCGGCAATTCCACACCCAGGGGCAATTCAGCTTTTACTCTGGCCCTCGCGCCCATTTGCGGCCATGATGGGGTAAATATAAAATCAGCATGGGAGCAGGAATATGAACCGGTTGGATGGCAAGGTAGCGCTGGTGACAGGCGGCGCGCGGGGACTTGGCGGGGCAACCGCAAAATTAATGGCGGCCGCCGGGGCCAGCGTACTGATCACCGATCTGCTGGATGAAGTGGGCGCGGCCACCGTTGCCGAAATAGAACGTGCAGGCGGCAAGGCGGCATTTCTGCACCATGATGTGGTGAATGAAGCCGACTGGATAAAGGCCGTGAAATTCGCCACTGATAATTTTGGCGGGCTGGATATTCTCGTGAATAATGCGGGTATCGCCGATGCCGGAAAACCCATTGCTGAAACCACGCTGGAACAATGGCGCAGGGTCATTGCCGTTGATCTGGACAGCCTGTTTCTGGGCATCAAATATGCAACGTCTGCGCTTGCTGCGCGCGCCGGAAAATGGCCGGGCGGCGGCTCGATTATCAATATTTCCTCGATCATGGGCATGGTCGCCATGCCCAATGCGGCGTCTTATATTGCGGCCAAGGGCGGGGTTCGGCTGCTGACCAAGGCGGCGGCAATGGAACTGGCCCCTCAAAAAATCCGCGTCAATTCCGTGCATCCGGGTTTCACCGAAACCGACATGGTGAAAAGCGCGCTGAAAGATCTGGGCAAGGGTGTGGGTGTGGGTGAAAATGTCATCAAGGATATGATCACGGCGCGCCATCCGATCGGGCGCATGGGCGTACCGGTGGATATCGCCAATGCGGTGTGCTTCCTCGCCTCGGATGATTCCTCTTTCATGACTGGCTCTGAAGTGGTCGTCGATGGCGGCTATGTCGCGCAATGATAATTATTCCATGTCATTGCGAGGCGCGGAACGCGCCGTGGCAATCCAGAGTCACAAACACAGGGCTTACCGTGAGACTCTGGATTGCCGCGTCGCTTCGCTCCTCGCAATGACGGAGTATCTGGACCTAAACTGAAATCACCTGATCAACAGGGAGAGAGAAATCATGAACCGGGTGGATGGAAAGATTGCGCTGATGACAGGTGGCGCGCGCGGGCTGGGCGGTATGTCGGCGCAAAAACTGGCCGAAGCGGGCGCGAAAGTCGTGATCACCGATCTGCGTGAAAAAGACGCCGCCAAAACCCTGGACGCGATTAAATCCGCCGGGGGCGAAGCTTCGTTTTTCAAACATGATGTCGCCAATGAGGAACAATGGGCGGCGGCGGTGAAATTCACCGTCGACACCTATGGCGGGCTGGATGTGCTGCTGAACAATGCGGGCGTCGGCGGCGCGGCAAAACCGCTGGAGGATTTAAGTCTGGACGCCTGGCGGCATCTGATGTCGATCAATCTGGACGGGGTGTTTCTGGGCTTCAAATACGCCATCCCGCCTATGAAGGCGCGCGCGCATCTATGGCCGGGCGGCTGTTCGATCATTTCGATTTCCTCGATCATGGGGCTTATTGGCGGCAACCGCGCGGCGGCCTATTGCGCCAGCAAGGGCGGTGTGCGGCTGCTGACCAAAGCGGCGGCCATTGAACTGGCGCCCGCCAAAATCCGTGTCAATTCGGTGCATCCGGGCTTTATCAATACGCCCGGCCTGCGCATGGGCGAAGCGGTGATGAATGCGCGCTCCGAAGGGGCGTTTCAGCGCTTTATCGATGACGCCGTGTCGCGCCATCCCATTGGCCGGCTGGGCGAGGAACAGGATATCGCCCATGCCGTGCGGTTTCTGGCGTCGGATGATTCCGCCTTCATCACCGGCACCGAAATTGTGGTGGATGGCGGCTATACCGCGCAATAGGAGGCGAACATGAACCGGGTGGATGGAAAAGTCGCGCTGATCAGCGGTGGAGCGCGCGGACTGGGCGGCATGTCGGCGCGCAAGCTGGCCGAAGCGGGCGCCAAAGTCGTGATCACCGATCTGCGTGAGGACGAAGCGGCGGTGACGCTGGCCGCGATAAAATCTGCTGGCGGCGACGCAAAGTTTTTCAAGCATGACGTGGCCGATGAAGCGCAATGGGCGGCGGCGGTGAAATTCACCACCGATACCTATGGCGGACTGGATGTGCTGCTGAACAATGCGGGCATTGGCGGCTCATCCCGGCCGCTGGAGGAATTGAGCCTGGATGGCTGGCGGCATCTGATGTCGATCAATCTGGACGGGGTGTTTCTGGGCATGAAACACGCCATTCCGGCCATGAAAGCCCGCGCGCATCTATGGCCGGGCGGCTGTTCGATCATCTCGATTTCCTCGATCATGGGGCTGGTTGGCGGCGCGCGCCAGATCGCCTATTGCGCCAGCAAGGGCGGTGTGCGGCTGATGACCAAGGCGGCGGCGCTGGAATTGGCGCCTGCAAAAATCCGGGTTAACTCGATTCATCCGGGCTTCATTAATACGCCGCTGCTGCGCAGCGGGGCCGAAGCGATGAACAATAGCGCGCCGGGCAGAGGTCAGCGCTTTCTGGATGACGCCGTGTCGCGCCACCCGCTGGGCCATCTGGGCGAGGAACAGGATATCGCCCATGCCGTGCGGTTTCTGGCGTCGGATGATTCCGCCTTCATCACCGGCACCGAAATTGTGGTGGATGGCGGCTATACCGCACAATAGAAATCAATAAATCAAAACAGAACATCCTCCTTCGCTAAAGCTTCGGAGGACAAAGGGGAGAGAAAAAACATGAACCGGGTCGATGGAAAAGTAGCAATTATCAGCGGCGGGGCGCGCGGCATTGGCGGCATGTCGGCGCAGAAGCTGGCCGAGGCGGGCGCCAAGGTGGTGATCACCGATCTGCGCGAGGACGAAGCGCAGGTCACGCTCGCCGCCATCAAAAAGGCGGGCGGCGAAGCCAAATTTTTCAAGCATGACGTGGCGCAGGAAGAGCAATGGGCAGCGGCGGTGAAATTCGCTGTTCAATCCTATGGCGGCGTGGATATTCTGCTGAACAATGCGGGTATTGCGGGCGCTGCAAAACCGCTGGAGGATTTGAGCCTGGATAGCTGGCGTCGGCTGATGTCGATCAATCTGGATGGGGTGTTTCTGGGCATGAAACATGTCATTCCTTCCATGAAATCGCGCGCGCATATGTGGCCGGGCGGCGGATCGATTATTTCGATTTCCTCGATCATGGGCTTTATCGGCGGGGCGCGCTCGGCGGCCTATTGCGCCAGCAAGGGCGGTGTGCGGCTGATGACCAAGGCTGCGGCCATCGAGCTGGCGCCCGCAAAAATCCGTGTCAATTCGGTGCATCCGGGCTTTATCAACACGCCGCTGCTGCGCGCGGGCGAACAGGCAATGAACCAGCGCCAGGAAGGCGGCTTTCAGAAATTTGTCGATGATGTGGTGTCACGCCATCCGCTGGGCCGGTTGGGCGAAGAACAGGACATCGCCCATGCGGTGCGTTTTCTGGCCTCGGACGATTCAGCTTTCATGACCGGCACAGAAGTGGTGGTCGATGGCGGCTATCTGGCGCAATAAAATATAACATAAATGGAAGAACGAACATGAACAGGATGGATGGAAAAATCGCATTTATTTCGGGCGGCGCGCGCGGACTGGGCGCTGAAACCGCGCGCATGATGGCGGCTTGCGGGGCCAGCGTGATTATCGGCGATCTGCTGGATGATGTCGGTAATAATACCGCCGCGCAAATCAACAGCAATGGCGGCAAGGCGCTCTATACCCATCTGGATGTGACCCAGGAAGAAAGCTGGCAGGCGGCAATCAAGGCGGGCGTCGATAAATTTGGCGGCCTCGATGTGCTGGTCAACAATGCCGGGATTTTCTTCATGAAAAGCACCGAAGACATGACCCTGGCCGACTGGCAGCGCATGACCTCGGTCAATCTGGATGGGGTTTTTCTGGGCACCAAAACCGCGCTGCCGCATCTGAAGGCGCGCGCCGCCAAGGCCCCGGTGGGCGGATCGATTATCAATCTGTCATCGATTGCCGGCATTATCGGCATCGCCAATTTCACCGCCTATCATATGTCCAAAGGCGGCGTGCGGATTTACACCAAGGCCTGCGCCATGGAATTTGCGCCGCATCGCATCCGCGTCAACTCCATCCATCCCGGCCTGATCGAAACCGACATGGCCAAACAGGTGGTCAAGGAAATGAGCGGCGTCATGGGTTCCGACAATGCGGTGCGCGACATGTTCGTGCAAAGCCACCCGATCGGCCGCATTGGCGAACCCAAAGACATCGCCAATGGCATCGTGTTTCTGGCATCGGACGATTCGGCGTTTATGACGGGATCCGAACTGGTCGTTGATGGCGGCTGGACCGCGCAATAGGAGTTGGAAATGAACAGAGTAGATGGAAAAGTCGCGCTGATTTCAGGATCGGCGCGTGGACTGGGTGCGGAAACGGCGAAGGTTCTGGCGGCAGGCGGGGCGAAGGTCGTCATCGCCGATATTCTGGATGAAGTTGGCCAGCGGACGGCGGCGGAAATTGGCGCGTCTGCGGCCTTTGTGCATCTGGATGTCACCAGCGAAGACAGTTGGAAGGCAGCCGTGAAATTCGCGGCGGAAAAATTTGGCGGGCTGCATATTCTGGTCAACAATGCGGGCATATTCAGACGGCAAACGACCGAGGAAACCACGCTTGCCGATTGGCGGCAGATGACGGCGGTCAATCTGGACGGGGTGTTTCTGGGCACTAAAAGCGCCCTGCCGGTATTGAAGGAATGCGCCGCCAAAGCTTCTGTGGGTTGTGCGATTGTCAATCTTTCATCGGTGGCCGGGCTGGTCGGTTCGGCCAGCGGCGCGCCCTATTGCATGAGCAAGGGCGGCGTGCGGATTTACACCAAGGCCTGCGCCATTGAATTTGCGCCCTACCGTATTCGCGTCAATTCCATTCATCCGGGATTGATTGATACGGATATGGGGCGCGACGTGATCGCGCAAATGGCGGGGCCGGGTGGCACGGCGGCGAATAATGCGGTGCGTGACGCCCTGATTTCCTGGCATCCCATCGGCCGCATCGGCGTACCCATGGATATCGCCAACGGGATTGCATTTCTGGCGTCGGACGATGCCGCCTTCATGACTGGATCAGAACTGGTCGTCGATGGCGGGGTTACGGCGCAATAGTCACCCCGCCTTGTAAACCGAATCCGGCCCCGGTGCGCCCGCGCATGTGGCGCGGCCGGTTTCGACCATGTGCAGCAGATGCGCCAACACCGAGCGCCCGGCGGCGGGCCATAGCTTTTCATCCACGTCCTTGTACATGCGCGGCACCATAT
>CAYGDL010000038.1:0-17384 GCA_964348545.1 uncultured Alphaproteobacteria bacterium | reverse complement strand
GCTATCGCCTCATAGGCATGGCCAATATGCGGCGGCCCATTGGGATAGGATATCGCCGTCGTAATATAAAAACGCTTCGCCAATGTTCAGTGTTCCAGATTGCAGGGCCTAGCGGTGTTGCGCCGTTTCCGCCAGCCGTGAAAAAATGCTCAAAATCACCTGTTTGCGACTGAGATTAACGCTATCCGCGCGCCGCAAAAGACTGTTGATGTTCTCCCACACCTGAGTCCATTGATCAAGGGGGGCCGCGGCCACCAGGCGTTCGATCAACGCCGCTTCACCGGCCACCCGATCCTCCGGCAACGCCCCCGCGGCCCCGGCCCGGATCATGCGCGCCAGCCATGCGCTCAACATCTCCGTCATCATGTCATAGTTCGCCCCCTCATTTACGCGTGACAGACGATCCCCCAGGGCATGCAGCGCTGCAATATCCGGCTTGGGCAACGCCATTAATAGCCGGATCATTTCACGGAATTGATCAAGCCCGCTATCGCGTATCATGGCCAGGGCGCGCCCGGGGCTGCCATCGGCCAGTTTGGCGCTCAGCATCAGATCGTCGCGGTTCATTTCCGGATAATGATGCAAAACCACGCGCGTCAGATCAGCTTCACCAAGTGGACCGAGTATCAGCTTGTGGCACCGCGAGCGAATGGTTGGCAATAGCCGCCCTGGCGAATGACTGATCAGCAGAAACACGGATTTTGCAGGCGGCTCTTCCAGAATTTTCAGCAGCGCGTTGGCCGCAGAAAGGTTCATATCATCAACACTATCCACAATGCAGACGCGCCAGCCCCCTTCTCCCGCGCTTAGCGCAAAGAAATCCATGGCCCGGCGCGCAACAGCCACGGACAGAATATTCTGGATTTTGCCCTTGTCATCGACCTGCCTGCGCAATAGTAGCAAATCCGGATGCGACAATGCCTGGACCCAACGAGAGACCTGATCGTCCTCGGCCATCGCCAGGTCGGCGGGCACGTTTACCCCAACCCCATATTTCAACAATGTGCGGGCCATCCGATAGGCCAGAGTGGCCTTGCCAATTCCCATGGGGCCCGAAATCAGCCAGGCATGGTGCATGCGGCCCGACGCAATGGCATTGGCGACCTGCGCCAGGGCTGCATGATGGCCAACAAGATCAGGTGTTTTGCGGGGATGCGGAAAACCTTCCAGACGGTCGGATTCAATTTCTTCCTCACTGTCATTTGCGGGGCGCTTTGCCATTCAGCGCCCCATCAAACGCCAAGCCGCGTCGTCAGCGCCGCGATGATCGCAGCCGCAACAGCCTCTGGCGCAGGCGCCGCATCAATCAGCACACAGCGCGTCGGGTCGCGTTTGGCAATCTGCAAAAAGCTGTCGCGCAGGCGCTGATGAAAATCCGTACCCAGACTTTCAAAACGGTTTTCGGCCCCGCCACGCGCCAATGCGCGCGCCAGCCCGGTTCCGACAGGAATATCCAAAATCAGCGTTACGTCCGGCGTAGGACTGTCTGCATCCAGCGCAATCGCCGCCAATCGCTCAATCGTTGCGCGCCCAAGCCCACCCGCATCGCCCTGATAGGCGAAGGTCGAATCCGTGAAGCGATCACAGACCACCCACGCACCCCGGTTCAACGCCGGAACAATGGTTTCGCGCAGATGCGCACGCCTGGCCGCAAACAGCAGCAGGGCTTCGCTCATCGCGTCCCAGCGATCCGCATCGCCTTCAACCAGCAATTTACGAATAAGTTCCGCGCCCGGCGCGCCGCCGGGTTCGCGTGTTAGCACCACCGTCAGCCCCTTTTGCTGCAAAGTAGATTGCAGCAAATGCGCCTGGGTTGATTTACCGGTGCCCTCACCGCCCTCAAGGGTTATGAATTTTCCGGGTGATGGGGGCATGATTTATATCCGTCTACGGATTAACCGCTCGACGCCCCCCATAACAGATAGTTGAACGCCGCCGGAATTTTACCAAAAAATCCCAGCTTTTCCGCCGCCCCGCCCGCTATGACAGGAACCGTAACCGGCTGCATGCCCGTGGCCGTGAAGGTAACAGTCCCCACTTGCGCCCCCTGCGCCACCGGCGCCGCCAGCGGCGTCTGATAAACAAGTTTGGCCTGTAATGATTTACGCGCCGCGCGTGGCAGGGTTACGCGAATATCACTGGCGGCGACCAGCGGAATTTTGTCTGCATCCCCGAGCCAGACATCGGCATCCTCCAGTTTCTGATTGGCGCTCAATAATGTATAGGTCTCAAAATCGTTAAAGCCCAGCGTCAGCAGACGCTCGGCCTCGATGCCCCGGCGCTTGTCGCTTTCCAGTCCCGTGACCACCACAATCAAACGCCGCCCGTTTCGCACCGCCGATCCGGTAAGCCCATAACCCGCTTCTTCCGTATGCCCGGTTTTCAGGCCGTCCGCTCCCGGATAGGAATATAGCAGCGGGTTACGGTTGCCCTGCTTGATGGCGTGCCAGGTAAAATCCATCTCGGAAAAAATGCTGTAATATTGCTTGTGCGTATTGACCAGATAGGCTGCCAGGGTCGCCAGATCACGCGCCGTCATCAAATGTTCGGGATCGGGCCAGCCCGATGAATTACGAAATTCAGCATGCGTCATACCGATTTCACGCGCCCGTTCGGTCATCATGCGGGCAAAATTATGCTCGTCTCCGCCCAGGCCTTCGGCGACCACGATGCAGGCGTCATTACCGGATTGCACGATAATGCCGCGCAACAGATCTGACACGGGAATGCGCGCGCCCAATTCGACAAACATTTTTGATCCCTGAATGCGCCACGCGCTTTCGGAAACCGGAAAGCTGTCCTCCATTTTCACACTGCCATCGGCCAGCCTGTCAAACAGCATGGCGACCGTCATGAGCTTGCTCATGGAAGCCGGGTGCATCATCGTGTCGGCATTTTTTTCATACAGCACCGTGCCGGTTTCCGCGTCCATCAGGATCGCCTCGCGTGCGGTCGACTCAAAAACTGCCTGGGCGGCGGCCTGTCGTACGCCGCCAGCAACACCAAGCAACAGGATTATAAAAATATATTTACGCATCACGATGTCCGCCCCCTGAAGCCGGTTAATCCACTATAATCTGTGCGCCAGACTGCCCCGCTGCGATAACCCGCGCCAATGTCGCATCTGCGATTTCGACCGAGGCCAGTGGCCCCGTGCGCACCCGGTAAAAAGACTTTCCGTCGATCAGCTTTGCGCTGACCTGAAAACCAGGCTCCGCCCGTAACAGCCGCCCGCGCAAACGCTCTGCATTTAACAGATCACGAAACGCACCGACCTGTACATAAAGGTTGCGCACTGCGGGGACCGGACGGAATTCCACCTGCGGCTCTGCGGTTTGCGTGGAGCTTGCCGTGGGCGCCCTGTCGCTTGCAAGCGACGACGGCGGAGGCCTGACGGCGGATTGCGATCTGGTCTTGGGGTCTGCAACGCTGCCAGACAAAACCTGACTACTCACGCCCGACGTGGGGGCGGCGGCAACCAGCGTCTTTTCTTCGGCGCTTGTATGCGGTTTTGACGCAACGAAAGCGCCCGCGCCGCCATCTGCCATCTGCACCCGCACCATGGCCGTTCCCGGACCGGAAAAGCCCAGCAACTGCGCGCCGCGCCGCGAAACATCAATGATGCGCCCGTTTACAAACGGCCCCCGGTCATTGACCTTGAGCAGAATAGACCGGCCATTTTCCAGATTGGTCACCCGCACAGTGACGGGCATCGGCAATGTTTTGTGCGCCGCTGTCAGCGCATTCATGTCATAGGTTTCGCCATTGGCCGTGGGCTTGCCGTGAAAATCCGGGCCATACCAGGACGCGATGCCGGTTTCATCATAGTCAGGCTGTTCGCGGGGATAATACCACACACCCGCCACCTTATAAGGCTGGCCAACCTTGTAGACGCCCGTGGTTTTGGGCGGCGGCTTGCCCGCACAGGCCGACAGCGCCACTATTGCCATTACCCCCATCAATACCAGAAAAGTTTTCATACGCATGCGATCAGCCATCTCCAATCTGATCCGCCAGTGCGCCTACTGTCAGCGCATAATAATGCGCACAATTATAGCGCAGAATGGCTTCGTAATTGCCATAGACAATAAAGGCCGACCCGGTTGGCGTTTCCGGCAGCGCCAGTGCGGCCTGCAAGTTCCGAGCGGGCAGATGCGAGCCGTCGGCGCTACGCATCCCCCCTGCCCCCCAGTCTGCGAGTGACCGCTGCACGCTCAATTGATCCATCGCCTTGCAGCCGGATTTTCTCGAACGCCGCATCTGTGGCAAGGCGTTCGTAATTTCCGGTGAAAGCTGCACCTGACGCCCCCATGTCTGCGCGTCCGACCAGCCATTGCTGGCGAGAAAATGCGCGATAGATGCAAACACGTCGCCGGGATTATTCCAGATATCGCGCCTGCCGTCGCCGTCCCAGTCCTGCGCAAATTTCATGTAGCTGGATGGCATGAATTGCGGCTGGCCCATGGCGCCCGCCCAGGATCCCATCAGATCGGGCGCCGTGGCGTATCCCGCATCCAGCATGCGCAGCGCCTGCATCATTTCATTGCGAAAGAACGCCGACCTGCGCCCGTCATAGGCCAGCGTGGCCAGCGCGGGCATTACCGGCATGGTCGGCTTTACCGCGCCATAGCGGGTTTCTATGCCCCAGATAGCGACAATGAAACGCGGCTGTACCCCATATTTTGCCCCAACCGCCGTCAGCAACGGGCCATGCTGCGCCAGCTTTCGCTGTCCGGCCGCAATATTCACAGGCGTCAATACCCGGTCACGATAGGTTGCAAATGTCAGGGTAAATTCCGCCTGATTACGGTCGCGCGAAACCACCTTTTCCACCGGCTGCACATCGCGCAGGGCCGCCTCAATGGTGGCCGGGCGGATGCCCTGCGCCGCCGCCTCTTTCTTGAATTCAGAGAGCCATTTGGCAAAGCCCGGATGGGATGGCGCTGTGGCAGGCTTTGCTATCCGATCATGCTGGCGCGGCGCAACAGGCGCCCCGGCCTGCACAGCGCGTTCATCTGCACATGCCGCCAATACCAGCAGGACCAGCGAAATTAGCCCAACAAAGCGCCGCATGCACATTCCTGCAATACCCGAATCTTCCATATTTTCCTATGAATCGCTTGTGCCACGGGCCGGGGACGGACGCAAGTACGCTTGCCCACGGGGGGCTTGCGATGTATGAAGGCCGCGCACGACAAGACGCGATGGATGGGTGGCCGAGTGGTTTAAGGCACCGGTCTTGAAAACCGGCGAGGCTTCACGGCCTCCGTGAGTTCGAATCTCACCCCATCCGCCAAATGCCGCCGTTCGCACGCTGGAACGCAATTTCGCCGCCGAAGGCGGACAAGCAGCAGCATTGTCTCCCGCGTTGCAATTACAGGATCGGGTTTCCCGGCCCGTTTGATCCAGGAAACCGATATCCCATTTGTGTAACCGTATTAATCACAGCGCAAGCAAGCTCGGCCGTGTGCCGCTGCACTTGCTTCAGATACGCCAAATCAATTGAGGTCTCAAAGATGTCATTATTTCTGTTGATAAACAGCGGCAGCGATTGCCCCAGTTCGTCAGGGGGGCGGTTCCATGATCCGTGGCACAGGACGTTGCGGATGACGGAAGCTTTCCGCAGGTGGTCAATGAGTTCTTCGGGGTTGCTGATTGTGGCTTTCTGATTTTCGCTCACTGCTTTTTTATAGCTGTCGATCAGGCCGCCCAGCGGATCGGAAAGCGCGCGATACAAGGTTGGCAGCCACCTCCCGTAGGCGGCTTGGATTTCCGTCTCAGAATACTGTTGCGTTGCGGTAAAGGAGAAGATCGCCTTTCCTAGCATTTCCTCCAGAAATCCAAAGGTTGCCACCACGCGACCCAGTGCCTCCCAAAACTCGGCCGGATGAAGATGCGTTGGAAATTGTGCCGGCAATTTATCGCAGTCGACCATGAATCTTCTGTCCTCGTCCTTCATCAATTCTCTCCACGTCCCGTTGGCCTATGTGCCGCGCCCTAACGAATAGGCTATCGTAGGGCTATGGCGTAGACATAGTGCTCATCATCATCGAGCATGGCCCGCCATTAATGTAAATATTTCTCAATCATAACAATTGGTTATTGATATAGTATAGTGCTATACCCATCTTCGTACCCATCCCACGCCTGACGGCGCCTAAGCAGTTTGCAATAGTGCTTCCGAAGCCGTCCACAGGCGTTCCGCACTTACTGGATCGGCGATATAGGGGAAATAGCCAGTCAGACGATTGGACGGGTCAACGGCCCCGGCCTGATGGCAGTCTTCCAGATACAGGCCGCCCCGGCCCTTCAGTTCCAGCGCCGTGGCCGCCCATATGCTGGTGGAGGCCCCTTGCTGCGGGTTCTTGAAGCGATCGATAGGCGTGCCGTCTTCCTTGAACCAGCCCATGGCGCGCATTTCTTCCATCGGCAGAAATTTCTGCAGGCCCGTTATGATGCCGCCGGGATGCACCGCATTCGCCGTGACGCCCTGCCCGCCATAGCGCAGATGCAGGCCCAGAGCAAACAGCGCGTTGGCGCTTTTGGCCTGACCATAGGCGTTCCATTTATCGTAGGCGCGCCGTTCAAAATGAATGTCGTCAAAAACCACATCCGAACGTTTGTGGCCTGCAGAACTCAACGCGACCACCCGGGTGTCGCCGGTTTGGCCGGCCGCGCGCAAAAGCGACGGCAGTAATGATGTGGTCAGTGCAAAATGGCCAAGGTGATTGGTCGCGAATTGCGCCTCCCAGCCCTGTGTGGTGCGAGTCAGCGGGCAGGCCATGATGGCGGCATTGTTGATCAGTATATCCAGCGCCTGTGATCTGGCGTTCCATGCGGCAGCACAAGCCTGAACCTGCGCCAGATCGCCCAGATCGAGCAGCGCCACATCAACCGCCGCCTGCGGAAACTCGTCCATGATAGACCTTGCCGCCGCCCGTCCCTGCTCCAGATTTCTAACGGCCAGTGTAACCTGCGCCCCGGCACTGGCCAGCGCCCGCGATGTTTCCAGCCCCAGTCCGGCAGCGCCCCCGGTGACAATGGCGTTGCGGCCATGCAGTGCGATCCCCGATACCACCTCCAGCGCCGTGCTGCGCGCGCCAAAACCGGAAGGGATGATACGGGGTGTGGTGGTTTCAGACATTGGTTTCCTCATGGATGATCAAATGGACGGCCAATCTGGATGCAGCCTAATCCATCATGGATATGCGTTGTTGTTATATTTTACCCTTCGTGTGGCTTTGCCCACTGCTTTTCAAGGACCCGTGGGTTGCCGATAGCGTTCTCATAGACCACACCGCTTATCTGGTGCACATTTGGCGGCACCGTAAAAATCGGGAGGCGAAGAGCGGCAATGGCACTGTCAGAGGAACTTGGCTTGATGCCGACTGCGTCGTCGCGTAGCCTCTCTGGATGCCCCAGCGTTCCCCCTTTCGCTACTTCAAGACGCCGCCCGAAATCATCCGCCTGGCGATGATGATGTATGTGCGGTTCCATTTGCCGCTCCGCAATGTCGAAGACCTGCTGCACGAGCGCGGCATCGACATTTGTCACGAAACGGTGCGGTTCTGATGGAACCGGTTTGGCCCGATGTTCGCCTCCGGGATCAGGCGAAAACGGGGGGAGCGGATGCGGTCCCTGCACCATTGGCGCTGGCATCCCGACGAGGTCTTCGTGACGATCAACGGCGTCACACATTACCTCTGGCGCGCTGTCGAGCACGAAGGCGAGGTGTTGGAAGCCCTTGTGACGAAGCGCCGGGACCGCAAGGCCGCATTGAAATTCCTCAGGAAAGCTCTGAAACGGCATGGCCGTCCGCATATATTTGTCACCGGCAAGCTCCGGTCCTGCGGCGCGGCGCTGAAGGACCCTGGGCTGCATGACAATCGCGAAACCGGTCGTTGGCTCAACAACCGGGCAGAGAATTCACATCAGCCGTTTCGACGGCGCGAACGCGCCATGCTCCGCTTCCGCAGGATGCGAACCTTACAGAAATTCGCCGCCGTCCATTCTTCCATTCATAACCATTTCAATCAGGAGCGCGCCCTCCACAGCCGGGACAATTTCAAGGCCAACCGCGCCGCAGCTCTCACAGAGTGGCGTGGCCTCTGCGCAGCCTGTGGCCCGACCGGTTTAGGCAAACAGAGACTGGTTCGCATTAGTCTGACACCACCCACCGGCGACATCCGCGCCGGGGAAAACATTTCCGACACTGATTTGCTGCGCGAGGGAATGAACATCGCCGGCACAAAGGACCGGCTTCCCCGTCCAAATCATTTACCGCGAGATGGCGGACCTTGCACTTTTGTTCAAAACTCCTGGCGTCCGGCCAACTCAGGAACGTGGCCGGTAGGCGCGCAGGAAGGTTGCGACGGCGCTCGTGATATGTTTGTCCATCTCCGCGGCTTCAATGTGTGACTCGACGCCAAGCAGCGCACGAGTATGAACGTGCCCGCTCAGCAAACTGAAAAACTGCTCGGCGGCGCGCCGGGGGTCGGCAATATCCAGATGGCCAAGTTCCGTCTGTTCGCAAAGATAGGGCGCAAAGTTTTCCGCCGTTTGTCCCGGGCCATTTTCGTAGAAGATATGCGCGAATTCCGGAAAACGGGAAGACTCGGCAATGACAACGCGATAAAGCGCGAGGATCTGCGCATCCATGATCAGGCAGAGGAAATGCTCGGCTATCCTGCGCAGCGTTAATTCCAGATTATTCGCCCCGGTTTCCGAGGTCTGCAATGGCGTAAACAGATCGTGACACAGGGCCTTGATGATGGCGCCGAACAGCTTTTGCTTGTTCCCGAAATGGCTGTACACGGTCGCCTTTGAAACGCCAGCGCGCTGCGCGATGGCGTCCATGGACGCCAGGCCGAAACCGGCGCCGAGAAACACCTCAACCGCCGCCGTCAGAATGGCTTTGCGCTTGACTTCTCTTTGCGGCAAGTCCGGTTTTTCTTGAGCCTGCGCCACAGCCATAACTCGATTGCTATTTCCAAATATTCTTATAATCTATACTAAACGGTATAGTTTCTCAAAGGTTTCATATTCGCTTTGATCCCGTTGCGCGGAAAGCGAATCAATGACACCCGGCGCATATAGCTATCGGTGGCCGGCCTATCAGTGACCGGGTTGCGCTGCAAAGTGAATGGGGTGAGATGTTTAGGCAAGTTGTAGGGCTTATGGCGTGCATGGCGGCTATCGCGGTAACTGTCCAGAATGCGAGAAGTCAGGATGCAAAAGACGATTTGGCGTCGCCCGCCACACCCGTCACAATCATAGCGGCAAAGACTGCGAATATTGAAGTTTTGGAAGCTTCGGTGGGGCAGTTGGAGGCAATGACAGCCCCCATGATCGCGGCTGAGGTCGGTGGGCGCATTTCGGGTATTCACGCCGATGAGGGCCAGGAAGTTGAAATAGGCCAGGTTCTGGCTTCGATGGACAAGACGGATTTCATTCTCTCCAAGGAACTGATGGAAGCCGATATCAGGCGTCTTCAGGCTTTGAGCAGGGGCCAGGAACTGAAGGTGGGACGCCTTCGAACCCTGGTGCGGCAAAAGTCGGGCACGCAGGCAGCGCTGGATGACGCCCAGGCCGAGTTTGACGCCCTGAGGGCGCAGACTGTTTCCGCCCAGGTCCGCCTGAAACAGGCCGACCGGAATATCGTCAAATCAGAAATTGTCAGCCCGGTCAGCGGGCGCGTGGACGACAGGAAAATCTCGGTTGGCGACTATGTACAGGTTGGAATGCCGCTTTTTCATCTCACGTCGCGCGAATATTTGAAGGTGCGGCTGCCATATCCCGAAAGTTTGGGCGGCGTATTGCGCAAAGGTCTGCCGGTCCGGCTGGTTAGCCCGATCGCGCCGGACCTCACGGTGGAGGGCGAAGTCACCGAAATTCGCTCGCTGATCACCAGCGAAAACCGCGCCATTCATGTTATTGTCGATGTGCGCAACCCCGGCCCCTGGGAGCCGGGCGCTAGCGTGACCGGAAAAGTTCAGGTGGCGCGGCGCGAGAACGCTGTCGTCGTACCTCAAAGCAGCGTCGTCCTGCGCCCGGCGGGGACAGTCGTCTATATGATCAAAGATACGGTGGCGAAACAACTGGTGGTCCGGACTGGTCTGCGCCAGGATGGGCAGGTGGAGATTCTTTCCGGTCTTGCCGCCGGACAGATCGTGGCGATGGATGGCGCGGGTTTTCTGACAGACGGGGCGCCGGTTATGGTTTCCCAGCCATGAATTTGCCAGAAATATCGATTAATCGCCATGTGCTGGCATTCATGCTCAGCGCTATTCTGGTGCTGTTCGGCATTATCAGCTTCGGTCGGATCGGCTCTGATCGCTATCCCAAGATCGAGTTTCCGATCATTTCCATTACCACCACGCTGGCGGGCGCAAATCCGGAAATTATCGACGCCAGCATAACCAGCATTATGGAAAGCGGGATCAACAGCGTTCCCGGGATTGAGCACATCCTGTCCACCTCGACGCCCAGCGCGTCGGTCGTACGCATCACTTTCAATATCGACAAGGATATCGATGTCGCCTTTAACGAGGTGCAGTCGAAAGTGAACCAGGTGTTGCGCAACCTGCCCACCGAGGCCGACCCGCCCGTTGTTGCCAAGCTTGTTTTTGGCGCCATTCCTGTAATGTGGCTGACCCTGGAGGGCGACCGCACCTTGCAGCAGCTTAACCAGTACGCCCGTATCGTCATCAAGAAGCAGCTGGAAAACATTGATGGCGTGGGAGAAGTGCGTATCGCTGGCAAACGCGATCGCACCATTCGCGTCAATCTGAATGTCGAGACGATGAATGCCTATGGCGTCACGACGCAGGATCTGCTGCAGGCCTTCGCCAATGAGCATTTTCAGATGCCGGGCGGATTTCTGGTGGGCGGCAGCGCCGAAAATCTGATCAAGCTGGATCTGGAATTTCATACCCCCGCCGATCTTGAGGCGCTGATTGTTTCCTATCGGAAGGGCGCGCCCATCCGGCTTGCGGATATCGCCACAATCGAAGATGGCCTGGAGGATGATCGCCGTCTGGCGCGTTACAATGATCAGCCGGCGGTGGGCCTTGGTATTGTCAAGGTTTCGGGTTCAAACGCCGTGGCGATCATCCAGGAGGTCGAACGCCGCCTTGCGCAGGACATTATCCCGCAACTGCCGCCGGGGATGAAACTGAACATAGCGTCCAATGACGCGGATCTGATTGAAGAACTGGTGTCCGCGCTGGAAGAACATCTGGTGTTGGGTGCTTTTCTTACCGCGCTGGTGGTCTGGCTGTTCCTCAGAAGCCTGCGCGCCACGGCGATTATCGCGGTGTCGATACCGGTTTCTCTGATGGGTTCGGTGGCGCTGATGTATTTTGCCGGGTTCAGCTTCGACACCATGACGATGCTGGCGCTGTTGCTGCTGATCGGCATTGTGGTGGATGACGCCATCGTGGTGCTGGAGAACATCTACCGGCACCGCGAAGAGGTCGATCCTGATCCCAAAAGTGCGGCGTTACATGGCGCCAACCAGGTCGTCTTCGCGGTCATGGCGGCGACGCTCACGCTGGTGTCGATCTTTGTCCCCGTGATCTTCATGGAAGGCATCATGGGACAGTTTTTCAGTTCGTTCGCGGTGGTTGTCACCGGCGGTGTACTGATTTCTCTTTTTGTCTCTTTGACGCTGACCCCCATGCTGTGCTCGCGTTATCTCAAGGTCACCCCCCAGCACGGGGCGGTGTATAAATTTCTGGAAAACGGATTTCAGCGAGTCGAGGAGATCTATCGCGATCTGGTGGGTAGTTCGCTGCGGTTCCGCTGGATGGTGGTGGCGCTCACTATCGTTTCGGTTCTGCCGATCGGTTATTTCTTCGGAAATATCGGCAAGGGGTTTTTCCCGGAGGAGGATGAAAGCACCTTTCTCATCGGTTTCAAAACGCCGCTTGGGGCCAGTCTTGACTATACCAATGGGCGGCTGACGGAGATCGAGAACGTCCTCAAGCGCCATCGCGAAGTTGCCGGCTATTTCTCGACGATCGGCACCGGTGAAACCGGACAGGTCAATCAGGGCTCGATCTTTGTGGCCCTGAAGCCGGCCGATGATAGAGACGACCATTTGCAGGTAATTCTGGCCCGGTTGCGCACTGATCTGGCGCAAAACCCGGGGGTCAAGGCATTTCCGACACCCGTTTCGGGGGCGGGCGGGCAACGCGGTGAGCCATTGCAGTTCGTCGTGATGGGCCCCGATATTGCGGGCGTCGCAATCCAGAGCCACCGGTTGCTGAACAAACTGGCGACCATCCCTGAACTGGGCCAGGTGGATCTGGATTTGCAGCTTGAGCTGCCACAACTCACGCTGGACATTGACCGGACGCGCGCCGCCGATGCCGGACTTTCAACCCGGGATATTTCGCTGGCGGTGAATGTGCTGGCGGGCGGCGTGGACGTCGCCAAGTACAATGATCTGCCCGGCGATGGCGAGCGCTACGACGTACGGCTGAAAGCCCAGGAAAAAAGCTTTCGCGCCCTGGACGACCTGCATCGTATCTATTTGCGCGGGCGGGACGGCGAGCTGGTGCGCCTGGATACGGTTGTTTCGGTCAAGGAAGAAATCGGTCCCGCAGCAGTTACCCGTTTCGATCTGCGGTATTCGGGAAATTTCTTCAGTTCCCCCATCGTTCCGCTGGGCGACGGCGTCAACCTGGTGCTGGCGGCGGCCGAAGGCATATTGCCGCCCGGATACGCCATCCAGATGGTCGGACAGGCCGACGAATTTGGCAGAACGGCCTCCTATATGGCGACGGCCTTTGGAATTGCGATTATTCTCGTTTACATGGTGCTGGCCAGCCAGTTCGATTCCTTTATTCAGCCCTTCGTGCTCATGATCGCGCAGCCGTTGGCGATGATTGGCGGCGTGTTCGCACTATGGCTGTTCAACATGTCGCTTAATATCTATTCGATTATCGGGCTGGTGCTATTGATGGGGCTTGTGGCTAAAAATTCGATCCTGCTGATAGACCTTACCAATCAGTTGCGCGCGCAGGGAAAAGGCATCAACGAGTCCCTGCTTGAAGCCTGTCCCGTGCGCCTGCGTCCGGTGTTGATGACATCCATGACCATCATCATCGTGATGCTGCCGGCGGCATTAGGCATTGGCGCGGGGGCCGACACCAACGCCCCAATGGCGGTTGCGGTGATCGGCGGCATGGTCAGTTCAACTCTGCTTACGCTGGTGATCATTCCGGCGGTTTATTCACTGGTTGAGCATGGCATGCAGTATATGCGGGGCTGGCGTCAGAAGCGCCTCGCCACTCAATAAGTAGAGTGAACCGCTCCGGGTTTACCGGAGGCCATATGGTTTAAGTTAGGCTGTCATGGGGATTTCGTCCAGCATGGCGTAATAATTTTTTTTAGCCTCAGCAGGCGGGATGTTGCCGATTGGCTCTAACAACCGCCTGTGATTGAACCAGTCGACCCATTCCAGTGTCGCGAACTCGACGGCCTCGAAGGATCGCCATGGTCCGCACCTGTGGATCACCTCTGCTTTATAGAGGCCGTTGATCGTCTCTGCCAAGGCGTTGTCATAGCTGTCACCAACGCTGCCGACGGATGGCTCAATGCCTGCTTCAGCCAGTCGTTCGGTATATTTAATCGAGACATATTGGTTACCGCGATCACTGTGGTGGATCAGGCCGCCACGATGCGCAGGGCGCCGGTTATGGAGCGCCCGTTCCCGAACCTCCGGTGCAAACTTGTTCGTTGTCTTGCTCATAAGGACTCCATCTACTCATGAGTTGGAGCCTCCGGTAAACCCGGGGCGGTTCACACTGTTGATCAGCCTGCGGACCCCTGTTGATGCTCAGTTACCCAGGTGTTACGCTGCCGCCTTGATCCTTGGGGTTGGTTTTTCCCCATGCGGGCCATATTCGGCGTTACCTCGCGAGCACAGGAGTATCTCGATGCCCGAACTTGTTTCCTTCGATCTCGATGAGGGAATCGCAACGCTGACCATGGACGATGGAAAAGCCAATGCGCTCTCCCTCCCGATGTCGCAAGCCCTCGATGCCGCATTGGATCGGGCCGCCAGAGAGGCCAGGGTAGTCGTGATCCGAGGGCGGCCCGGCGTGTTGTCCGGGGGATTTGACCTGAAAGTTATCCGAGGCGGCGACGTGGCGCAGAACGCCGCCATGGAGCATGCGGGCATGCGGCTGTTATCGCGCCTGTATGCGCTGCCCCAACCTTTGATAATCGCGTGCACCGGCCATGCCGTGGCCGGCGGGGCAATGATGCTTTTGACCGGCGACGTCAGAATCGGTGTGCGCGGGGCATTCCGCATCGGCCTCAATGAAGTCGGGATCGGCCTTGCGCTAGGACAGACAGGTGTGGAGCTGGCGCTGGCTCGTCTTTTACCGACCGCCGTGACGGCGGCCGTGGTGCTAGCCCGGCTATATGGACCGGATGACGCCGCACGTATTGGCTATCTGGATATTGCGGTTGAGAGCGAGGGGTTCGATTCAACGGTCGCGGAGAAGGCGAGAGAACTGCTCGCCATCGATCTCAAGGCTTTTGCGACGACGAAGCGGCGTCTACGCCAGCCGACGCTGGATCGCATGGACTGATACCCCACCGGATCGGGCCGCCGGGGAATCATGATCTTGCAAGCCCGCTTTCTCTATGCCACCGTAGAGCCCTGATAATCGGAGGTGCCCCATGAGCCAGTTCGGCGTCGCCAATCCCAATGTTGCGGCAGGCCCGGAGAGAGCCTTTTCGGCCTATGTGCCGCCACTTCAGCGCACTGCGGGGCAGCCGCCGGCCGTCGCGGCGAACGGCGGCCTGTCCTACATGTCGTACGACCGGACGGGCGACGGCGGAACAGCCGCGGCGCTCGAGGATGCGCTTGCGCAAATCGCTGAAGGCGAGGGTCAGCGCGTGATCGACATGATCAGCACCACCCCGTGGGGAGCCCCGATCAAGACCAAATGGGGCCCCGGGTTCCGGACTTACGACGAGTGCATGGACTACATACAAAGGAACAACGCCATCAAGGCCCCCGAAGGCGGCCTTGCGCTGCCGCTGCCCTATACTGTCTATGAGCAGCCGACTTACTCCATCGTCCCGTCCAATGCCGTCTGGCGCGACCCCGCGCGCGCAGGCGTCGCGAAGGTCCTGCGCAAGAACGAGGAAGACAACCGGCGGCGGGATCTTTGGTTTCCGCAGGTGATGCGCGATGCGCGGCGCATCGGCGAATATTATCCGGGCCTCTCACCGAACAGCCCCGAATGTATGGACCGGCTAGGTGTCTCGCTTGCGCACATGGAGTCCGAATGTGTGAACTTCTACGATCCGGCGGAGGTGGAGCGCGTATTCTACCCCGAGATCGAGAAGCTTCTCCTCGATTTCTTCCCGGACGCGACCGATGCGCTGGTCTTCAACCACGACATCTTCGACAAGGACTATACGGGCGACCGCACGGAAGACCAGGCCAACAAGAACCCCGGCGTGCAGTCCCGTTACGCCACGCTTGTGCACAATGACCTGAACGACAATAGCGGCCGCGTGCGCTGCCGCGAGCTGCTCACCCGAAATCTGCGAAATTTTGGCCGTGAGCAGCACTACACAGAGGAAGAGGCCGACCGGAAGATGTCGCGGCGGTTCATGTCGATCAATCTCGCCAAACCGATGGAGACAGTCGAGCAGTTTCCCTTCGTGCTCTGCGCCTGGCCGTCCTTCGCCGACCAGCCCTATATCACCAACTACCGGATCTACGACGACCGCGTCGGCGAGACTACCCGCTTCACCTACCGCCCTGAGCATGAGTGGTACTGGTTTCCCCAGCAGAAGCCCACCGAGGTTTCGATGCTCAAATGCTATGACTCAGTGACCGACGGCTCTGTCTCACGCTGGTCATTCCATACGGCCTGCTTCGACCCTACCGCGCCCGCCAACGCGCCATGCCGCAAGAACGTGGTGGTCCGGGCGTTTCTGTTCTTCTAGGTGTTTAGTCCCTGCATTTGATGGTGTAATATTCAGCCATCAATGGAAGGACGCGCTATGGGACAGATTTTACACGGGAGCGCCACCACGACAGAGGCGGCCCGTCGAGCAATACAGCATATCTGTCTCATAGGTGCTGACGGGGAACAGGTCACACCCCGCCATGGGCGGTTTGCCATCGTGCGGATATGTTGGTCAGATCATGGATTGAAAATTTATCCAGTGAATATCGCGTTACAGACTGCATCGCCATTCATGAAACGACAATAGTGGAGCCGGGAACAAAACCGAGCGGTAAGCAGAACGTAAGCACCGCAGGAAAGCGGTAAGCACTTCGGTAAGTAAGGCCTACACCCTGCAACACCAGCAGGGGCCAGCGTTGCAGCCCCGCGACTACGCTGCACACAGCGCCGCTACAGGCAAGGCAGTACCCGCGCCAATCCCCATGCGGCACCCTTGCAGTTTTCGCTGGCTGTGCCGCCCGCTACGGGGTACAGTTCCGGCAAGGGAGACTCTTGGAAGTCACAAAATCACCATTCGATACGCTGTTCGGCGAATCTCTACCCCGTCTGCTGCAAGCGATGGACGAGTATCGCTCGCTCGCTGTGCCGCACTGCGCACCGGAGCACATCCAATTATTGGGGGAGTTGCAGCGGAGGGTTAAGCAATGCGAATTCTTGCTTAGGAACACCGGAACGATTGAGCAACGCCAGTTAGCCGTTGCAATGAATGTCTTGGTTGCTGTGGCGGGGAGGCACCCTGATGCTGACCAGCATTTCGAGGCTTCATGCCAAGACATAGATGTTATGTGGTTGTTCACTGAATCGTTCTATTGGGTAGCTCATAAGGCCACATCGGTCATTCTGGCAAATCACGCTTGTTTCCAAGGAAAGCGGCTACCGAAGATGCCAGCGAAGATTGCTCATGGCGGAGTAACGAATGTACGAAACCACTTAATCGAGCATCCCTTTGAATACAGCAATTCATTTGGGATTGGTGGCATGTGGTGCGGCCCTGTACTTAGCGGCGGGCTGGGGAAAGACTCAAAGGGTAACGAGATCAAAGACCCCGGTCTGTACTTCAATGCGATTGAATGGGCTGACACCATTTCACAAGTTCTATCCCGAGCCAGCGAGGAGCTACGAAAGGAGGCATAACCGCCTACCAAGGGTCGCCCCTCATGTTGTCCTTACATGGCGAACACATCCGCACTGAATAGCCCCTCCACCTCCGTCGCGCAGGCTATTTTCAGTAACTCAACCAGGCCGATTTCGTTCTTCCCTAGCTCGTAGTGGTCGAGCAGCCGTACCGGCGGCCCGGAGAGCCGAGCCAGTTTTATTGGCGGCATCCTCTGCCCGGCGCGCCGGGGCGCAAATCAGGCAGCGGCTGTGAGCGGCCGGGCGCGT
>CAYGDL010000037.1:0-17491 GCA_964348545.1 uncultured Alphaproteobacteria bacterium | reverse complement strand
ATCGTGGGGGCGGGGCTGGGGTTTTTGTGGTTTAACGCACCACCCGCGATGGTCATGATGGGGGATACCGGTTCGCTTTCGCTTGGCGGCGCGCTTGGCGGCATTGCAGTGGTGACCAAGCATGAAATCGTGCTGGCGATTATTGGCGGGCTGTTTGTGCTTGAAGCGGTGTCAGTGATCGTGCAGGTCGCTTCGTTCAAAATGACCGGTAAGCGGGTGTTTGCGATGGCGCCGATCCACCATCATTTTGAGAAACGCGGATGGGCGGAATCCACGATTGTTATCCGCTTCTGGATCATCGCCCTGGTGCTGGCGATGATTGGCCTTTCGTCCCTGAAATTGAGATAAAGGATGATCACATCACATTCCTATAAGGGGAAAAAGACCGCCGTTTTTGGACTTGCCCGAACGGGAATTTCTGCTGCGCGCGCTTTGCTGGCGGGTGGGGCGCAAGTGGTGGCGTGGGACGATGCGCAAACCCGCCGCACTGAGGCACAGGCGCTATTAGGCGATATGCTTAGCCTGGTTGATCCGGGGCAACTGGACTGGACAGGGATTTCCGCACTGGTGTTAAGCCCCGGCGTACCGTTGCATCATCCAGCGCCGCATCCGGTTGTGCAGGCGGCGCGCAAAGCGGGCGGCGAGATCATTGGCGATATTGAGTTGTTCTTTCGGGCAAGGCGGGAAAGTTTCCCGGCGACAAAACTGGCGCTGGTCACTGGCACAAATGGCAAATCGACGACAACAGCCTTAATCGGGCATCTGGCGCGCGAGGCCGGGTTGCAGGTTCAGATTGGCGGAAATATCGGCACAGCGGCGCTTGATCTGGATATGCTTGCCCCGGGCGGCGTGTATGTGCTGGAAATGTCGTCCTATCAGCTTGATCTTACCGGTCCGAACCTGGCGGATGTGGTGGTCTGGCTGAATATTACGCCGGATCATATTGATCGCCATGGCAGCCTTGCGGGCTATGTTGCGGCCAAACGCCGGATATTTGATGGCCTGGCGTCGAAAGGCGTTGCGATTGTCGGCGTCGATGATCCGGAAAGCCGGAATGTTTGCAACAAATTGCAGGCTGATGGCGTGAACGCCGTGCCGGTTTCAATTGGTCATGCCCCACGAACACCCGGCATTTATGTTCTGGACGGGATATTGTGGGATGCGCTGTCCGCAGAACCGGATCAGGTGATGGATTTACGTCCGCTGGCGCGGCTGCCTGGGGCGCATAACTGGCAAAATGCGGCGTCGGCCTATGGTGCGGCGCGGGCGCTTGGAATCTCGCGCGAAAACATTGTCCGGGGGCTTAAAAGTTTTGCCGGTCTTGCCCATCGCATGGAAGAAGTGGGTCAGGTGAGAGGTGTTCGCTTCATCAATGACTCAAAAGCAACAAATGCGGATGCAACGGCGCGGGCATTGGCTTGCTATGACGGCGTCTATGTGATTCTTGGTGGTGTGCCAAAAGCAGGTGGAATTGATTCGCTCGCGTCTTTTTTTCCACGGATTCGCAAAGCCTATTTGATCGGACAGGCGGCGCCGGCTTTTGCAACGGCATTACAGGGACGGGTGGCGTATCAGATGTGCGGTGATATGGCGAATGCGGTCGCGGCTTCGGCTAAAGACACGGCGGGTGCGGAAGCGGCGGTTGTGCTTCTGTCGCCGGCATGCGCATCGTTCGATCAGTTCGAGAATTTTGAGGCGCGTGGCGATGTGTTTCGCGCGCTTGTCGCTGAATATGCGGCCAGATCCATGAGCGGGAGTGCAGCGTGAGCAGTTTTGCCCGTACCGATACAAGCATCCTGGGCCAGTGGTGGTGGACCGTGGATCGCTGGATTATGGGCGCTATTGGGGTGTTGATTGTCGTTGGCACCTTGTTGACGCTCGCCGCCAGCCCGCCCGTGGCGGAACGTATCAATATGGACAGTTATTTTTTCGTCAAAAAGCATTTGATGATGTTGCCACTCGGCCTGATTTTGCTGTTTGGCGTGTCGATGGCCTCGCCCAACATCGTCAAGCGCCTGTCTGTTGGGCTGCTTGCGTTCGCGCTGCTGTTGATGGTGCTGACCCTGACGATTGGCGAGGAGCGCAATGGCGCGCAACGCTGGCTGTCTATTGCGGGCATGTCCCTGCAACCCTCGGAATTTCTGAAACCTGCCCTGATCGTTTTCGCGGCCTGGATGTTTTCTGAACAAAATCGCCGGTCGGGCGTTCCGGGAAATCTGATCGCCCTCTCCGCCTGGGCCTTGTCTGCTGGTATGCTGGTCATGCAACCGGATTTTGGCCAGGCATTCCTTCTGACGGTGGTGATCGGCGCAATGTTCTTTATCGCCGGCATGTCCATGATTCTGTTGCTCGGCCTGGTGTTGGCCGGCATTGTGGGCGGGGTTTTTGCCTATATGCTTGTGCCGCATGTCACCAGCCGCATAGACCGGTTTCTTGATCCGGCTTCGGGCGATACTTTTCAGGTGACGACGGCCATTAACGCCTTCCTGCAGGGGGGGCTTTTCGGGCGTGGTCCGGGCGAAGGCACGGTCAAACGCATTCTGCCAGACGCGCATACCGATTATATTTTTGCCGTTGTTGGCGAGGAATTTGGCATGATCGCCTGCCTGCTTCTGGTCGCGCTGTTTGCATTTATCGTTTTGCGCGGTCTGGCGCGTGCGTTTGTGGCGGAAGATCATTTTGTGCAATTGGCCGCCTCTGGCCTGATCTTTCTATTTGGATTGCAGGCCAGCATTAATATGGCCGTCAATCTGAATTTACTGCCTTCAAAGGGCATGACCCTGCCTTTCATCAGTTATGGCGGTTCATCCCTGCTGGCCCTGTCATTGACTGCGGGGATGATTCTGGCGTTGCTGCGAAAACGTCCCGGGGTCGCGATTGGCGGTGCATCTGTGGGGCGCGCGACATGAGTGATGCCTATGACGCTCCAATCATACTGGCGGCTGGCGGCACGGGCGGGCATATGTTCCCTGCTGAAGCGCTGGCCCAGGAATTGCGCGCGCGCGGTCGTGTGGTGACATTAATCACAGACAAACGCGGCGCCGCATTTGCCGCCTCTTTCGGCCGCATCAATGTGCATGTGGTTTCGGCGCAAAATCCTTCCGGTAATATATTGTCCAAACTGCGCGCCGGTGCGTCGCTGGGGGCAGGCCTGTTGCAGGCCCTGCGTCTGCTGCGCCAGCATCCCCCGGCTCTGGTAATTGGTTTTGGTGGGTATCCCGCTCTTCCGGCGATGGCGGCGGCGATCTGGCTGGGTGTGCCGACAGCGATACATGAACAGAATGCGGTGCTTGGCCGGGTCAATCGCCTGCTGGCGCATCGCGTAACCGGCATTGCGGCGGCGGTTGAAGGTTTGCGGGGGCTGCGCGACATTGATCAGGTCAAGGTGACGGTCACAGGAAACCCCGTTCGCACCGATATTGCAGCCTGCCATGGCCGTCCATATGACACCCCGACACTGGACACGCCGTTTAATCTTCTGGTCTTTGGCGGCAGTCAGGGGGCCAGGATTCTGGGCGAGACGGTGCCTGCTGCAATCGCCATGCTGCCCCCGGGCGTATCGGCGCGGCTGCGCATCGTGCAGCAATGCCGCAGCGCAGATATTGAACTGGTGCGCAGGGCCTATGACCGGATCAATGTTGAGGTTGAACTGACGGAATTTATCCGCGATATGCCAGCAAAGCTTTCGCAGGCGCATCTGGTTATCGCGCGATCCGGGGCGACGACGGTTAGTGAACTGACAGCGGCGGGGGTGCCCGCGATATTGGTTCCCTATCCCCATCATGCGGATCAGCAGCAGCTTGCGAATGCGCAGGTGCTGGTGGATGCGGGCGCGGCCTGGCTGGCGCCGGAGGCTGAACTGACCGCCTCGGTGCTTGCCAAGCGGTTGCAGAATTTATTGCGTAATCCGCAACAGCTAAGTGTCGCGGCCAAGGCGGCGCATGGGCTTGGCCGTCCTGAAGCAACCCGGACGCTGGCGGATATGGTGGAGCGTCTGGCGCCGCGCAAGGCCGGGCATCCAAAAAGCGGCGGCGGCGGGGGCGGCTTGGTGATTCCCTTCTTGCGGGCACGGAGGGTGGCGTCATGATGACACGGCTTCCTCTGGATATTGGCTGGATTCATTTCGCGGGCATTGGCGGCATCGGGATGAGCGGCATTGCGGAGGTGATGCATAATCTCGGCTATCAGGTGCAGGGTTCCGACAGTTCTGATGGCGGTAATATTGCGCGCCTGCGCCAGCTTGGCATTCCGGTGGCCATTGGACAATCGGCGGAAAATCTGGGCGCGGCGCGGGTAATGGTCGTATCCAGCGCGATCAAGTCTGATAATCCTGAACTGATTGCCGCGCGGGAGCGCGCGCTTCCGGTGGTGCGGCGCGCTGAAATGCTGGCGGAACTGATGCGCCTGAAATGGTGTGTCGCGGTTGCGGGCACGCATGGCAAGACCACGACGACATCCCTGGTTGCGTGCCTGCTGGATGCGGCGCAATTTGATCCAACGGTGATTAATGGCGGCATCGTCAATGCCTATGGCACCAATGCGCGATTGGGCGCGGGCGACTGGATGGTGGTCGAGGCCGACGAATCCGATGGCACTTTCACCAAGCTGCCGCCAACCATTGCAATCGTCACGAATATCGATCCCGAACATCTCGATTTCTATCATGATTTTGATGCGCTGCGCCGGGCCTTTGACGCCTTTGTCGAAAATGTGCCGTTCTATGGCTGCGCCGTGGTGTGCATTGATCATCCCGAAGTGCAGGCCCTGGTTGGGCGAGTGCGGGACCGGCGCTGCGTGACCTATGGCACGTCCCCGCAGGCAGAGGTGCGGGCGGTGAATATTCGGGTCGATGGCGACATATGGACATTCGATGTGCAGTTTTTTGATCGCATCACCGGCAAGACCAGTCGCATGGAGGGTATGAAATTGCCGATGCCCGGCATTCATAATGTGCGCAACAGTCTTGCTGCGATTGCCGTGGCGCGGGAACTGAAAATCGACCGCAGGGTGCAGCGCCGCGCATTGGCGGCCTTCGCCGGGGTCAAGCGCCGCTTTACCCGCACGGGCGAATGGGGCGGCATCGGCGTCGTAGATGATTATGGCCACCACCCGGTTGAGATCGCGGCGGTGTTGCGTGCGGCGCGCGAAAGCTGCACCGGCAAGGTGATCGCTGTCGTGCAACCGCATCGCTATTCCAGGCTGGCCAATCTGTTTTCGGATTTCTGCACCTGTTTCAATGACGCCGATATTGTTGTTGTGGCGCCGGTATATGCCGCAGGTGAACAGCCGATAGTGGGCGCTGACAGGGATGCGCTGATCGAAGGGTTGCGCGCCCATGGCCATCGTCGGGTAATGGCGCTGGATGGGCCGGAACAATTATGTGCGCTGATCCTGTCCGAGGCGCAATCCGGTGATCTGGTGGTCTGTCTGGGCGCGGGAAATATTACGCAATGGGCCAATGCGCTGCCGGAAGAAATGGCGAAAAATGCGCCGTTTTCGAAAATTGAGGCAGGTGCGGCATGATGGCGCGACGCATCAAAACCCCGACATTGCTGGATCGGATGCCCCGGGTGCGCGGCCGGCTGGATGCGCAAGTCGATCTGGCGCAACTGAGCTGGTTTCGCGTTGGCGGGTCGGCCGAAATTCTGTTTGAACCACAGGATGCGCAGGATCTGGCAGGCTTTCTGTCTGCATTGCCCAGGGATATCGCCATCACGGTCATTGGCGCGGGATCAAATCTGTTAATCCGTGACGGGGGGGTTCGCGGGGTCGTTGTGCGATTGGGGGCAGGCTTTAGCGATATTGAAATGCAACCGGACGGGCTGATTTCCGCGGGCGCTGCGACGATGGATGTGAAGGTGGCGTCGGCGGCGCGCGATGCCGGTCTGACAGGTCTTGAATTTTTGCGCGGCATTCCTGGCGCGATGGGTGGGGCCGCGCGGATGAATGCAGGCGCGTTCGGCGGTGAGATGAAAGATGTTTTTGTTCTGGCCGAAGGGATTGACCGCAGCGGCGGGCATGTTGCGTTTTCACTTGCGGATGTGGCGTTTGCATATCGCAAAAGCGCCATTCCGGCGGATGTCATTCTGACGCGGATCACTGTTCGTGGCCGTGCGGGCAATCGCGATGCGATCACGGCCCGTATGTTGGAAATAGCCGCCGAGCGTGGCGCAAATCAGCCGGTTGGCGCGCGCACGGGCGGCAGTACTTTCGCCAATCCGCAAGACCCAAAGGCCATGGGGCGCAAGGCGTGGGAATTGATCGATGCGGCGGGATGCCGGGGGCTGCGCCTGGGCGGCGCCATGGTGTCGGAGAAACATTGCAACTTCCTGATCAATTGCGGCGGGGCGTCTGCAAACGATCTGGAACTGTTGGGCGAACAGGTTCGCGCACGGGTTCTGGAAACTTCCGGCATTGTGTTGCATTGGGAAATTCAAATTATCGGCGAAGCGGGGGCGGCGGCATGAATAGCGCCTGTCACGTCGCGGTATTGAAAGGCGGCTGGTCCGCCGAACGCGAAGTCAGTCTTGTCTCTGGCGCCAAATGCGCCGAAGCCCTGCGTGCCGAAGGCTACCGGGTCAGCGAAGTGGATGCTGACCAAAGCCTGGCCAATGTCCTGACCGTGCTGAAACCGGATGTTGTGTTCAATGCGTTGCATGGCCGCTGGGGCGAGGATGGCTGCGTGCAGGGCCTGCTGGAATTGTTGCGTATTCCCTATACGCATTCGGGTGTTCGCGCATCCGCCGCCGCGATGGACAAGCCAATGGCCAAGCGTTTGTTTCATGATGCGGGCATTGCCTGCCCTGAAGGTGTGGTGATGGACCGCCACGCCATTGGCGACAAGCATCCGATGCCGCCGCCCTATGTTGTGAAGCCCGTGACAGAAGGTTCCAGTGTCGGGGTTTTTATCGTGCGACCGGGTGATAATGCGCCGCCATTGCAAATCGCCGCCGATGATTGGGCGTTTAGCGATAATGTTCTGGTGGAACGCTATATTCCCGGCCACGAATTAACGGTCGCCGTCATGGGAGACCGCGCGCTGGCGGTTACGGAAATTGTGCCGGAAACCAAATTCTATGACTATGAAGCGAAATATGCTGCGGGCGGATCATGTCATGTCATCCCTGCCAAGATTGATGCGCTGGTCTATGATCACGCTATGCAGGTGGCGCTGGCGGCGCATCAATTGCTTGGCTGCCGTGGGGTCAGCCGCGCGGATTTCCGTTATGATGATACGGTTGCGGGACGTGACGGTCTGTATCTTCTGGAAATAAATACTCAGCCCGGCATGACCCCCACTTCGCTGGTTCCGGAACAGGCGGCTTATCTGGGAATTTCGTTCGCCAGCCTGTGCCGTTGGCTTGTGGAGGACGCCTCATGCGCGCGCTGAAGCAGCAACGTCAGAATCACGCACCACGTCAACCAAAGGCCGCTGTTCGCAAACCGTTTCGCACGGCGCTTTTCGCCATTCTGGGGGTAGCGCTTATTGGCGGCGCTGTTTTTGCGATTATGGGAATTGGGAATACCAGAGGCGCCGGGGGCCAGGGTGACGCGCTGGTGCGTCAGGTGCTGCGCGACGCCGGGTTCAGTGTCCGCTCCATCACTGTGGCGGGGCGGGTTCAGACAGAGCCACGCGAACTTATCAGTGCACTGAATATTTCAAAAAATGATTCAATTCTGCATATTGATCTTGGGGCAGTGCACAGCCGCATCGCGGCCCTGCCCTGGGTGCAGGAAGTCAGGGTTTCGCGCAATCTGCCGAATGCGGTGCATGTTGAATTGATCGAGCGTCATCCGGTCGCAATATGGCAACGCAATGCCAGGATGGTGCTGGTGGATCGTGGCGGTGTGGAAATCACAGAGAAAGATGTGCCTGAATATTCCGATCTGCCGCTTATTGTGGGCAAGGGTGCGCCAAAAGCCGCCTCGGAACTGATTGCGCTGCTGGCAAGCGAGCCGCAATTGCAACGCCGGGTTATCGCAGCGGTTCGCGTGGGTGAACGGCGCTGGAACCTGCGCCTGAAGGATGGCATTGATGTGCGACTGCCTGAACGTGATGCGGTGACGGCCTGGCACAAGCTGGCGCGCTATGAAGAAAGCAACGGACTGCTTGGACGTGATGTTGAATTTGTCGATCTGCGCCTTGCCAATCGTGTGGTGGTGCGTCTGACTCAGGGTGCCGTGCGCAAGACCACGGAGCCGGGGCGCGAGGCGCGGATGCCGACGCAAAAAACTGTTTGGAGTATCGGGTAACATGCAGTCGGCAAAAAATGGCGTCATCGCTGGTCTGGACATTGGCACATCGCAGATCAGTTGCCTGATCGCGCGTGTTGAATCTGATCGCTCCGGTCACGCGCAGCGACCGCGCATTCTGGGCGTGGGGCATCACGAAAGCAAGGGCGTGAAATCCGGCGCCATCGTGAACATGGCGGACGCTGAACGCTCCATTCGCGCCGCAGTAGATATGGCTGAACGGATGGCGCGTGAAACCGTGCGCAAAGTGATTGTCAATCTCAGTTGCGGCCAGCCAACCAGTTACATGATCGCTTCCGAGATCGCCGTCCCCACCCCGGAAGTGCGCGAGCAGGACATCAAGAAAGTTCTGCGCCAGGGCCAGATGCGGGTCAGTGATCTGGAAGGGGAGCTGATTCACGCCATTCCGATTGGTTATTCGCTCGATGGACACAAAGGCATATCGGACCCGCGCGGAATGTTTGGCGACCGGTTGGGGGCCAGTTTGCATTTCGTTACGGCGACGGCCGGGCCGCTCAGAAACCTGGCGCTGTGCGTCGAGCGTTGTCACCTGGAGGTTGCCGCTCTGGTTGCCTCCCCTTACGCCAGTGGGCTGGCCTGTCTGGTGGAGGATGAAACGGATTTGGGCGTCACCTGCATTGATATGGGGGGTGGGCTTACCACCATTGCGGTATTTGTCGGTGGCAATATGGTGCATCTCGACATTGTTCCGATCGGCGGCATTCATGTCACCAATGACATCGCCCTTGGTTTATCGACCAGTCATTCAACGGCGGAACGCATAAAGGCGCTGTATGGCAGCGCCTCGGTCAGCCCGTCGGATGAGCGCGATATGATTGACGTGCCGCGCCTGGGCGAGGAAGACCGCGAGACGGCCAATCATGTGCCGCGCTCAATCCTGAACGGCATTATTCAGCCCCGGCTGGAAGAAACACTGGAACTTGTGCGCGAGCGTCTGGCGGCGAGCGGGTTGCAGGAAGTCGCAGGACGGCGTGTTGTCCTGACCGGCGGCGCCAGTCAACTTGCGGGGGTGCGTGAATTGACGGCGGATATTCTGCACAGCCAGACCAGGCTGGGCAGACCTATCCGCTTGCGTGGTTTGCCGGACGCTTCGCAGGGGCCGGAATATTCGACCGTGGCAGGTTTAATCGGGTTCGCCATGAGCGGCCCTCTGGAAACCGGCGACGTAATGGGGGTAACGGGCCCCGCAATCGCAACCGGGCGCGTTGCCCGGATCGGGCAATGGTTGCGGGAGAATTTTTGAAAATGAGCTACGGGCATAAGCCTGCCGGTGAAATCAGTGTAAGGTGTAGGAGAGCAAACCATGACAATCAACCTTAGTGTTCCCGAGATGTATGAACTGAAGCCACGCATTACGGTCTTTGGCGTGGGTGGTGCGGGCGGCAACGCTGTAAACAATATGATCGAAAGCGGGTTGGAAGGGGTCGAATTCGTCGTCGCCAATACCGATGCGCAGGCGCTTTCGCAATCCAGGGCGCAGCGGCGTATTCAGATGGGCGAAAGCGCGACCCAGGGGCTGGGCGCGGGATCGCATCCGGAAGTTGGCTGCGCCGCCGCCGAAGAAGCCATGCAGGAAATCTGCGATCACCTGTCGGGCGCGCATATGGTGTTTGTCACCGCTGGCATGGGTGGCGGAACGGGAACCGGGGCCGCCCCCGTCATTGCCAAGGCCGCCCGCGACATGGGTATTCTGACGGTTGCCGTGGTCACCAAGCCGTTTCAGTTTGAAGGCAGCAGGCGCATGCGCATTGCCGAGCAGGGGCTGGCGGAGCTGGAAAAATTTGTCGATACATTGCTGGTCATTCCAAATCAGAATCTGTTCCGCGTAGCCAATGCCAAGACAACATTTGCAGAAGCCTTCGCCATGGCGGATCAGGTGCTGTTTTCCGGCGTTGGCGGCATAACCGATCTGATGGTCGCGCCCGGGCTGATCAATCTGGACTTTGCCGATGTGCGCGCCGTGATGGGCGGGGCGGGTACCGCCATGATGGGTACAGGCGAAGCTTCGGGTGAAACCCGCGCGAATGACGCCGCCGAGGCCGCGATTTCCAACCCATTGCTGGAAGATGTCTCAATGACCGGCGCAAAGGGGGTTCTGATCAACATTATTGGCGGGTCAGATTTGACGCTGTATGAGGTTGATGAAGCCGCCAACCGGGTGCGCGCCGAAGTTGATCCGGACGCCAATATCATTGTCGGATCAACATTTGATCCAACGCTCGAAGGCAAAATGCGGGTATCGGTTGTGGCCACGGGAGTGCGCAGCGAAAAGGCGCAACGCCAGTTAACGCCTGAGGCTGTCGCAGCGATTGCGCCCGACACCAGCGCAACGCCGGTAAAATCTGAGCAAACTGCACTGCCCAGCCCTGAAGTTCCGGCTTCGCCCGTCATCGCTGCGGTCGCTGACGAATCTGCGCTGCTTTTGACAGAGGAGGAAGAGGAGGCTGTTATTGTGTCTCAAACGCCACTGTCCTTTGGCGCTTCCGATCCTGTTGATCCGTTGGGCAATTCCATGTCTGCGGATGCCTTCATTGCGCCGCGCGCCACGCAGCCGGTGATGAGGTCGCCAATCATTGCAACGCGTGAAACGATCATTCCGCAACGCCAGGAAACGGTCGGTCGCCAAACCTCTAACCTGTTGACCAGAATGGGATGGTTTGGCCGCAAAACTGCGCGTAATGAGCCAGTCCAGAATTCTGCGCGGCAGGCAAAGTCAAACACGGGCGGGTTTCATGACAAAGCGATGGCGCCAAGGATGGAATCTTCCAGTAAACCTTCACCCGCCGAAGCCAGCGCCAGCGAGTTGGATATTCCGGCTTTTTTGCGCAGGACCGCCAACTAAAACCAGGTGCAGATTCATCCCAAGCCGGAAGCTTATCCGGAATGGGATGAAAGCGGCCATAAGCCACTGATCTATCTGTAACAAAGAGTAATAAAGAGTAATAAAGAGTGATTTGAGCTTGGTTGGGTCAATTGATACCTATGCACTGCCATTAGTGGGAAAGTGATTCGTTTTTGCCAAGGCGTTTATTGAGTTATGCGGCAGATGGCGAAATAGGGGTGTAGAGTGAGCGAAGGACGGCGCGGCGCAGTGGATTTTCCGCCTTTGCGTATTCAGAGGCAGGACGAGGCTGGAATTTTTCAGACAAGTTTGCGCAATCGTATTGGATGTGCGGGCATTGGCCTGCATTCAGGCCAGCAGGTGCGTTTTACCATGTATCCAGCGGAAGCTGGAACCGGGATCATCTTCCGGCGTACCGATCTGCTCGACGCCAGTTTGCGTGACGCCAAATGTCCGGATGATGACAGCATCACGGTACGGGCGCATTTCAGTCATATCAGCAATACCCAATTGGGCAGTACACTGACAAATGCAGCGGGTGTTTCGGTTGCGACCGTTGAACATCTGATGGCCGCATTTGCCGGATGTGGCATTGATAATGCCCGCGTTGATCTGGACGGACCGGAATTGCCGGTGCTTGATGGCAGCTCTGTGCCGTTTGTCATGCTGCTGGAATGCGCGGGCGTCGCCCGGCTTGCGGAACATCGCCGCTACATTCGCGTACTGGAAACCATCAGTGTGGAAGAAGATGGCAAGCGCGCCAGCCTTTCGCCTTTTGACGGTAGCGCTTTTGACATAGAAATCGATTTTCCGTCAGCAATAATTGGCCGTCAATCCTACACCTATCAGGCGGAGCAGGGCAGGTTCAAAACTGAAATTGCTTCCGCGCGCACCTTCGGGTTTTTACATGAAGTTGAACACCTGAAATCCATAGGTCTGGCGCGTGGCGGTTCGTTGCAGAATGCCCTGGTTCTGGATGGCGACAGACTTCTGAATGACGGCGGCCTGCGTTTTCCGGATGAGTTTGTGCGTCATAAAATATTGGACGCCATTGGCGATCTGTATCTGGCGGGCGCGCCCATTCTGGGCCGCTTCGATGGCTTTCGCATCGGTCATGGCTTGAATCACAAATTGCTGCTGGCGTTGTTTAACAGCCCCCAGGCCTGGGAATATGTGGACGGGCCGCAGGCGCGGGCGACTGAGCCGCCATTACGCCCGCTTCCTCTAAAACGCGCCGCGCGGGGTTGAACGGGCCGCGTTCTGATCCCATCCTGTGTCCCTTGCCCCCTCGAAAAGATTGCTGCTCTGTGGCGTCAAATGCGCTAGATAGAGGCTAGGACGCCAGTGTCTATCAGGCAATTCATGGGATAAGTGGAGTAAACGTGGCTTTCGACAGATTAAAAGTCCGGGTTTCGGGCGCGCTGACGGTTATGGGCTTGGCGATTATTTTGACTGGCTGCGCCGGTATTGGCGCCAAGGAAGTCAAATATATTGAGCGCCCGGTGGAGGAAATCTACAATACGGCCATGGCCGAATTGCAGAAGGGGCGTTATTTCCAGGCCGCCGAACAGTTCGATGAGGTGGAGCGTCAGCATCCCTATTCGGTATGGGCGCGCCGCTCCATGTTGATGGCCGCCTATTCCAATTACCAGATCAATGAATATGACAAGGCCATTCTGGCGGCGCAGCGGTTTATTTCGCTGCACCCCGGCAATCGGGATGTCGTTTACGCCTATTATCTGGTTGCGGTTTCCTATTACGAGCAGATATCGGATGTCGGGCGCGATCAAAAAATCACCGCAGAGGCGTTGCGTTCGCTATCCGAGGTCGAGCGCCGCTTTCCCACCAGCGATTACGCCCGTGACGCCCGCCTGAAGATTGATCTCACGAATGATCACCTGGCCGGCAAGGAAATGGAAATCGGTCGGTATTATCTGAAACAGAATGAATATCTGGCTGCCATCAACCGTTTCCGCATGGTGGTTGAATATTTCCAAACCACGACGCATGCTCCCGAAGCGCTGCACCGTCTGACCGAATGCTATGTGGCGCTGGGCATTATTGATGAGGCGCAATCGGCGGCCGCTGTGCTGGGCCACAATTATCCGGGCAGTGACTGGTATCAGGATAGCTATAGCCTGTTAACCGGTAAGGATGCCCGCCCCGTTGAGAACAAAAAATCCTGGATCAGCAAGGCCTTTAACGGGATCAGCTAGTTCAGGCGCCATAACCAGAGAGATGAAATGAATGCTGGTCGGCATTTCGATACGCAATCTGGTTTTGATTGACCGGCTAGATCTTCAAATCGGGCCGGGCCTGACGGTATTGACGGGCGAAACGGGCGCGGGAAAATCCATCATGCTGGATGCGCTGGGCCTGGCGACGGGCGCGCGCGCTGACAGCGCCATGATCCGCAAGGGATGCGACCAGGCCATCGCCAACGCTGAATTTTCCGTAACCCAATCACATCCCGCCATCAGCCTGCTGTCTGAACAGGGCATTGATACGTCAGATGGGCTGATTTTGCGCCGTGTCATAGGTGCTGATGGCCGCAGCCGCGCCTTTGTGAATGACCAGGCGATCAGCATTGGATTGTTGCGCAGCATAGGCGATCTGTTGATCGAAGTGCATGGGCAAAATGATGATCGTGGATTGCTGAATATCAGCGGGCATCGCGCGTTGCTGGATGCGTTTGGCGATCATGGGGCTGATCTGGCATCGTGCCGTGCGGCGCATCGTGACATGCAGCAATCGCTTGAGGCATTGTCTCAGGCACGCGCCGATCTGGAAAAAGCCCAGACAGAAGAAGATTATCTGCGCCATGTTTTGAATGAACTGGAAGCGCTTGCCCCCAAACCCGGCGAGGAAGCCGAATTGGCAGCCGCGCGCGCCCTGATGATGTCTTCGGAAAAGCTCACTGAGGAAATGCATGCGGCGTTGGGGGATTTGGCAACGAATGGGGGCGGGGCCGAGGCGCTATTATCTTCTGCACTGCGACGTCTGGAACGTATTGCGGACAAATCGATCGGGCGGCTTGACGCCGCGCTTGACGCGCTGGCCAGCGCCACATCAGATGCCATAGAGGCTCGTGCGCAACTGGAGCTGGCATTGTCAAATATGGAATTTGATCCGCGCCAGTTGGAAACTTCCGAGGCGCGTCTGTTTGCGCTTCGGGCGGCAGCGCGCAAACATCATGTTACCGTAGACGCGCTGCCGGAATTACAAACGCGGATTGCAGGGCAATTGAGTCTGATTGATGCGGGAACCTCGCGCCTGGAGGAACTGGAAAAACAGCACACGGCAAGCCTTGCCGCCTATGACGCCATTGCCACGCGCCTGCATGAGGCGCGCCTGCAAAGTGCTGCGCGGCTCGACAAGGCGGTGAAAAAAGAACTCGCACCGCTAAAGCTCGACAAGGCGATTTTCTACACGGCCATAAATCCGTTGACGGGGGCAGAACGCGGCCAGGATGGCATTGACCGGGTGGAGTTTCAGGTGGCGACGAACCCGGGCGCCAATCCGGGCGCGCTGATCAAAATTGCATCGGGCGGAGAATTATCGCGTTTCATGCTGGCATTGCGCATGGTGCTGGCCAAATCCGCCACGGGGCGCGCGCTGGTATTTGACGAAGTGGACAGCGCGGTTGGCGGCGCGGTGGCGGATGCGATAGGCGACCGCCTGGCGCGGCTGGCGACGGCTGCGCAGGTGCTGGTGGTGACGCATTCCCCACAGGTGGCGGCGCGTGGCGCAACGCATTGGCGGGTGCAAAAACGCACAATAGCCAAAGGCGGCGCGGCCACCACGACATCTGTTGAAGTGCTGGATGCCACCGCGCGGCGCGAAGAAATTGCACGTATGCTGGCTGGCGCGGAAGTAACCGACGCCGCGCGCGCCGCCGCAGACAGTTTGATGACCGCCGGGGCAGGGCGGTGACGGGGGCTGAGAAAATTCCGGTTTCGGAATTGAGCGAGATGCAAGCGAAAGCTGAGCTAAAGCGGCTTGATAAGGAAATTGCGAAACACAACAAGTTATATTATCAGCGGGACCAGCCTATTATTTCCGACGCAGAATATGATGCATTGCGTCAACGCTATGATGAAATTGTGGCGGCCACGCAATCTTCAGGCCTTCCATTATTTGGATCTGTTGGCGCGGCGGCGCTGGAAGGTTTTGAAAAAAGTACCCATACGCGCCTCATGCTGTCGCTCAATAATGCGTTCAGCGATGCGGATGTAACTGATTTTTGTGACAGCGTGCGCAGATTTCTGGTTATGGAACAGGATGCGGAATTATGCTGTACGGCAGAACCCAAGATCGATGGTGTTTCCGCAACGCTGCGCTATGAAAGCGGCGTGTTTGTTGGCGGCGCGACGCGGGGCGATGGTTTGGTGGGTGAAAACATCACGGAAAATTTGCGTACATTGCGCGACATCCCTTTGCGCCTAACAGGCAGCGACATACCGGATATTATTGATATTCGCGGTGAGGTTTATATTTCGCACGAGGATTTTGCCGAGCTGAACCGGCGGCAGGAAGCGCAATCGAAACCCGTCTTTATGAACCCGCGCAATGCGGCGGCGGGTTCGTTGCGCCAGCTTGATCCCGCCATTACCGCGCAGCGGCCGTTGCGGTTTTTTGCCTATGCCTGGGGTGAAATAAGCGAATTTCCCGCAAAAACCCAGATGGATATGATCGGCCGGTTCCATGATTGGGGGCTGCCGGCCAATCCGGCAATGCGGCTGTGTAAAAACCCGGATGAGATGCTGGCGGCATATAAATATTTTGCGGAAAACCGCGCCACACTTGGCTATGACATTGATGGTGTGGTGTACAAAGTGGACCGGCTGGATTTGCAGGACCGCCTGGGATTTCGCGCGAATTCGCCACGCTGGGCGATTGCCCATAAATTTCCGGCGGAACTGGCGCAGACTGTGCTGGAGGCGATTGAAATTCAGGTGGGCCGCACCGGCGCGCTGACGCCCGTGGCGAAATTGCGGCCCGTCACCGTTGGCGGTGTTGTGGTGTCCAACGCCAGCCTGCACAATGAAGACGAGATCAAACGCAAGGATGTGCGTATCGGCGACACGGTCATTGTGCAGCGTGCGGGGGATGTGATTCCACAGATTGTTGCGGTGATTCTGGACAAGCGCCCTGCTGATTCAACGCCCTATATTTTTAATACTATATGTCCGGCCTGTGGCAGTCAGGCTGTGCGTGAGATGGATGCGAAAACCGGCAAGGAAGATGCTGTTTGGCGTTGCAGTAACCGCGTGCTGTGTCCGGCCCAGGTGGTGGAGCGCCTGCGGCATTTCGTTAGCCGCGATGCGTTTGATATAGAGGGGCTGGGTGAGAAGCAGATCGCATTTTTCTACGATCAGGGATTGATCAGGGATTTTGCGGATATTTTTACATTACAGGCGCGCGATGCAACGCAGGTTAAGAAATTGCAGGAACAGGAAGGGTGGGGAGAATTATCAGCCTCTAACCTGTTCAAGGCCATCGGGGCGCGCCGTGAAATAGCGCTGGAGCGGTTTATTTATGCGCTGGGCATACGTCATGTTGGGCAGAACAATGCGCGGCTATTGGCGCGCCATTATCATTCGTTTGATAGTCTCCGAAGCGCGATGGCGGCGGCATCTGATCCGGAAAGCATCGCCCGCCGGGAATTGCTTGCGATCGACGGCATTGGTGAAACATTGGCCAAGTCCGTAATCGAATATTTTTCCGAAGCACGAATTATGACGGCCATTGATGCGCTGTTAAAAATCATAACAGTACTGGATTTTGTTGCGCCCGCCTCATCCTCGCCTGTTGCAGGCAAGACAGTGGTGTTTACCGGTTCCATGGAAAAAATGTCGCGCGACGAAGCCAAGGCGCGTGCGCAAAGTCTGGGGGCGAAAGTGGCGGGCTCGGTTTCCGCTAAAACGGATTATGTCATTGCTGGCGCAGATGCGGGATCAAAACTGAAAAAGGCCAATGAGCTTGGCCTGAAGGTGCTTAGCGAAGACGAATGGCTGGCGCTGATTGGGGGTTAAATCGTCCGCGTCGCATTGGCCAGCCATGTAGCGGTTGGCGCGTCCACCAGTGGCGTCAGGGTCTCACGCACTGTGGCGTGATAGGCGTTCAGCCATTCCGCCTCTTCATCGTTTAGCAGGGCGCGCGCCACAAGGCGAACATCAATCGGCGCCAGGGTAAGCGATTCAAATCCCATCATTTCACGTTCGCCGCCCGCTATCATTTTCGGTTCGGTCACCAGCACCAGATTTTCAATGCGGATGCCAAAGGCGCCCTGTTTGTAATAGCCAGGTTCGTTGGACACAATCATGCCGGGTTCCAGCGCCACACTGTTCGGGCGGCGCGAAATGCTTTGCGGTC
>CAYGDL010000036.1:0-17574 GCA_964348545.1 uncultured Alphaproteobacteria bacterium | reverse complement strand
CACACACCCCTTCCCCACACCGCCACCTGGCTGTATGATCCGTGCCTATGACATCCATGACATCACAACAACCTAAATCCGCTCTCGTAACCGGCGCATCGCGGCGTATTGGGCGGGCGATTGCGCTGGGGCTGGCGGCGGATGGCTGGCGTGTGGGGGTGCATTATGGTGCATCCGAAAAAGACGCGGCGGCGACGGTGGCTGATATTCGTGAAGCCGGGGGGGAGGCGGTTGCCGTGCAGGCGGACCTTGGCGATGCGCAGTCGCTCGACACGCTGATGGCGCGCGCGGGCGAGGCGCTGGGGCCGCTGGGTTGCCTGGTCAACAATGCCTCTTTGTTTGAAAATGACCGGATGGCGGATTTTACCCGCGCCTCCCTTGAGCGGTCCCTGAGGGTAAACCTGCTGGCCCCTGCCCTGCTTTGCCAGGCGTTTGCGCGACAATTACCCAAAGGCGTGTCGGGCAATATAATCAATATTCTGGATCAGCGGGTATGGCGGCTGACGCCGCGCTATATTTCCTATACACTCAGCAAGAGCGCGTTATGGACCTTGACGCAAACCATGGCCATGGCGCTGGCCCCCGGCATTCGCGTCAATGCGATCGGCCCCGGCCCGACCCTGCCCAATGAGACCCAGGACGCAGCGCAGTTCGCGCGTCAGGCGGGGTCAACCATTCTGGGACGCGGCGCCGGGCTGGATGAAATTGCGGCGGCGGTGCGCTTTATTCTGGCCTCGCCTTCCATGACTGGCCAGATGATTGCGCTGGATGGCGGCCAGCATCTGGCATGGGAAACGCCCGACATGGCGGGCATGGAGGATTAGGCGGCGGTGATGACACAGATTGAACCCACTGAGGACGGCGCAAGCCGGGTCGTGCATCTAAGACTGGCGGATGCGGCGCGCGAAGTACGGCATGTATTTATCCGCGATCTGCTGCTGGATGCGCATATTGGCGTACACAAACATGAAAAAGGCCGTCGTCAGCGGGTGCGTATCAATATTGATCTGACCGTGCTGGAAACGGCGCCGGATTCTGGTGATGATCTGGCCAATGTGGTGTGTTACGAAGATATTGTCGAAAAGGTAAAGGCGCTGGTCGAGGCCGACCATATAAATTTGGCCGAAACCATGGCCGAACGCATTGCCGGGCGCTGTCTGGAAGACGCCCGCATCCTTGTGGCGCGCATCCGCGTGGAAAAGCTGACCGTGATCGCCGAAGCCGCCAGCGTTGGGGTGGAAATTGAGCGCGGAAAGCCTGGATTTCGATAAAACAGATGCATTAAAAATTGCTCTATTGACTCTGGAAAGCCGCCGGTATAGCCCCCGCAAAATAGTTTGTTCACAGAGCGATAAAACATGACAAAAACTGCAATTTTGTGACAGTTTAATTAGCTTTTAGTAAAAACTCTCCGATGCCGGATTAAAGACCTTATATAAATCAAACGGTTAATAAATTGCCTAAAAAATAGGCAAATTAAGGAATGCTTAAGGATTACGTGCGATTCCGGCTCTTGTGAAAAGTTTTCACACATGTTTATCCACAGCTTGCGTGGATAGTAATATCTAACCCCTTGGACGATGGCCAAAGCCTGGTAAATGCAAGATGAGCACCCCATACTGGTCGCAGAAAACGCCCCTGCGACAGGCCCGGAGGTGATCCGGGACTATCTGCGGCATCTGCCCTATAAGCCCGGCGTTTACCGCATGCTGGGCGCCAGGGGCGATGTGCTCTATGTCGGCAAGGCGCGCAGCCTGAAAAAGCGGGTGGCCAGCTATAGCAAACTGACCGGCCACACGGTGCGCATCGGCCGCATGATCCAGGCCACCGCGAGCATGGAATTCATCACCACAGAGACGGAAACCGAGGCGTTGCTGCTGGAAGCCAATCTGATCAAGCGGCTGAAGCCCTATTACAATGTGCTGCTGCGCGACGATAAAAGCTTTCCCTATATTCTGATTACCGGCGGCCATGATTTCCCGCAACTGGACAAGCATCGCGGCGCGCGCAGCCGGGCGGGCGAATATTTCGGGCCGTTCGCCAATGCGGGCGCCGTCAGCCGCACCCTCAACACCATGCAGAAGGCGTTTTTGCTGCGTTCCTGCACCGATGCGGTGTTTGCCAACCGTACCCGGCCCTGTTTGCTGCACCAGATCAAGCGGTGCAGCGCGCCCTGTGTCGGCTTTATAGATGGCCCCGCTTATGCCGGGCTGGTGGTGCAGGCGCGGGACTTTCTGGCGGGCGGCGGCGCCGAGGTGCGCGCCGGACTGACCGCCGCGATGGAACAGGCCTCCGAGGCGATGGATTTTGAACGCGCCGCCACCTTCCGCGACCGTATCCGCGCCATGAGTGCGGTGCAGGCGCATCAGGGCATCAATCCGCAGGGTCTGCTGGAGGCGGATGTGTTCGCCGCCTATCAGGACGGCGGGCAAACCTGCGTCCAGGTGTTCTTTTTTCGCGCCGGGCAAAACTGGGGCAACCGCGCCTATTTTCCACGCGCCGATAAATCGCTGAGTGCGGAAGAGATTCTGGGCCCGTTCATTGTGCAATTTTATGACAATAAACCTGCGCCAAACCTGTTGCTGCTGTCGCATGCCGTCGATGGCATGGCGCTGATCAGCGATGCACTCACGCTGCGATCAGAGCGCCGGGTCGAGATTGCCGTTCCCAAACGCGGCGAAAAGTTCGAAATGGTGCAGCATGCCCTGAAAAACGCCCGCGAGGCGCTGGACCGCAGACTTGCGGAATCCGCATCGCAGACAAAACTGCTGGAAGGCGTGGCGGCGGCATTTGGTCTGGATGCGCCGCCGCAGCGTATCGAAGTCTATGACAATAGTCATATTCAGGGCAGTAACGCGGTGGGCGCGATGATTGTCGCGGGGCCGCTGGGCTTTGAGAAAGGCCAATACCGCAAATTCAATATGCGCAACACCGAGCTGACCCCTGGCGATGATTACGCCATGCTGCGCGAAGTGCTGACCCGCCGGTTTCAACGGCTGCTGCGCGAAGAGAATGGCGTTTGGCCAGATCTGTTGCTGATTGATGGCGGTGCGGGGCAGCTTTCCATCGCCGTCGATGTGCTCAGGGAACTGGACATTACCACCGTGCCGCTGGTGGCGATTTCCAAAGGCCCCGACCGCAATGCCGGGCGCGAGCAGTTTCACATGCCGGGCCAGCCGGTTCGCAGCCTGGAGCCGCGAGACCCGGTGCTGTATTTCCTGCAACGGCTGCGTGACGAGGCGCACCGCTTCGCCATTGGCGCACATCGGGACCGCCGCGCGCGTGCCGCCACCACATCGCCGCTGGATGAAATGGCGGGCATTGGCCCCAGGCGCAAACGCGCATTGCTCAATCATTTTGGCTCGGCCCGCGCAGTTTCCCAGGCCGGGCTCAGCGATCTGGAAACCGTGCCGGGCATCAGCACCGCCATGGCCAAACAAATTTACGCCCATTTCCATGATGGATAGGCTGAACGCAGTCTGTTGTGTATGATGGCGGCATCTGCAACCTTCAGGATTCGTCCGATGCCGCGCAACCTGCCCAATATACTGACCTATGGTCGGATTGCGCTGATTCCGCTTCTGGTGGTGACGTTTTATTTTCCGGGGGATTTTGCCGACTGGCTGGCGCTCGGAATTTTTGTGACCGCTGGCATTTCCGATTTTTTTGACGGCTACCTGGCGCGATCGATGCAGCAGCAGTCGGTCCTGGGCACAATGCTGGACCCGATCGCTGACAAGCTGCTGGTAGGCGCCGCCATTGTCATGCTGGTCTATTCAAAACGCATAGATGGGCCTACCGTACTTCCTGCCGTAATTATTTTGTGCAGGGAATTTCTGGTGTCTGGCCTGCGTGAATTTCTGGCAGGGTTAAAGGTCAGCGTTCCGGTTTCCCGGCTTGCCAAATGGAAAACCGCCGGTCAGATGCTGGCGCTGGGCTTTTTGCTGGCGGGCGAGGCGGGGGACAAGGTTGTGCCGATGAACCATGAAATCGGGATCTATGGATTATGGATAGCAGCGATCCTGACACTATATACGGGCTATGATTATTTGCGCGCCGGGTTGCGCCACGCCAGTGATCCACACGTAGAACCGCTTCCATGACGCTTTTATATTTCGCCTGGGTACGGAGCCGCATTGGTATTGCCGCAGAAGACATTACGCCGCCGGGTGACGTAACAGACGTCACCACGCTGATCGTGTGGCTGCGCACACGCGGGCCGGGCTATGCGCTCGCGTTCGCCGATCTTGATGCGTTGCGCGTGGCCGTAAATCAGGAACATGCGGGCTTTGACGCGGCCATAAAACAGGGCGATGAAGTGGCCTTCTTCCCACCCGTGACCGGAGGCTGAGATGATAAAGGTTCAGCAGCAGGATTTTGATCTGGCGGCGGAAATTGCCGCACTGACCAGGGGCCGCACCGATATTGGCGGCGTGGTCAGTTTTACCGGTCTGGTGCGCGATGTGTCGGATGGCGCGCGCGTGGCTGAAATGACGCTGGAACATTATCCCGGCATGACCGAAAAACAATTGGCGGCGATTGAGGCGAAGGCCTGCGCGCGCTGGCCGCTCAGCGCCTCGCTGATCATTCACCGCTATGGGCGCTTGCTGCCCGGCGAACAGATCATGGCGGTGGTCACCGCCTCCGCGCACCGGCAGGCGGCATTCGAGGCGGCGGAATTTCTGGTTGACTGGCTGAAAACCAAGGCCCCGTTCTGGAAACTGGAAAGCGACGGCGCGGACGAGACCTGGGTCGCGGCGCGAGACAGCGACGACACGGCGGCGGAGCGGTGGAAGGGGTGAACAGTAAAAGATGTGCCGAATCAGCGATATTTGAGGACATAAGACAGAAAAATTATCTTTGGAGAATAGAACAAAATGTGTACAATGATACTTAACGCTAACCGGACCCCATGCCAATTTCATGACCAAATTTAACTTCTATGAATTTTTTGCAGGCGGCGGCATGGCGCGGATGGGGCTAGGTCCCGATTGGCAGTGTCTGTTCGCCAATGATTTTGATCACAAAAAAAGCCGTGTCTACCGCGAGAATTGGGGCGATGACGGCATACTTAAAACTTCTGACATTCGCAGTTTGAACCCAAACGACCTGCCAGGGCAGAGCGATCTGGCCTGGGCGTCGTTTCCCTGTCAGGACTTATCACTTGCAGGAGGCGGAGCCGGACTGAAAGGCGATCGCTCCGGAATGTTCTGGCCGTTCCAGGAACTAATGGTGACGCTGGGAAAAAAAGGCCGCGCGCCCCGAATTATCGCCATAGAAAATGTCTGCGGAACGCTGACCTCGCATGGAGGAAAGGATTTTTCCGCTATCTGCTCGGCGCTTGTGCAGGCAGGATACCGGTTTGGCGCTGTCATCATTGATGCGGCACTATTCCTGCCCCAATCCCGCCCGCGGCTGTTTATCTTGGCCATCCGCAATGATGTCGAAATTCCACAGGAACTGATTGACGCGGGTCCATCGCGCTTATGGCACACGAACACGCTTAAAACCGCACATGAAAAACTGCCGCCGAAAGCCCGGAATAACTGGATTTGGTGGAGCTTGCCTGTAACCGCCAAACGCAATACCCGGTTCACAGACCTTATCGAAGACAGGCCTGAAAGTGTCTCTTGGCATACTGCAACGGAAACAAGGCAATTGCTTGCGATGATGAGCGAAGTCAATCTTGCCAAGTTAGTTGAAGCAAAACGCACCGGGCGGAGGATGGCCGGGGCAGTCTATAAACGCACGCGCTTTGACGAGGACGGTTTCAAGGTGCAAAGGGCTGAAATCAGGTTTGATGATGTTGCCGGATGTTTACGAACCCCCGCAGGCGGTTCCAGTCGGCAGCTCATTATCATGGTTGATGGAAAATCTGTAAAATCGCGGTTGATTTCAAGCCGAGAAACAGCCCGCCTGATGGGGCTTCCAGACGAATATGCCCTACCCGCGAATTATAATGAAGCGTATCACCTGACGGGCGACGGCGTTGCCGTCCCTGTGGTGCGGTATCTGGCTGAACATATTTTTGAGCCGGTACTCTTGCATCAGATAAACCGCGAACGGCGGGCCGCATGAGCGTTATACCCTGTGCCCACGACAAGGCCTTGCAAAAGAAAGTTGCAGATTTTGCGGAAGCGCTGAAAATCGAGGCGCATAACATCAGCGATCATGGTCTAACAGAAAAAGAATTCTATGAGAGCGGAATTTTACCGGCAGCAGTGGAGCGTTTGCGGGGTCAGAATGCTGCAACAATGCGTGATAAAAGAGCATTTGTCCGCCTGGTTCTTAACCATATGGAGGATCGGGGATTCATTAAGTGTTGGGAGATTGCTGGGAGCAAGAACCGGCACGATTATACAATCACTATGCCGAACGGTTGGATTTCAGTCATTGAGTTAAAAGGATGTTTAGACGGAAACAATACGACCATTTTTGAAAGGCCTTCGCATGCGCGTGAATTTATTATCTGGAGCATTTGCCCCAAGAGAGGCTCGAACCCACAGAAAAATGTTTGGTCTGGTATTCACACCCGCCTAAGCGCTGAAATAATTGACAAGGAAAAGCAAGTAGATGGATTGATAGTGTGGGATTGGGTTTGCGGCACGATGGATCGCCCTTGCCCTAAACTTTCCTTACGGGCGCTAGATCCCAATGCGGTTATAAATGGCATTGCAATCGACAGGCGCACGTCACTTGGCCAGCATTTCGTTACACCTCCGTGCATTTATCTATTTCCATCCACTCTACCGAGCGTGCGTAACAACCCAAATCCTGAGCCGCATCGCCTCGACGATGTTCAAATACTGAAAGCCTTTGCAGAGTGCTTTAACATAAATAATGATGAATTGAACTCAGTCCGGTTCACCGTTGAAAATCGAGGGGCCGATATTGTGCGAACCACTACAGTCGAGCGGTCCGGCATCATTCAGAAGGCCTCTCCCCGGCCAACGCCGATAAGACGGAAATAAACGCCGTGACATCCGTTTCATTCGAACGAAGCCGGACCATGCAGGCGGTGAAAAGCAAAAACACCAAACCAGAAATGACCGTGCGGCGTCTGACCCATGCGATGGGCTATCGCTACCGGCTGCACCGCAAAGAGCTTCCTGGCAAACCCGATCTGGTTTTCCCGGCCCGGCGCAAAATTATTTTTGTGAATGGTTGTTTCTGGCACGGTCATGACTGCCGCCGGGGCGCAAGAACGCCAAAGACCAACCGCGATTACTGGCGGGCGAAAATCAAACGCAACCGGTCAAGGGACATCAAAGCACGCGAAGCGTTATCTGACGCCGGATGGGGCGTACTCACAATCTGGGAATGCGAGATCAGGGAACTTTCTGTATTACGGAAAAAAATCTCCAGATTCCTTGATCGCCCCCCTACTTCGCCCGGATTAGCCTGTCATAATCGGCCATCAGCGTGTTGGTAATCTGGCCCGGCGTGAATTTGTGCGGGCCGATTTCCGACACCGGCGTTACTTCGGCCGCCGTGCCGGTGATGAAGCATTGTTCGAAGCTGCCCATTTCCTCGGGCTGGATGGCGCGCTCAATCACATCGATCTGGCGTGTTTTGGCCAGGCTGATCACGCTTTGGCGGGTGATGCCGTCGAGGAAGCAATCGGGTTTGGGCGTATGCAGCTTGCCGTCCTTGACGAAAAACACATTGGCGCCAGTCGCTTCAGCCACCAGGCCGCGATAATCATACATCAGCGCATCGGCATAGCCTTTGGATTCCGCCTCATGCTTGGACAGTGTACAGATCATATACAGGCCCGCCGCCTTGGCGAAACAGGGGATGGTTTCCGGCGACGGCCTGCGCCAGCGCGAAATATCCATGCGAATGCCGCGCGCGCGTTCGGCGGGATCAAAATAGGACGGCCATTCCCACACCGCGATGGCGACATTGATGCGGCCCGCCTGCGCGGAAACGCCCATCATTTCGCTGCCACGCCATGCGATGGGGCGCACATAGGCGTCGGTAAAGCCCTGCGCCTTGACGGTTTCAATGCAGGCGGCGTTAATCTGGTCGGGCGCATAGGGAATTTTGAAATCCAGATATTGCGCCGACTTGAACAGCCGTTCGGTGTGTTCCTTCAATCTGAAAATCGTGCCGCTATAAACCCGCTCGCCTTCAAATACGCTATCGGCATAATGTAACGCATGGGTCAGCACATGAATTTTGGCGTCGCGCCAGGGCACAAGTTTTCCGTTGAGCCAGATCACCCCATCGCGATCATCAAAGGAAGCAGTGGACATCGTCATATTTCCGCATTTTAGAGAATTGGTGTAAGTTGCAGTCCAGACTAACCTTAGCTAAAGCAGCTACACCCCAACACAGGGTCAAAACAAGTGATTTTCCGACCTTGCGAACGATTATGTCGTATAAGCATGATCAAATGTAACAAAGTGTGCGAAATATGTCAATATGGCTGACATAAATATTTTAGCGTCAGATAGAGCGACGACCAATGCCAGCGAATCTGCCAAAATCGGTGAGGCTATCGAGCTGCTGTTTTTCGCCTATCGCGACTTTACCAGCGATCCGGATGTCATTCTGGCGCGTTCCGGCTATGGCCGCGCCCACCACCGGATATTGCATTTTGTCGGCGCCTATCCCGGTATAAATGTCGCCCAGTTACTGAGCATATTACGCATTACCAAACAAAGCCTGGGAAGGGTGCTGAAACAGTTGCTCAAACAGGGCTTTGTCGAGCAGCGCCCCGGCAAGCATGACAAGCGCCAAAGATTATTGTTCCTGACGGATAAGGGACAGGCGTTCGGCGCGCATCTTTCCACCCCGCAGGAGGACCGTGTCCGCCGGGCTTTTGAGGCCGCCGGACCTGAAGCGGTGGTCGGCTATTTGCAGGTGCTAGAACATCTGATCAATGAAGAGCATCGCAAAACCATTCTTGATATGATCAAACACAGCTGATTGCCCATGAACAGCTCAATAATGGAAACAGAAGCCGACGCGCCACATATTCTGGTGGTTGATGATGACACCCGCCTGCGCAAGCTCTTGCAAAAATTTTTGATGGAGCATGGCTACCGGGTCACTCTGGCCGCCAGCGCCAATGAAGCGCGTGCGCGTATGGATGGGCTGGCCTTTGATCTGACCGTGCTGGACGTGATGATGCCGGGAGAAAGCGGCCTGACATTGACGCAATTTTTGCGCGGACGATCCGGAATGCCGGTGCTGCTGCTCTCCGCGCAATCGGAAACCGCCGCGCGCATCGCGGGACTTGAAGCGGGCGCTGACGATTATCTGGGCAAACCATTCGAGCCAAAAGAATTACTGTTGCGCATCCAGGCGTTGCTGCGCCGGACGGCGGTGGCGCCGGAATCATTACTACGCACAATCCGTCTGGGTGAATGGGCCGCTGATCTGGAGCGTGGCGATCTGCGCAACGGGGACATACTGATTCGTTTGGCGCCTGGCGAGCTAAGTCTGTTACGTCTGCTGGCGGCCAAACCTGGCATTCCGGTCAGCCGTACAGAACTTTCAGAGCAGACCGGAGCAGCCCAGGAACGCACGGTGGATGTGCAGATCACACGGTTGCGGCGCAAATTCGAAACAGACCCGCGCGCGCCCCGCTATCTGCAGACCGTTCGCGGAGAGGGATATGTGCTTTGGCCAGATTAACCGGGCGCTGGCCCTTAAAAATTCTTCTGCCGAAGGGGCTTTTTGGCCGGTCGCTGTTGATTGTGGTGGCCCCGGTGGTAGTGTTACAGGCTATCGTCACCTATATTTTTTTCGAGAGGCATTGGGACACGGTGACGCGCCGTCTTTCAAGAGCTGTAGCCGGCGAAGTGGCGCTGCTGACCGAGACATACGCCAGCCCAATGGATGCGGCCACAATGCAGGAAGTGAATGCGCAGGCGGCGCGAACCTTTCAGTTGCAAGTCGCGTTCCTTCCAGATGAAAAACTGCCCGCGCAATCTTCGAATGAAGCTTTTTTTTCCCCGGTCGTGACGTTACGTGATGAGCTATCCAGACACATCGCACAAAATTTCCGGATTAATTCATATAAATACAGCGATTATCTGGACTTGCAGGTCGAACTGAATCAGGGCGTGCTGCGCATCCTGACGCCGCGCAACCGGGTAACCTCACAGACGGCGCACATATTCATCTTATGGATGTTTGGTACGTCGCTGGTGCTGCTGAGTGTGGCGGTGGTTTTTTTGCGCAATCAGGTGCGCCCGATTACCGCGCTGGCGCAGGCGGCGGAAGAATTTGGCAAAGGGCGCGAGGCGCCCGATTTCAGGGCGTCTGGCGCAACCGAGGTCAGGCAGGCGGCAGCGGCGTTTCTGGAAATGCGCGACCGAATCGGGCGCCAGATCGCGCAGCGCACCTTGATGCTGGCCGGTGTCAGTCACGACCTGCGCACCCCTTTGACACGAATGAATCTGCAACTCGCAATGCTGCCGGAAAGCGATGAGATCGAGGCCTTGCGCGCCGACATACGTGAAATGCAATATATGCTGGATGAGTATCTGGCGTTTGCGGGCGGTCAGGCGGGCGAAACCGAAGAACCGACGGATATCGCCCGGCTTGTCGAAGAAATCGCAGTTGAATACGCCAGACACGGTGCGCCGTTTACGTTTCACGCTGCGCAAAATCTCCAGATGCCGTTGCGGCGCGGCAATTTCAGGCGCTGTATTGTTAATTTGCTTGAGAATGCGCAAGCATACGGCAAACATGCCGAACTTCATGCTATCAGGACCGGCGATCACATCGAAATTTCCATCGACGATGACGGCCCTGGCTTGCCGCCTGAAAAATACGAAGACGCGTTTCTGCCCTTCCAGCGCTTTGACGACAGCCGCAATCCGGATCGCGCGGGCGTTGGCCTTGGCCTTGCCATTGCCCGCGATATCGCCCGCAGCCATGGTGGAGATATAAGCCTGGGCCGCAGCCCGATGGGCGGTCTGCGCGCCACTATCCGCGTGCCCATATGAAATGCTATGTTGCGCACTGATTCAGAAATAAGTGTAGCTGCGTGAGCGATCACAACGAACGAAGCATAACCATGCCCATGGACACCAACGCAAACCAGACCGCGATGGCGCTGATGCGCCGGTTGATCATGGATCATATGCGGCCCCATTTATGGCGTATTCTGACCGCCATATCATTGATGGTTGTCACTGCGGCTTCAACAGCCATGACGGCGCAGTTGCTGGATCCGGCCATTAAATATCTGTTTATTGATAAAGACCCGGACATGCTGATGCTAATACCGCTGACGGTGTTTGCGGTAATGGCTCTTAAGGCAGGCGCGAGTTACGGCGAAAATATACTGATGAATTTTGTCGGACAGCGTATCATTTCTGACATACAGATTGGCATGTTCGAACATCTGATGAAGGCCGATACCGGATGGTTGCGGCAATATCATAGCGGCAAGATCATAGCGCATTTTTTGAATGACGCGGCGCTGATGCGCGAAGCGGTAAGCCGTTCAATCACTGGCGTTGGCAAGGATTTTCTGACCCTTGTGTTTCTGCTCGGGGTGATGCTCTATCAGGATCCGGTGATGACCGGCATCGCGGTTTTTATTTTACCTGTTGTCGTTGGCTTTATCCGGCAATTGTCACGGCTGATGCGCAAATCAGTAAATCGCGGCATGGTGGAAACTGGCAATCTATCGACACTGCTCTCAGAAACACTGGCTGGTAGCCGTGTTGTGAAAGCCTATGGCCAGGAAAATCACGAAATCAAACGCGCCACCCAGACTATTAACCGGCGCATGGATTTTATCATGCGCGGGGTGCGCGCGCGTTCCGCCGCTGCCCCCATCACAGAGGCGCTGACCGGGCTTGCCATTGCCAGCGCAATTTATTACGCCGGCGTCCGTGCGCTTTCCGGAAATATGGAAATCAATCATTTTGCTGCTTTTCTGGGGGCCATGATGCTGGCGTATCAGCCGCTGAAAAGCCTGGCGACGCTCAGCACTTCCTTGCAGGAAGGTCTTGCCGCTGCGGCGCGCACATTTTCGATGATGGATGTAAAACCCGCGATCAATGATACGCCTCTTGCAACATCATTGGTGGTGCAGCAGGGCCGCATCCGGTTCGAAGATGTGCATTTCTCGTATGGCGAGGACGACGAGGCGCTGCGTGGCGTCACCCTGGAAATTGCGCCCGGCCAGACCGTCGCGCTGGTAGGCCCCAGCGGCGCCGGCAAAAGCACCATGCTCAACCTGATCCCGCGTTTTTATGATGTCACATCGGGTCGGCTGACCATTGATGGCGCAGACGTGCGTGACGTAACCATGGCGTCGCTGCGCAAGGCGGTCGCGCTGGTGACGCAGGAACCATTTTTGTTTGATGATACCGTGCAGGCCAATATCGCCTATGGGCGACCGGATGCCGACGACCGGGATGTTGAGACAGCGGCGCGCGCGGCGGACGCCCATGATTTTATCCTGGCGCTGCCACAGGGCTATCTGACAATCGTCGGCGAAGCCGGCATGCGCCTGTCAGGTGGTCAGCGGCAACGGCTGGCCATTGCGCGCGCCATGCTGAAAAACGCCCCCATATTGCTGCTGGATGAAGCGACATCATCGCTGGACACCGATTCCGAACGCCAGGTGCAGGCGGCCCTGGCCAGGCTGATGCAGGGACGCACCTCGCTGGTAATTGCGCACCGTCTGTCGACCATCATGGATGCGGATTGCATTCATGTGATTGTCGATGGACTTATTGTTGAATCGGGTACGCACCAGCACCTGATTGTCCAAAATGGTGTCTATGCCGGGCTTTGCCGCAATCAGTTTAGCGACACCGGGATTGATGTTCCATCAGACGGGGCGCCTGCCATGGCGGCGTCCACAGCCACATGAAGATGTCCGCCCGATTTTTTCATAAGAATTTTTTCCGAATCAGCATATGCTGGCTTATCGCCATGCTTATCCGCCTTGTTTGGGTAACCGGTCGGTGGCGTACCGTGGGGGCGGACATACCAGCAGCCTTTTGGAACAAACAACACCCCTTCATTCTGGCGTTCTGGCATGGCCGGTTGATGATGATGCCCTATTGCTGGCGCCGGGGTAAGGCGATGAATATGCTGATATCACAGCATCGCGACGGCGAACTGATTGCACGTACTATCGGGCACCTTGGTTTGGGGGCTGTGCGGGGATCAAGCGCCAGGCCTGGCAAGCTGGACAAAGGCGGTGCTGGTGCGCTGCGCGCCATGGTCAAACAATTATCTCAAAATCAATATGTTGGCATTACGCCAGATGGGCCTCGCGGTCCACGCCAGCGCGTGGGCGATGGCGTTCTTTCCGTCGCGCGGCTTTCCGGGGCGCCGATAATTCCTGTCAGTTTTGCTACAACGCGCCGCATCCATGCCCGAAGCTGGGACCGGTTTTTAATTGCCCTGCCCTTCGCGCGCGGCGTATTCGTATGGGGCCAACCGCATTATGTGCCGCGCGATGCGGATGCAAAAACACTTGAGGGGGCGCGCCACGCACTGGAAAATGAGATGAACCGCATCACGGCTCAGGCCGATGCACTGTGCGGAATTTCCCTGTCAGGAAATGAGGCGGAATGATAGTTCTGTACCGATGGCTGACATTCATGTTCTGGCCGCTGGTCAATCTGCTATTGTGGCGACGCAAACGCGCGGGCAAGGAAGACCCGGAACGCATGGCGGAGCGAAGGGGGCTATCCCAGGCCATACGCCCGCCGGGAAGACTGGTCTGGATCCATGCAGCAAGTGTCGGCGAAAGCCTGTCGGCGCTTCCTGTGGCGCAGCAGATGCTGGATCGCCATCACGATCTGAATGTGCTGATCACCACAGGAACTGTGTCTTCGGCCCGCATCCTGGCAAAACAGTTGCCCGAACGTGCCCTGCATCAATTTATTCCGATTGATCTGGTTCCCTGGGTGCGGCGTTTTCTGGATCATTGGCGGCCTGACATGGCGATCTGGATTGAATCGGAATTATGGCCGAATTTAATGCTGGAAACTGCGGCGCGCGGCATTCCCATGGCGCTGGTGAATGGGCGCATGTCGGCGCAATCCTACCGGCGATGGCGATTGGGACGACGCAGCATTACGCGATTGCTGAATTGTTTCCGTATTATTCTGGCGCATGACGAACAGAGTGCTGATTTTATCCGCAAGTTAGGCGCGCCTCATGCCACCTGTGTTGGCGATCTGAAACAGGCAGGCGATCCTTTAGCCGTTGATGTCGCCGAACTGGCCCGGCTTCAGGCCGCTATCCGTGATCGACCGGTCTGGCTGGCCGCCAGCACCCATCCTGGTGAAGAAGACGCCGTTCATAAAATACATAAAAAATTACGTAAGCAGTTTCCCGGACTACTGAGCATCATTGCGCCACGCCATGCGGATCGCGGCGTTCAGATTGCCAAACAGTTTACTATCGACGGTTTGAATGTTGTGCGCCGCTCAACCGGTGAAACGCCAACCCGCGATACGGACATCTATCTTGCCGACACGATGGGGGAGATGGGGCTGATTTACCGCCTGACGACAATTGCATTTGTAGGCGGAAGTCTGGTTCCCCATGGCGGGCAAAATCCGCTGGAACCTGCGCGACTTGGCTGCGCTATTCTTCACGGCCCCAATATTGACAATTTTACTTCCATTTATGCAGACCTTGACGCCACTGGCGCGTCACGCCAGATCAGCGATGTTACACTACTTGCAGATAGCGTCGCACTGCTGTTACGTGACAAACAGACCGCCGCATCGCGTGGACGCGCGGCAAAAGCGCAGGCGCTAAAGGGGCGCGATAAAGTGCTGGAACATATCATCGCCGCTATTGAACCGTTGCTGCCGGAACCAAAATAATGCGTACGCCAGAATTCTGGTATCCCGTACACGGCCGATTTTCTGGCCCCCTGCCCTGGTTGCTTGCGCCATTTTCCATGTGTTACATGTTCGCGGGATATGCGCGCAGTGCGCTGACCCGCCCCTTCAGGGCGCCCGTCGGAGTTGTTTGCGTGGGCAATCTGACCGCTGGCGGTACGGGCAAAACACCCGTCGCCATGGCCGTGGCGAAACGCCTTCTGGAAAGAGGCGTTAACGTACATTTTCTCACTCGCGGGTTTGGCGGCGCGATAGCGGGGCCTGTCCGCGTGGAACCAGCCCGGCACAGCGCCCGTGATGTAGGGGATGAGGCGCTGTTGCTGGCAAAGGTTGCACCCACCTGGGTAGCGCGAAACCGCAAGGCGGGCGCCATCGCCGTATGCGCAGCCGGGGCGCAAATGCTGCTTCTGGATGACGGGCATCAAAACCCGCAACTGATCAAGGATTTGTCACTTGTATTGATTGATGCGCAACGCGGCTTTGGTAATGGCTGGGTCATGCCGGCGGGGCCATTGCGTGAACCCGTCCAGCGTGGCCTTTCACGCGCCGATGCGGTGCTGTTAATCGGAGAAGGATCACACATTCCCGCATCCGGTAAACCGCAATTATCTGTTCACAGAAGTTTGTGCGACCCGGACGCGCTGCGCGGCAAAACCATCCATGCATTTTGCGGCATCGGCGCGCCGCAGCAGTTTTTTGAAATGCTGCGAAATGCGGGGGCGCTGCTGGTCGACGCACAGGTATTTGACGACCACCATCCGTTCACGGATCAGGAAATTGAAATGATCGTTTCCAGCGCCAGAAAATCCGGCGCCACGCCCGTTACGACGCAAAAAGACTGGGTGCGCCTGTCTCCCGCGCAGCAGAAGCTGATAACCGCCATTGGCATGGAAATACAGTTTGACGATGAACCAGCATTGGCGCGCCTTCTGGAGAGTGTGATACACAGGCCCACATGATGGCCCCGACCCCATATCGCCGCATGCGCCGCGTCACGGAAGCAGCAATCATGCGCGCGCTGCTGGGATTGCTTGGCCGCATGACGCCTGATCGCGCATCTGGAATCGGCGGAGCCATTGGACGGACCATCGGCCCGCATCTTGGCGTTACACGCCGCGCGGAACGAAACCTGCGCCTCTGTTTCAGTGAAAAAAATGCGGCGGAGATCACAGCTATCATTCGCGCGATGTGGGACAATATTGGCCGCACCATTTTTGAATACGCTCATCTCAACAGCTTTCGATTTTATGAAAAAGGCAGCCGCGTTGAAGTGCGCGGCATGGAGCATGTTGAACAGGTGGTGCGTGACGGCAGGGGCGCCATATTTGTCAGCGGCCATTTCGCCAATTGGGAGCTTCTGGCCGCCGGGCTTGTGCAGCGCGGTCTTGCGGTGATGACCGTATACCGCGCGGCAAGCAATCCGTTGGCGGATAAAATCATTACTGAACTGCGCCACGCCATGGGAACGCCCAATCAGGCGCCCAAAGGCCCCGCCGGCGCGCGCATGTTATTGTCCTGGATGAACGCGCGCAATTATGTCGCCATGCTTTCGGATCAGAAAATGAACGATGGCGTCGAGGCGGATTTTTTTGGCCGCCCCGCAATGTGTCCACCCGCGGCGGCGCAACTGGCCCGGCGCTTTGGCTGTCCGATTATATTCGCCAGCATTCGTCGCACGACAGGCGCGCATTTCATCATCGAGGTACAGGAACCGTTCTACGTTCCCGAAACCAAAAATCGCGCGGGCGATATATTGGCGGGCGTAAATGAAATCAATCGCCGTCTGGAGCAATTTATTAGGGCGCATCCTGCCCAGTGGCTGTGGCTGCATCGCCGCTGGCCTGATTGAGCGCTGCCTCGCGTTCGGTTGACGCCACGGCGCTGCAATAGGCCTCCTGGCGCACCGGGTTCCAGTAGCGCAGTTCTTCCAGTGGTATGGGTTTTCCGGTAACGGCGCAGAGCACAAAACTGCCCGGCGTCAGAATCTGAAAATCCGACAGATCATAGCGCAGGCGGGCCAGACCGTCCGGTTTTCCTGAAAAACTTTTTTCATCCATGCGCGCTGTTACACCTGATAGAGCACTCTAAAATAACCGACCCTGCGTATCGCCAGCGGGCTTTTGCGCCGCTTTGCCAGACGCAGGCTTGTCGCCATTCATTGTAGCACCGCGCCGTCCATCCTGAAACTCGATTTCCACTGCCATGCCGGGGGCCGTTCCCACCGCCCGGTGCAGCGGTTTGCCCGCACCGTCGCGCACCAGCGCAAATCCGCGCGCCAGCACCCCCTGATGCGACAGCGCGCGCAGCAGTTGCCCCAGCCCCTCCAGCTTCACGGCATGATCGCGCAGCAGACGGCGTTCGGCGTCCAGCAAGCGGCGTATCGCCTCACTCAGGCTGCGCTGGCCGCGCTGCATATGATCGCGCACCAGCCCCGCGCGCAGGCGCGCCGCCAGCCGCGCCAACCGGGTTTCGCCCGCGCGCACATTGGCCAGCAGCGCGCGCGGCAAGCGTTCCGCCACCGCATCAAAACGCTGGCGGGGCAAACCAAGAATTTCGCTCAATCGCGGCAGGCCACGCACAGCACTTAGCAGCCGGGCGCGCCGCTCTTCCAGCAGCCGCCCCTGCGCACCCACAAGGCGGCGTTCAAGATCCAGCATCTGGGCGCGCAATTCACTGCGCACCGGCACCGCCATTTCGGCGGCCGCCGTTGGCGTTGGCGCGCGCAGAT
>CAYGDL010000035.1:0-18144 GCA_964348545.1 uncultured Alphaproteobacteria bacterium | reverse complement strand
TGTCTGGGCGTGCATGCCATGGTGCGCCATATTGCCGCGCACCTGCCGCGCCCCAAAGCGGTGATCGTGGGTGAGCCGACCCTGATGCAGGTGGTGAACAGCCATAAGGGCATTCGCACCTTCACCACCGAGGTCACGGGGCTTGAGGCGCATTCGTCCACGCCGCATCTGGGCGTCAACGCCATTGATGTGGCGGTGCAGTTGATCAATTATCTGCACATGCTGCGTGGCGAAATGCAGGCGCGCGGCGATGCGTCGGGGCGTTTTGATCCGCCCTATAGCAGCATTCATGTGGGCGTGATTGAGGGTGGCACGGCGCTGAATATTGTGCCGCGCCGCTGCCGCTTTCAGTGGGAAATCCGCCCGCTGCCGGGGCAGGACCCGGACGAGATCGCGGCGCGTTTCAATGCCTATGCCATGAACGAGGTGCTGGCGCCGCTGCGCGCCATTTCGCTACAGGCGGACATCATCACCAAACAGCGCGCCGATGTGCCGCCGCTGGCGCCGCAAAATGGCTCGCCCGCCCAGGCGCTGGTCACCGCGCTGCGCGGCGCCAACACGCTGCATGCGGTTTCCTACACGACCGAAGCGGGGATTTTTCAGGATGCGGGCATTCCCGCCGTGGTGTGCGGCCCCGGCCATATTGATCAGGCGCACAAGCCGGATGAATTTATCGCGCAATCAGAGCTTGCCGCCTGTGACGCGTTTTTGCGGCAATTGCTACTGGCGATTGCCTGACGCGGGGGGGCCGGCGTTGCGGGCCTCAATAATTTTTGACCCGCTCTTCCAGCTCTTCAATCACCTTTATCGGCACATTCTCGACCGAGCCGCCACTATAATACCCAAACGGATTGTCGAGATCCTTGATCAAAAACATCATATAAAGAAACAGCAGCGAAACCGCGCCGGTCAGAAACAGCGCGTGCAGAAACGGTTCAAGCTTTATTCCGATCAGACCAAGGATAAGCAGGATCGAATTTATCTCCGCGATGCGATAGCCCGAGGAAACAAAGGAAGTGTCGCGAATTGTGTCAATCCGCGTCACGATCCGGCGTAGATTGGCCTGTTCCTGTTTCAGCCGGACGATGAAATTCGCCTGGGTGTGGGGTTCAAGATCAGCGATCAATTTATTCAGCGTCGAAAGATGCGTGAACAGAACATGCGTGCGTTCCTTTTTATGGAACCATTCCCGGAAACAGGCGATCAGCATGCGCATATGCGCCAGACACAGCGCCGCCTCTTTGATATTTTTGGCCTGATAGAGAAGATTGGCCTCCTCGGCGATCGATTCCAGGCTGACGGACAATTCCCCAGGAAGTTTTTCGCTTTCCTTGAAATCCGCCAGCACGCCCGCCAGAAGAAACCCCAGCAGAAATACATTCGCCGCCACGAACGAGGTGAACAGCGCATTCAGCTCAATCACTTCATACCCGAAATAATGCGCCGCATATTTGACCGCAATGATGGCGGCGACAAAGGGCAGCGTTCTTAACAGGAGTTTCTGGGATCTGAAATAGTTACGCATGCCGTTATTATATTTGTCCCAGGCGCGCTGCATTGCGGGAAAGACCAATCCGGGCGTCAGCGCCGTCTGAAAATCGCGTCAAACGGCACGATATAGGTCAGCGCCGCGCTTTCCACGCCGGGATTGTCATCGCCCAGATTGGCGTTGGAAATATGGTTGAAGCTGGCGCCCAGACGATGGCCATTATTGAAGCGGTAGCTGATTTCAATCTGGCTGCGAAATTCCAGCGTATAGAACAGATCCTTGCCATTGCCGTCATGATAAAGACCGGGCGCGAAACTGGGCGTAATGTAAATCCGGTCCCAGAGCGGAATATCAATCAGCACGCCGGCAAAACCATGCAGCGCGCCGTCACTTGTCGCCATGGCGCCGCCAAAGGGTTTGAATAGCCACATATGTTCATCGGCGCGATATTCGATGCGAAACTCGCCCGCCTTTTCGTCGCGCTGATTGACATCAAAATAGGCGGCGGAAAAGGCCAGCATATCGCCGTCCTGACTGGTGGCCAGCGCCACAGGCGAACCGGCGGTAAGCAACGCCGCCAGGCCCGCAACCCGACCAGGAATTTTGAACACCCGCACCAGCATACTCCCCCGTCTGTTCCGTTTGTGCAGTCCTATCATAAATGAACACGATTACTCGACCGATTTTTTGCTAAGCTGTCCGAATGCGACATCTGTTTCTTTTTGCCCTGTTTATCCTGTTGCCAGCCCATGCGCTGGCGGCTACCGAACTGGTGCGTGAAGAACAGGCGCGCGTCACCGGGGTAACCGATGGCGACACACTGATTCTGGACACCGGCGTTGTGGTGCGGCTGGTGGGCATTCAGGCCCCCAAACTGGCCTTGGGGAGAAAGGGTTTCAAAACCTGGCCGCTGGCCGGGGAAGCCCGCAAGGCCTTGCAGGATATGATACAGGGCCGCACCGTGCAAATGGGTTTTGGCGGTGCGCGTACGGATCGTCATCGCCGGACCCTGGCGCATCTGTACCGGCAAGGCGATGGCCTGTGGGTGCAGGGGGAAATGCTGCGGCTGGGCATGGCGCGGGTGTATACGTTCAGCGATAATCGGGCTATGGCGGTTGAAATGCTGGCGCTGGAGCGAGAAGCGCGCAACGCCCGGCGGGGCATCTGGGCGCATGATTTTTACGCGGTCAGGCTGCCCGAAAATCTGGATGGATTAACAGACAGTTTTCAACTTGTGCAGGGCAAGGTTCTTAAATTCGCCAAAATCAGTGACAATATGTTCCTGAATTTCGGCGCGGATTATAAGACGGATTTTACCGTGGTGATCGACCGCAAGGACTGGCCGCGATTTGCGGTGGATGCACCTGAACGCTATGCCGGCAAAACCGTAAACGTGCGCGGATGGCTGGAACAATGGAACGGGCCGATGCTGCGCGTCAGCCATCCTGAACAGATCGAGGTCCTGGAGTGAGCGCAAAACATAGAACATTCCGTCTGCTGCTAGGCGTATTCCTGGGTTTTTGGGCCTGTGCCGGTCAGACCGCCACTGCGCAATTCATGTCAAAATCACAAGAACAATCCATCGGCGCAGAAGAACATCCAAAAATCATCAAGCAATATGGCGGCGTCTATGACGAGCCTGGCGTTGCCGGGTATGTTGCAACCATTGGCGGGCGTATTGTCGCCAATTCGGAAATACCGGGCCAGCGTTTTCATTTCACGGTGCTGGACAGCCCCATCGTCAACGCCTTTGCGCTACCGGGCGGATATGTTTATGTCACGCGCGGCCTGATTGCGCTGGCCAATAACGAGGCGGAACTGGCCAGCGTTCTGGCGCACGAAGTTGGCCATGTCGCGGCGCGCCATACCGCGCAACGCTATAACCGGGCCATGGGCATGGCGCTGGGCGGTGCTGTGCTGGGCGCTGTGATCGGAAATCAGATTGTGAGTGATCTGGTGCAACAGGGCGGCCAGCTCTATCTGTTAAGCTATTCCCGCCAGCAGGAATATGAATCTGACCAGTTGGGGGTGCGCTATCTGGTGCGCGCGGGCTATGACCCCTATGCAGAGGCCGATTTCCTGCGTTCACTGGAAGCCCAGGATGCGCTGGAAGCTGCCCTGAACCAGGATAAAAACAGACGCCCCAGTGAATTTCTGATGACCCATCCGATAACCGCCAAGCGTGTGGTTGAGGCCATCGATGCTGCGCGCCAATCCGGTGTGCCGGTGGAAAGCCGCCCGCGCCTGCGCGATGAATTTCTGAACAGTATTGAGGGCCTGATCTATGGTGGCAGCCCCGAGCATGGCTATGTGCGCGACCGCAATTTTGTGCATCCTAAACTGGGTTTTTCCTTCACCGTGCCGCCCGGTTTCAGGATTACGGATACGCCCGGCGCCGTCATCGCGACAGGACCGGACGAAATGAAAATCAAATTCGATATGGGGCGGTTAAAGCAGCACACATCCGTGGCCGTCTATCTGACATCCCAATGGGCGAACAATGTCAGCCTACGTAATCCTGAAGGCCTGATCATCAATGGCATGCAGGCGGCAACTGCGGAAACCGTGATGAACACCGACGCTGGCCGCGCCGACGTGCGCCTGATTGTGATCGGCTTAAAATCGAACAAGGTGGCGCGCATCATGATCATCACGCCCAATCAGCCGGGGGCCGAGATGCGCACGCAACTGCAACGCTTCACCTACAGCTTTCGCAGTTTAAGCCCGCAAGAGGCCGCAAATACGCACCCCCAACGGATTATTTCGGTTGTGGTCAGGCCTGGAGACACAATCGCCAGCATGGCGGCGCGTATGCCGTTCGCCGATTATCGCGAAGCCCGCTTTCGCATACTCAACGGCTTTGGCCAGAACGATGCGCCAAGCCCCGGCTCGCGGGTAAAGCTAGTCACTCGGTAAGTAACTGCCCTCAGGCGGCTTTCAGTAATGCGGTGCCGACACGCTCAAGCGCCGCACTGCTATCCAGTTCTTCCACCACGCCAACTTCACGCGCCATGCGATCCAGGGCGGCTTCGTATATCTGGCGTTCGCTATAGGACTGTTCCGGCTGGCCCTCGGCGCGATGCAGATCGCGCACCACCTCGGCGATCAGTAGCAGATCACCGGAATTGATCTTGGCTTCATATTCCTGCGCGCGGCGGCTCCACATGGTGCGTTTGATGCGCGCGCGACCCCGCAAGGTTTTAAGCGCGGTTCGCACCGTATCGCGGCTGGACAATATGCGCATGCCCACAGACTTGGCCTTGCCCAGGGGCACCCGCAAAGTCATTTTTTCCTGGTCAAACGCAATTACAAACAGCTCCAGCCTGGTTCCGGCAATTTCCTGCGACTCGACCGCGACGATCTTGCCGACCCCATGGGTGGGATAGACGACATGATCATTCACCTTAAAACCATCAAATTCCGACACGGCTTTGTACGGTGCAGCAACCACTGGCTGAACGGGCTTTTCATTTTTTGTCGCAATGCTGGAAACATTTAAGACATTATCCGACGCCTTTGGCGCGGCCGTAACTGATTTTTTTGAGGGCACGGGTATTGATTTTTCCTTGTTTACAATATTCACGGTTTTTTTGGCGGTCGGCGGCACGACGGGTTTTGCGGCTTTCACTGCGACGGGCTTTTTAGCCGGAAGCGTGTCTTTTTTATTTACCGGGGCCGGACTTGTCCGCACCACCTTTGCAGCGGGTTTTTTAGGACTCGCCGCTTTTGCAGCAGGCCTGGCAGCCGTTTTGGCCAGCGATTTTGTCACCGGCCTTGGCTTTGCAGCGGGCCTGGTTTCCTTGCGCTGCGCCGTTTTGGCGCTGGTCGCAGCCTTGCTGCGCGTAACAGCGGCAGGTCGAGCAGCCTTTTTTGGCTTTTTTGACGCTACAGACTTGCCGACCGATGCTTTGACAGGGGCGACCGACTTCCGGGCAGATTGACGTAACTGCTTGCTCATGGGAACTCTCTCTTTCGCGTTATAGGTCCAAAAACGATTAATAAAACTTGTACCTGTGCTTTGCTCAAATTTCCGGCAAGCACATGTGCTTTAGGGGGCACGCAACACGTACTAACAATAGGCCCGTATTTTTCCCGTCTTGACATATGGGGTGCATCTACCTGAAAAGGCCATGTTGGCATCGGGTAAATTCACAACAATAGCACATACACAACCAAAAATTGTATAATCCCTGGCAGATGTCTAATTTCGCGAGAATTAAAATCTCTTCCTGCTATCCAGATATTGCCGCATAAAAGGCAAAACTCCAAGCAAGCGCCACTCATATCACATTTTTGGGGTTTTCAAAAGCCCATAAGAAAAATCCTTGGTTCAATTGTCACCAAAATGTACAAGGCCCAGCCACGGGGGGACAATTTAGGGAATGCGACGCATATGAACGAACTTGGCCGACTGGCTAATTATCTTCCATTGTTTAGGAATGTACGCATTGTGTGCGTCGGCGATCTGATGCTTGACCGGTTCATTTATGGCGAAGTTGAACGCATTTCTCCAGAAGCGCCGATCCCGATCATCCGTGTCCTGCGGGAATCTGCCATGCTGGGGGGGGCCGGGAATGTGGTGCGCAATGTGGCGGCGCTGGGGGCGCAGATTTCGCTGATTGCGGTTATTGGCGACGATGACGCCGGGCATGTCGCAACCCGGCAAATTGGAAAACTGGAGCGCGTCTATAGCGGTCTGGTTGTGGTTCCGGGTCGCCAAACCACCACGAAAACCCGCTATCTTGTTGGCACACAACAATTATTGCGTGCGGATCGGGAAAATACCGGGGAACTGGATCAAAATACCAGAGCGCAGATTTTGGATACGTTCGAGGCTGAACTGAAAGACGCCGGACTGGTGATACTTTCCGACTATGCCAAAGGGGTGCTGGACGCTGAAATGTTGCGGCTGCTCATCACAGCCAGTAACAAGGCCGGAAAACCGGTGATTGCCGACCCAAAAAGCACGGATTTCAGCCGTTATGCCGGGGTCCGGGTGCTTACCCCCAACACGCATGAATTGTCTTTGGCCGCGTCGCGGCCTTGCACGGATGATGCGTCCATCGAAAACGCCGCCCGCTTGGTATTGCCGCAGGTCGGCGGCGCAATTCTTGTCACCCGGGCGCAATCCGGGATGAGCCTGATCGAACCCGGCATTCCCGCGCGCCATATTGCGGCCCGCGCGCCGGAAGTATTTGATGAATCAGGCGCCGGCGATACCTGTCTGGCCACATTGGGGGTTGCGCTGGCGGTCGGCGCGCCCCTCGAGGACGCCGCCCTGCTGGCCAATGCCAGCGCCGGTCTGGCCGTATCCAAGGCGGGGACGGCGGTGGTCTATCTGGATGATCTGGCGGGCGTGTTGCACGCCGCTGATTTGCAGGGTGCGGAGGCGAAAATCCGGAATTTGCCGCGCGCGATGGAAATGGTGTCGAAACTACGCGCCCGGGGCAAGAAGATCGGCTTTACCAATGGCTGTTTCGATCTGGTGCATCCTGGGCATGTCTCTTTGCTGCGTCAGGCGCGTGAGGCCTGCGACCATCTGATTGTCGGGCTGAACACGGATGCGTCGGTCAAGCGCCTGAAGGGCGAGGGCCGTCCGATCCAGAGTGAAATGGCGCGCGCCATTGTGCTGGCCTCGCTGGCCAGTGTTGATATGGTGGTGCTGTTCGATGAGGAAACCCCCATCACGCTGATCGAGGCTATCCGGCCCGATGTGCTGGTAAAGGGCGCCGATTACACTGTCGAGAAAGTCGTTGGCCATGAAATCGTGCAATCCTATGGCGGACGCATCCTGCTGGCCAATCTGGAAGATGGATTTTCCACCACGAACACCATTGCGCGGATCGCCCGATAGACTGCATGCGGGGAGTTAAGGCATGATCGTTGTTACCGGCGGGGCCGGCTTTATCGGCTCCAATATCATCGCGGCGCTGGCCCGGTCGGGCAAGCGCGAAATCACCGTGTGCGACTGGTTCGGGACGACAGACAAATGGCGTAATATTGCCCGCCATGACATTTATGACATTATCCTGCCTGAAAAACTGCTGGCGTTTCTGGATCAGCACCGGATGCGGATCGAAGCCATCATTCACATGGGCGCGATCTCCAGCACCACGGAACGCGACATAGACAAAATCGTCGCCACGAATTTTCGTCTGTCATGTGATTTGTGGGATTGGTGCAGCAAATCCGGGACGCCGTTTATCTACGCCTCATCGGCCGCCACCTATGGCGATGGCGCTGCCGGTTTTGACGATGACTGGAAACCCGAAGCGCTGGAGAAACTACGCCCGTTAAACGCCTATGGCTGGAGCAAGCACGCCTTCGACCGGCGCGTCGCCCGCCTGGCCGCCAATGGCCGCGCCGCGCCGCTAGTGTGGGCGGGACTGAAATTTTTCAATGTTTATGGCCCAAATGAATATCACAAAGCCGAGATGCGATCCGTGGTGTGCCAGATTGTGGAAACGGTGCAAAAGGGCGGAACCGTAAAGCTGTTCAAATCGCACAATCCTGCTTTTCCCGATGGCGGCCAGATGCGGGATTTTGTCTATGTCAAGGATTGTGCGGACGCCGTGGTATGGCTTCTGTCGCAGGCAAAATACAAAGGCGTCTTTAACATAGGAACCGGCAAGGCGCGCAGCTTTGCGGATCTGGCCCAGGCCGTATTTACGGCGATGAACGTCGCGCCGCGTATTGAATATGTGGATACACCGCCAGAAATTCGCAGCAATTACCAATATTTCACCCAGGCGAACATGGCCAGCCTGCGTTCCGTCGGCTATACGCAACCCTTCACGGAACTTGAGGACGGGGTGGCGGACTATGTTCAGAATTACCTTCTTGGCCGCGATCCGTATGTTTAAGGCGTGGCGCCCGGTTTTTCCGCTTCGTTAAATTGCAGCCAGCGGTTCAGCGCCATTGATCCGACCATATCCGATGTCGTATTCAGCAATGAACGCGCCCGGGCAATGATCCAGTCCACGGACAGCAACAAAGCAAGGGCTTCTGTTGGAATGCCCAGGCCGCTAAGCACCAGTGTCAGGGCGACGATGCCGGCCTCTGGCACCCCGGCAACGCCCATGGCTGCGATAATGCAATAGAGGGCGGCAAAAATTTGTGTGGCCAGGCTCATTTCCATGCCCCCCGCCTGGGCAAGGGCCAGCAATGTAAACCCCTCGTATAAAATAATGCCGTCATTATTCAGATTGGTGCCAACCACGGCCGCAAGGGTTGAAGCGCGCCGCGAAATACCCAGCCCATCAAGCGCGCGCAGGGTAACCGGCAGCGCCACAAGGCTGCTGTTGACCCCAAACGCATAGAGCGCCGGTTCAATCGCCACCCGCCAGAAACTACGCAGACTAATCCGTGCAAAGAGTATAAGCCATGCGCTGTAGGTGAACAGCACATGCACCGCCATGCCAAGCAGGCACAAAAGCACATATTGGCCCAGCCCCTTGAACGGAGACAGGCCATGTTCCGCCGTAACCTTGGCGCTGGCCGCAAATACCGCGATTGGAATGATTTTCACGATCCAGATCAGTATCGTTTCGCACATGGAGCGGGCGAACGATATCCAGGCCTCGCCCTGATCCATGATGGCGCCAGCTTGCGCGTCCTGGCTGGCGCGAACCTTGCGCCAGGCAAATCCGAAGGCAAGGGCCATAAGAACCACCGGCATGATGCTGTTATCCGCCAGCGGCTGCACAATGCTGACCGGCAACTGTTTGAATAGCATGTCCAGAAAATCAATTTCCCTGGTAACCGCCGTTGCGTCACTGGCCAGAAATGTCAGATATTGGCCGGGCACAAAAACATTGGCGATCAGCAGGCCAATGGAAATCGCGATTGAGGCATTGATCAGTGTAATGATTAGCAGTTTTACAAAATCATCTCCCGCCACCCGATAGCGTAAAATGGCCTCCAGCACGGCAAACAGCACCAGGGGCGTCGCCGCCGCCTTGATCAGTTGCAGCAGAAATTTGGTAACCGGCGTAATGGCCAGCGCCGCCTGTGGAAACGCAAGGCCCAGGCCCGCCCCCATAATCAGTGCAAGGATGATCCAGCCAATATTATTGGTGACAAGTTTCATTCTGGCTCCGTTTTATAATTTTTGTTACAATGGCCCGCATCGAAACGGCCTTGTTCAGATATGCCGGGCGCGCGAAGCTGCGGAAAGTCTTGTCTACCATGCTTTTGCGGTAACGGGGTAGACGCCAAAAAGTAATAGATTACGGGGGATTATACCATATGAGTGCCCAGAACATCATCATTCAAACCGGTGACTGGTTCTTCAAATATCGTAATGTGGCATTCCCCACAGTCCTGGTGGCGCTGTTTATCATTTTGCCGCCAAAGCCATTTATGGGCAGCCCGGTGATAGATGCGTGGGCGGATATGCTGGGCCTGCTGCTGGCGCTGACTGGATCGGCGTTGCGCGCCTGGGTGATCGGGCTTGCCTATATCAAGCGTGGCGGGCTCGATAAAAAAGTGCATGCGGACACGCTGGTCAGTTCCGGCATGTTTGCGGTGTGCCGTAACCCCCTCTATGTCGGCAATGCGCTGGTGTTGCTGGGCCTGTTTGTGGTGCATAATAATCCGCTCGCCTATGTGGCGGGCCTGATATTTTTTGGCATGGCCTATTGGGGCATCGTAGCGGCGGAAGAAAAATTTCTGGAGGAAAAATTTGGCGATGACTATCGCGCTTATTGCATCCGGGTAAACCGCTTCTGGCCCAATTTCGCGCATTATCGCGAAGCCGTGGAAGGCATGGATTTCAACTGGCGGCGCGTCGTGATCAAGGATTATTCCACCGTCTATACCTGGGTTGCGGGCATGATGGTCCTGATCGCCTGGGAACATACGCATTGGAGCGGCGGCTCGTTCATTGATGCCCTGTCATGGGTTCTTATCCCGCTTGGCGTTGCGACGGCGCTGGTATTATTCATCCGCATCCTGAAAAAACGCGGCGTTCTGGCGGAACATGCCGGTTAGCTTATTTAAGGGGAAATGCGCAGAGATTGTGCATTTCGGGGCAAACTGCTAGGTTCCGCCCGCATCCTTGGGGCGCCTGGGGAATGCCTGCATTTCCGCCCTTTCTCTAATAACTGGCAGCATATTCATGAAAATTAACGGCAATGAAATCCGCATCGGCAATGTCATCCAGCATCAGGGCGGCCTGTGGGTGGCGGTCAAGACCAGCCATGTTAAACCCGGCAAGGGCGGCGCCTTTGCCCAGGTTGAACTCAAAAACCTGATTGATGGCACCAAGCTGAATGAACGCTTCCGGTCATCGGAAACCGTCGAACGGGTGCGCCTCGATCAGAAAGATTATCAGTTTCTGTTTGCCGAAGGCGAAACCCTGACCTTCATGGACAAGAATACGTTTGAGCAGATCGAGATTGAAAAGGATTTTATCGGCGAACGCGCCGCGTTTCTGCAGGATGGCATGGAAGTGATGGTCGAATCTTTCGAGGATCGCCCCATCGGCGTGAAGCTGCCGCAGCAAGTTACGCTGGAAATCGCCGAGACAGAACCCACCGTCAAGGGGCAAACCGCGTCTTCGTCCTATAAACCGTCGATCCTCAGCAACGGGGTGCGCTGCATGGTGCCGCCATTTTGCGGCGTCGGCGACAGGATCGTTGTTGACACGGAAGAAGTCACCTATCTGCGCCGCGCCGATTAGTCCGGGCAAAGGATCGATATAAATCATGGTGCATTCGCCCACGCTTACGGTAATGATCAGCGCCGCCCGCAAGGCGGCGCGCGCCCTGGTGCGCGATTTTGGCGAGGTGGAGCAGTTACAGGTTTCGCAAAAAGGCCCGGCCGATTTTGTCACCAATGCCGATCTGAAAGCGGAAAAAACGCTGATCCACGAATTGCTGCATGCGCGCCCGGATTATGGCGTGATTGCCGAGGAAAGCGGTGTGAAGCATGGCGTGGATACCCGCCATCACTGGATCATTGATCCGCTGGACGGAACCCTGAACTTCATGCACGGCATTCCGCATTTTGCGATTTCCATTGGGCTGGTGCGCTCGGGCGAAGTGGTGGCCGGGCTGGTGTATAATCCGGTGTCTGACGATATGTATGTGGCGGAAAAAGGCCAGGGCGCCTATCACAATAGCCGCCGCATGCGCGTTTCTGGGCGGCGCGAGATGCGCGAAGCCATGCTGGCGACCGGCATTCCCTATCATGCGCGCCCCGGCCATGACCGGTTTTTGGCCGAAATGGCGGCGCTGATGCCGGAGGTGGCGGGCATTCGCCGCCTGGGTTCAGCGGCGCTGGATCTGGCCTTTGTCGCCGCTGGCAAGTTTGACGGCTTCTGGGAAAGCCATCTGAAACCCTGGGATATTGCCGCAGGCATTTTGCTGGTGCGCGAGGCGGGCGGCTTTGTTACCGAAATCAATGGCGGCGACAAAATGCTGGAATCCGGTCATGTCCTGGCGGCCAATGACCATCTGCATGCCGCTATTGCCAAACTTTTGCCACCAATGACTGTATGATACAGTATGCAATTGAGGTGAAGTTTTTGGGGATTCGGTCATGTTGGACGCGCAACGCATTAAACTGAAACCGGGCATCGCATGGACGGCGGTCGCGCTGTTGTCGCTGGCGGTTACGCTGCCCGCCCTTGCACAGGAAACAGTTTACATTGGCGGTCGCTCCACAGGGCCGGCGGTTGAGGTGGATCTATCCGCCCTGAACCGGGGGGGGATTCCAGTACGCCGCACACGCCCCGGCCCGCCGGATATATTGCCGCTTGATCCCGCCAACGCCCCTTTGGCGCGAGCAACCAGCAGTGCGCCCCTGACGCCGCCACCGGCCATAGCGCCTGTTCAGGCACCGGTCACGCCACCGGCGGCGCCCACGCAATTAACACCCAGGCCATTAAGTGCGGGCTTAACCCCGGCGGCGGCGCAACCCGCAGCGAAAGCCAATTTAAGCGCCTCCGCGCCGCCAAAAGCCATCATTCCGGCGCGGGCAGCCGTGACAAACGCCGTTGCGCCGCCGCCTGTCGAAGCGCCCCAGGCCGTGGCGGCTTTGCCCCCGGCGGGTCTTAGCCCCTCTATCTCCTCGGCGCCCTCTGAAGGCGTGGCGGCGGCGCTTATGTTCGCGCCCGGGGCGATAGAACTGACGGCGGAGGCCACGGCGCAGCTTGACGCCCTGATCGCGTCACTGACGCAGAAAGAACGGCTGCAACTCAAGGCACATGCATCCGGCGGTCAGGACGATGCCGAGGTCCGGCGCATCGCCCTGAAACGCGCACTGGCGGCGCGTTCGCATTTACTGGCCAATGGCATGGAAAGCACCCGCATTGATGTGCGCGCGCTGGGCCCCGCCGGTGATGGCGGACCGGATGACCGGCTGGATGTCATTGTGGTGGCGCAATGAGCGCGGCGCTGCTTGAAGACGGTGATCTGACGGGCGCCGCCATGTCCGGGCAGCGGCGGTTTTTGCTGCGCATGGGGGTTTTTCTGGCGCTGGTCACGGGCGTTCTGGCGCTGTTGATTTCAACCTTGAGCACGGCGTTTTTCACCAATCCCGCATTGAACAGCCTGATCATCCTTGTACTGATGATCGGTGTTTTTTATAATTTCCGTCAGGTGTTGCGGCTTGGCCCGGAATGCGACTGGATTGAACATGTGCGCGCGACCCATACGGCGGGCGGGCATGATGAAAAGATACTGCCGGAAGAAGCCGCCCCCGTGCTGCTGGCCCCAATGGCGGTGATGCTGGGCGCGCGCACCGGCAGGATGGCGCTTTCGGCGAACACCACGCGCACATTGCTTGATTCGATTTTTTCCCGGCTGGATGAAGCGCGCGAAATTTCCCGCTATATGATTGGACTGCTGATTTTTCTTGGTTTGCTGGGAACATTCTGGGGACTGATCAATACGCTCAGCACAATCGGCGCGACCATTCAGGGCCTCTCAGTACAGGGCGGCGATATTACCACGGTGTTTGATCAGCTCAAATCCGGTTTGCAGGCCCCGCTCACCGGCATGGGAACGGCGTTTTCATCTTCGCTGTTCGGTCTTGGCGGCTCATTGATTCTGGGCTTTCTTGATCTCAATGCCGGACAGGCGCAAAACCAGTTTTACAATGAACTCGAAGAATGGCTGTCCGGCCTGACCCGGCATTTTTCGGGCAGCGCCCTGTCCGAAGGCGAAACCGCGATGCCGGTCTATGTAACCGCATTGCTGGAACAAACCGCCGAAACCGTGCAGCGCCTGCAAGCCATTGTGGCGCGCGGCGAAGAAAGCCGTTCTGCATCCAACCAGGCATTGCTTAGCCTGTCGGGGCAACTGGCCAGCCTGACCGATCATTTGCAAAGTGATCAGGAAGTGTCGCGCCGCATGCTGGATGGACAGCGCGAAGTGCGCAACTTTCTTGAGGAACTGGTGCAACAGCGCGGCAATGCCGATGCCGGGCTTGATGCGGCCAGCCGACAGCATTTGCTCAATATTGATGTGCATCTGTCCCGTATGATGCAGGACAATATTGATGGGCGCGAACGCACGGTCAGTGAATTACGCTCGGACATCAAACTTCTGACGCGCACCGTAGCGGCGCTGGCCGACGAACAACGCAAGGCGGATGGCTGATGTCTGCACGCAGCCAGCGCGCCCGCCGGGGCGGTCTGGATATCTGGCCGGGTTTTGTCGATGCGCTGGCCAATCTGCTGCTGGTTGTCAGTTTTGTGCTGTCGGTTTTTATTCTGGCGCAATTTTATCTGACCCAGGCTTTGTCGGGACGTGATGACGCGCTGCGCGAATTAAACGCCAGGGCGGCGGAGCTGGCCGAGCTTCTGGCGATGGAAAAAGCCGCTGGTCTGGAATTGCGCAGCGAAGTGGCGCGCCTGTCCGCGGCCTTGCAAAACACCTCAAAAGAACTGGATGCCAAAACCCGCGCCACTGCGGACGCGCAACAGACCATCGCGCAATTGCGCGATCTGGTATTGCAGCGTGAAGGCGCCGTTGCCGCCGCACAGGGTGAAATCGCCAATATACAGGGCAGCCTGGAAGCTGAAAAACAGGCATCCCTGCAAGCTCAGGCGCAGGTCAAACTGCTGAATGAACAGATCGCCGCATTACGCGAACAACTGGCGCAGATCGCCACGGCGCTAGATGCAGCGGAAGCCAAAGACAAGGAAAATCAGGTAGTGATCGCCGATCTGGGCGCGCGGCTCAATCAGGCGCTGGCGGCAAAGGTGGAGGAACTGGCGCGGTATCGTTCCGAATTTTTTGGCCGCTTGCGCGAAGTGCTGGCCAACACACCAGGTGTCCAGATTGAAGGCGACCGGTTTATTTTTCAGTCAGAGGTTCTGTTTCAATCGGGTTCGGCGGATATTGGCGCGGCGGGGCAGGAACAGTTACGCAAAATTTCGGCGGCGCTGAATGAAATCGCGCCCAAAATTCCCAGCGAATTGAAATGGGTGCTGCGCGTGGATGGCCATACCGATACGGTGCCGATTTTTACGGATCGTTTCCGCTCCAACTGGGAACTGTCAAGCGCGCGTGCCTTGTCGGTGGTGAATTATCTGACAGCCCAAGGTGTGCCGCCCAGCCATCTGGCCGCCGCAGGCTTTGGGCAATTTCATCCGCTCGATCCCGCCAACAACGACACCGCGCGCGCGCGCAACCGGCGGATCGAGTTGAAGCTGACGGAGCGGTAGCTTTAGCCCCGCAATTCGCCGCCGGTTGCTTTTTTTACCGCTGCGATAATTGCATCGGCGACAGCGTCGATTTCCTTGTCGGTCAGGGTTTTTTCGCGCGGTTGTAACGTGACATTAATGGCCAGGGATTTGCGTCCCGCGCCGATACGTTCGCCCTCAAACAGATCGAACAGGGTGACACCGGTAATTAAATCAGGTGCTGCGCCTGCGGCCGCACGCAAAAGCTGATCGGCGGCAATTGCGCTATCTACAATGAATGCGAAATCGCGCGACACCGGCTGCAAATCCGAAGCGCGCAATGTCCCGCGTGACGCGCCGCTGCGCGCCTTGGGAAGTGGTATCGCGTCCAGAACAATTTCAAACGCCATCACTGGACCGCGCAGATCCAGCGCATCCAGAATCCTGGGATGCACCTCGCCAAAAGTCGCCAGCGCATTTTTTGGCCCCAACCGGATCACGCCGGAACGCCCCGGATGATACCAATCGGGCGCATCCGCCGTAACGCGCACTTTATCCATCGGCGCGCCAAGCTGTTCCAGCACCGCCCATGCGTCGGCTTTCACATCGAACACATCAACGGCGCGTTCTTCTTGCATCCAGTGCCGGGGATGGGTTTGCGCGCAGCGCACGCCACTGGCACCCGTCGTCTGGTTCCCCGGCGCGTCGCCCGCATATTGCGGGCCAACCTCGAACAGCGAAATATCCGCATAGCCGCGATCCGCATTGCGTTTTGCCGCCGCCAGCAGATTGGGCAGCAGGCTGGGGCGCATCACCGACAATTCGGTTGAAATCGGGTTGGCCAATGTGAGTTCCGGCAATCCGCCGCCAAACAGTTCCGCCATCCGTGTACTGAGGAATGACCAGGTCACCGCCTCCATCATGCCACGTCCGGCCAGCAGGCGTTTTGTCCAGCGCACCCGGTTCTGGGCCGTGCTGACGCCAACCCCCGTGACCGGCTGCATGCGCGGCAGCGGCGTTGCCGGCAGTTTGTCAAAACCATTGATGCGCGCGATTTCTTCAACCAGATCGGGCTCAAAATGCACATCGGGCCGCCAGGACGGCGCGCGCACGCTCATTGGTGTGGTGTCGGCCTCTACCGCAAAGCCCAGCGCATCCAGAATGCGCACGCATTCCGCATCGGCCACTTCCATGCCGGTCAATCCGCGCACCCGTTCCGGGCGGAATTCGATGGCGTCCGGCAGGGCAGGCGCGGCGCCCGCCACCCGCACGTCACTGGCCACGCCACCACACAGTGTAAGGATCATCTGTGTCGCCAGTTCCAGGCCGGGCAGCACAAATTGCGGATCGACGCCGCGCTCAAACCGGTAACGCGCGTCGCTGTCTATGCCATGGCGCCGCCCGGTCGCCGCAATGCGCAGCGGATCAAAATAAGCGGATTCAATAAATACATTCACGGTCGCATCTGTGCACCCGCTGGCCACGCCGCCAATGACGCCGCCAAAACCCAGCACGCCATTCTCATCGGCAATGACGCAATCCGCTGCGTCCACTGCATATTCCCTGCCATCCAGCGCATGCAGTTTTTCACCCGCCCGCCCCAGGCGCGCATGAATTTGCCCGCGCAATGTATCAGCATCATACACATGCAATGGCCGTCCGCGGTCAAATGAAATATAATTGGTAATGTCCACCAGCGCGGAGATGGAACGCAGACCCACGGCCTCCAGACGCTGACGCAGCCAGTCCGGGCTGGGGCCGTTTTTTACGCCCGTTACCAGGCGTCCGGCAAACATCGGACATGCGGGCGACGCCACACCCTCAAAATGCAGGCCGATATCCACCGTACACGGACCATTCCCCGGCACAGCCTCAACCGTGCCGGATTTCAGCATGCCCATGCCGCTAGCCGCCAGATCGCGCGCAATGCCATGCACGCCCAGGCAATCGGGCCGGTTTGGCGTGATCGACACATCGATCATCGGATCATTCAGACCCATGACACCGGCAATTGGCGCGCCTATGGGCGCGTCCGGGGCCAATTCGATAATGCCCTCGTGATCGCCGGAAAGGCCAAGCTCGCTGGCCGAACACAACATGCCATTGGAATCAACGCCACGAATTTTGCTGGCTTTCAGCACCATGCCATTGGCGGGAATGGTTGCGCCGGTGGGCGCAAAAACTACCGACAGGCCCGCGCGCGCATTGGGCGCGCCGCACACGACCTGTAACTGTTCGCGCCCCGTATCCACCATGCACAAGCGCAACCGGTCCGCATTGGGATGCTGTTCTGCGGAAATTATTTTCGCAACGGTGAAAGACGCCAGCGCCGCCGCCCGGTCCTGCACCGCCTCAACTTCCAGTCCGATCGATGTCAGCCGTTCGGAAATCTCATACACGCTGGCTGTTGTGTCCAGATGTTCGCGCAACCACGAAAGGGTGAATTTCATCGGCTCAGCCCCCCGACAAGACTTGGAATATCCAGCGCTGCGAAACCATAATGGCGCAGCCAGCGTAAATCGGCCTCAAAGAAATCGCGCAGATCGGGAATGCCATATTTCAGCATGGCCAGCCGGTCGATGCCCATGCCAAACGCAAAGCCCTGATATTTTTCCGGGTCAATTCCGCCATGGCGCAGCACCTTGGGATGCACCATGCCGCAGCCCAGAATTTCCAGCCAGTCGTCGCCTTCGCCAATGCGCAATTCGCCACCGCTGCGGCGGCAGCCAATGTCCACTTCGGCGCTGGGTTCGGTGAACGGAAAATGGCTGGGGCGAAAGCGCATGCGCACATTATCCACTTCAAAAAACGCCTTGCAGAATTCGATCAGGCAGCCTTTCAGGTGGCCCATATGCGCCGTTTCATCAATCACCAGCCCTTCGACCTGATGAAACATCGGTGTATGGGTCATGTCGCTGTCACAGCGATAGGTGCGCCCCGGCGCAATGATGCGCAGCGGCGGTTTTGATTTTTCCATGGTGCGGATCTGCACCGGCGAGGTATGGGTGCGCAGCAACAGCCG
>CAYGDL010000034.1:0-18149 GCA_964348545.1 uncultured Alphaproteobacteria bacterium | reverse complement strand
GTTCCGTTCCCTCCGCCGGTTCTACCCGGATCAGGTTCAAAGGGTCTGCCAACTGGCATCTCAACCCTTGCGGGCTCCCCTCGGAATGGGGGCATTGTGAACCCAACTTTAGCCATTCGCAACCATTGTGATGCGCGCGACCGCGATTATATATCAATATCCGCCCAGATGGCGGCATGGTCGGATGCGGCCTCATGCGCGCCGGTCATCTCTGGGAAAATCTCCCATAGGGCGCCGTTCTTGCCACCCCACACGCCCTTGCGAAACACCGCCGCCTTGCCAACCCTGGCAAAGAGTTCCGGCGAAAGTAAAATGTAGTCAATCTTGCTGCCTTTCGTGCCGTTGGCATAGGTGCCCGGCCTGCCATCGTCTTCGTAGTTTGGGTGCACACTGACATCCTTCAGGCCCGATGCGTTTTCCAGCAACGGTGCAAGCTGTACGCTCTCTGGCGTATCATTGAGGTCGCCGAGAATGGCGACATGCTTTATCCCGCGCGCAAGCAACTGGTCGTAAATATCACGGACGCGTTGCGCCTGTTCCAGCCGCCGCTTGTTGGACTTATCAGCCGTCCCATAGCCCTTGCTCTTAAGGTGGTTGACCAGAACCCAAATGGATTTACCCGAGGCCAGCCGCACTTCATATTCGGGACAATCCCGGCTGAAAACGCGGCCCCCATTTAAGGCTCTGTCATCCACATGGGAGCGCATTGAAATAATTTCGTTTTCTTTGCGCGTTAACAAACCAACATCAATACCGCGATCATCATTGCCATCAATCAGCATCGCATATTCATAGGGTGCGCCGCCCACGCCTTTCAGAACCTGCTCATTGAAACGGCGCAGCGCAATCCGATCCTCGGCCTCCACAACACCAAGAATATCGGCATTGAGCGCTTTAATGACACGCGCTGTATTCTGGGTCGCCACCTCATTAACGGGTTCAGTATTAAGTTCAAGCCAGCCGGTCCAATCTCCCCTGCCATTGACGATTACCTCCACCGGCTTGCCCTTGGGCCGCTTCACCAGTTTCATTCTGTTCTGGCGAAGAATGGCAAATGGGGCGATATCACTTTTGCTCAATCCAAGAAATTCAAGTATTTCAAGCATTTCGCGCTTATTGGCGGGGGTGTAGTGCTGATTTTGGATCAGCTTGTTGAAACGCACATATCTTTCCAAAACCGCTTTCCCGTCAGCCCAGCTTTCCAGATTCATGGCAACGGCACGGCTGAACAGGTTTTCCACATTGAATGATGCGATGCGCATGAATGGCCCCTCCACTGAGAATGGTTCAGTCTAGTGCGCGCGCCATAGGGCGCGCAACACTTGCCACGTCCCGCTCTACAATCCCCCATTTACGTATGCACAAGAAACGGGCATGCTGGGGGCGGGCTGTAAAAAACAGCTCCTACCAACGAAAATAGGGGGAAACACAATGACAATCGAATTGAGCATGCTTGCCTGGAGTTCTGTTCTGCTGATCGTGCTGATCATGACATCGGCCAATGCCAATCTTGCCACAATGGGCATGGCATGGGGTATTGGAAACCGCGATGAGCCCTCCGCTGCAACTGGTTGGGGCGCGCGCGCGCGTCGCACCTATCTCAATCATCTTGAAAATCTGGTGATCTTCGGGTTGCTGGTTATTGTTGCGCACCTGACCAATGTGCATTCCGGTCTGACCGTCATGGGGGCGCAATTATTCCTGGGCGCACGGATTGTATATGCCGCCCTCTATATCGCTGGCGTCAGCACCATGGGCGTCCGCACCCTGGCTTATTTTGTCGGTCTGGTCGGCACACTGATGATCGCTTATGCGGTGCTGACAGCCGCACCTGTTGCAGCCTGATTCTCCATGACCGGAATCGCTTTTGGCGATTCCGGTTTGCAGATTTTCACCCGCGCGCGGCCGCCATCAGTTGCGCATCTTCCTCGCGGTAAATTTCTTTTTCCCGCTTGATCAGCACATCCGCCAGAAAATTATACGCTTCGCCCCAGGCGGTCATCACCTCGGGGGTGGCGGCATCGCCCAGAACATCCCGGATGGCCTGCAACAGGCAGGCGCCAATCACCGGATACTGCTCGGCAATCACCCGTGTGTTGGTGTGTTTATGGGCGATATGCTCCAACGGGCCTTTCAGCGCATCCAGATTATCGATATTTTGCGCATAGGCGCATACGGCCTCGGCCAGCCGTGCGGGCTGTGGCCCGCCATCCAGCGGATATTTCACCCATGTGTTCTCGAAGTACCGCTTAAATTCAGGCCGCGCTGCAAACGCGATCTGATACATTCTGGCGGTAATTGCTTTGCCGTGTTCCTGAAGCACGGGGGCGGTCGATTTGATGATCGCTTTGGTATGATCGCTCAGCACTGGCTATACTCTCCTTTGGGGGTGAAAAAGTAAGATGGGCTGGCGTCAAAACCGGTAGCCGACGCCAAAGCTGATGGTCCACGGGTCCAGATCCACATCCGCATTCAGCGGGCCAAGCGCACTGGTAATATTGACATCTGTATTGAGCCAGTAGCGTTTGACATCAACATTTACCATCCAGTGCTTATCAATCCCATAATCGAAGCCCGCCTGAAGGGCGTAGCCGACGGCATTGTCGTAATCAATGTCCGTAACAGCGCCGCCGGGCGCGTCTTCGTTCCAGAAAACCGTATAGTTCACACCCGCGCCAGCATAGGGCCGGAACGTTCTGTGGGGACGGAAATGATATTGCAGCAGCAGCGTCGGCGGCAGCAGATTGACCTCTCCCAAATCGACTTTGCCAACACCGGTCAGTTTCGCGTCAACGTCATGACTGCTGATCAGCAGGACAAGCTCTGCCGCAACATGATCGGTGAAGAAATAGCTGATATCCAGCTCTGGTATAACAGTTTCCTCGACATCGGCCGATCCCGTAACCGGGCGGATGCTTGCATCTTCATCCGGCAGGATGGATGTCGCCCGTATGCGTACCTGCCAGGGACTTAACGGTGCAGGATCACCTTGTGCAAGCGCGGGGGACGCTACCGCCAGCAATAAACCGGTAGCGCCAATAAAAACGAATCTCACCATTAGGCCCTCTCATTTCATTTTGATAGGAAACTTCTAGGGGCCAGACGGAAACGCAACTTTGATCAGAATCAAATATTAAGCAACTGATCCAAATATAGGCACAAAACAATCCCGCAACGCCGCGTCCAGTTCATCCATGGTGACATTCAAACCCAGTTTCGCAAGACTGGTCACACCATGCTCCGTAACGCCGCACGGCACGATGCCATCATAATGCGAGAGGTCCGGGTTCAGATTAATACTGACACCGTGATAGCTGACCCAGCGGCGCACCCTTATGCCAATGGCGGCGATTTTATCCTCGCCACTATCATCGGCGCGGCGCACCCAGGTGCCGACGCGACCCGCACGGGTTTCCCCGGTAACGCCGAACACCGCCAATGTATCCTTCAGCCATTTTTCCAGATTGCAGACAAATTTGCGAACGTCCGGCCCACGCTTGTTGAGGTCCAGCATCACATAGGCCACCCGCTGTCCCGGCCCATGATAGGTATATTGTCCGCCCCTTCCCGTCTCATGCACCGGAAGGCGTCCGGGTTCCAGCAAATCCTGCGGCCTGGCGCTGGTGCCCGCTGTATAGATCGCGGGATGCTCCAGCAGCCATATCATTTCAGAACCTGTTCCGGCGCGAATCGCCGCAATCTGCGCCTCCATGAAGTTAACCGCAGCCAGATAATCTATAGGCTGTTTCTCGCAACGCCACGCAACCGGCGGCATCGCCACGGCGCCGGTTGCGTCAAAGGGGCAAATATCCGTCATATTAAGCTTCTCACGCAATTTGAGACCGTGCCTCCCAGGATAGATAATGCTTTATTTCAGTAATTTAACCGTTCTCTAACCCTGATAGGCCATGATCCCTGCAATTAGACAGGGAATTGGGGAAAGCAGGAAGTGAACTCAAAAGCGATTGATAGTGTTAAAATCGAAGTATCTGTCGTGCTTGGCCAGGCGGTGATGCCTATTCACCAGCTTTTGAAAATGGGACGCGGCGCGGTCATTGAGCTTGAAGCCCTGCAAACCGATCCGGTATTGATTTATGCCAATAAGTGCCTGATTGCACGGGGAGAAATCATGATCCAGGGCGAGGCCATCGCGGTTTCCATCCTCGATCTGCTGCATACCCATTAGCAGGCTGCTGAAAAACCCTTTTTTTGTCATCCACCATGTTTAGGCATTGGCATAAACATGGTGGATGACAATGAGGCCATTCATCAGGCCGGTTGTAAAAGGCTTACGACGCGCCATTGGCTAAAAAATAGCGTAGCCGCCATCGATGATAAACTGGTCGCCGGTGTGATAGCGCGATGCATCGCTGGCGAGATAGACCGCGACACCTGCAAAATCTTCCGGCTGGCCCCAACGGCGAATGGGCACCCGTCCGATCACATTTTCGTTAAATTTCTTGGAGGCCTGTGAGGCTTCGGTCATGTCGGTGGCGATCCAGCCGGGCAAGATGGCGTTGGAGCGTACGCCGTAACGGGCCAGTTCCACTGAAATCCCTTTGATCATGGAGATCAGGGCGCCTTTGCTGGCGCCATAGGCCTGGTTGCGGGCCGCCCCTTCGATGGCCGCAAGACTGGCGACCCCCACCAGAGAGCCGCCGCCCTCACGCGCAACCATGTGCCGGGCGGCCTCACGCAGCGTGAAAAAAGCGCCTTCAACATTGACATTCATCACTTTGCGAAATGTTTCGATTTTCAGTTCCATGAAAGATGGCGCGCCAAAACCGATGCCCGCATTGGCGATAACGGTGTCCACACGGCCCATTTCCTTCACAGCCTGACCGAAGGCGTCGATGACCTGTTGTTCCTGGGAAACATCCAGTTTGCTGGTCAGCACCTTGACGCCCAGCCCATTAAGCGCGGCGCGGGCGGCTTCGTTTTTTTCAGCATTCGTGCCCCAGATCACGATATTGGCGCCTGCCTCTGCCATGGCCTGGGCCATGCCAAGGCCGATGCCGCCATTGCCGCCGGTCACCAGCGCAACCTTGCCCGTTAAATCAAACCCCTTATAGGCCATGCCTCTCCCCCTTATGTCTGTTGTTGAACGGGCGACGGCCCGCCATGTTTAAGATCCCGGCTTTTGTCAATGATACGAAGCGTTTCGGCCCAAAGGCCATATTCCTCCAGGGCGCTGTGGCTAACCCATTTTGCAGCATCCACATCACCGCCCGGGCGCGGGGACGCATCCCCCTGAACGCAATGGCCGGTATAGTCGATCAGAGTGTAATGGGTGCGCACCCGTTCATCTTCATCGGACAGGATCAGGTCTACCACATCGATCAGCCCGTCAATGACGATATCGATCCCCGTTTCCTCGCTTACTTCGCGGATGCCTGCCTGTATGGCGGTCTCGCCAATTTCCTGCATGCCGCCTGGAATGCTCCATTGCCCCTTGCGTGGCGATTTGGCGCGGCGAATCAGCAACACCCTGTCCTCGCGCCAGACGACGACCCCTACCCCAACCCATGGCCTGCCCGGATAATCGCGCTCACTCATTGCCAGGATTCAGTTTTTCTCAGATGTGGCAGGATGTGGCGCCCCGTTTTTCCAGATATTGCTGATGATAATCCTCGGCCATCCAGAAACTGGTCGCCGGACAGATTTCAGTGACAATGGGGCGTTTGAAACGACCGGAAGCCTCCAGTTTCTTAAGCATGGCGCGGGCGGCTTCGGCCTGGGCGTCAGTGTGATAATAGACCCCCGACCGGTATTGGGTGCCGACATCCGGTCCCTGCCGGTTCAGTGTCGTTGGGTCATGATTGGCCCAGAACACTTCCAGCAACTGTTCATAGCTTACCCGGCGCGGATCATAAACAACCTTGACGACTTCGGCATGCTGGGTGCGACCGCTACAGACATCTTCATAGGTGGGATTGTCCAAAATCCCGCCAAGATAGCCAACCGCCGTGGCAAAAACCCCCGGTACCTGTCTAAAAGTCGCCTCTACGCCCCAAAAGCACCCGGCCCCAAAGGTGGCTTCCGCACGCTTTGCCTGTTCAGACATTTGCATCTTCCTTTCTGTCTCGATCCTTATGCCCTTAGCCGACATCCCCAAAATGGGTCAGCGAAAGCAGGACCCCATCGTATAATGGGACTATATTGCGTGGCCATGGTCAAATGCAATCCAGGCTGATCCAGATATCGCCATAATAGATCATGGTAATACCATCATTGCGCCTTTTTATTGACGTATTGATCGCCGATGTTACTTTCTACAGGATTTGTGATAGAGATTCGGTAAAATGGAACCGGCAGCAGTGAATAGAGCGAAACGACATTCTGGTGGGTCATCCTGGGTTTGCGCTTTCTGGGTTTGCGCTGTGGCGCTGCTGGGTGGCATTCCGGGAGTGCCGGGTGCTGCGGTGGCGCAACCGGGACCGGACGCCACGATCATCACGCTGACCCAGACCGGCTGCCAGTTTCTGGAAGCAGAGGCTGGCGTCGATCACGGTTTCAAGACCGAGGTTAAACCGGACTGTGACAAGATCAATGAAAAAACCGGGGAGGCGCGATTAAAAAATGTTGCGCCGCTAACGGTAAAACCCGGCAAATATATCTTTCGCGTGACCAATAAAAATGTTCCCTATGAATTGGGGTTCTGGTTGCGCGGCGCCGGACTGGCGCGGTTGATACAGCCGAATGTTTCTGGCGGCGGCCTGACCGAGGGGGTCACGCGTGACTATAGCGTTGAATTAACCGCAGGAGAATATGCATATTCTTGCCCGCTTAATCCGACTCCGGATTATCCACTAATTGTAAAGGATTGATGGATAAAAGCATGGGGCAGAGAGATCTTCCATCGGGGGGAAGGGCGGCGATAAAGACCGCATCCAGTCGTGTGGAGGCAGAGGCCGGATTTCGGCCATTTAACCAAGGAAGGTGAAACACATGAAGAAGACCAGCTTTACACGTACCGCGACCGCTCTCGGCCTGGCCCTGGCCGTGTCCGCAGCAGCCCTTCCGGCCTATGCGGAACATCATGAAAAAGCCGGCGCGGAAGATGCCGCCAATCCCTGCGCCGCTGAAAATCCCTGTGAAGCAGAGAACCCCTGCGAAGCAGAGAAAAAGGCCGAGTAGCCATTAATAATTTAGGCCGCGCCCCATACGGGTGCGGCCTAAATTTTAGGTGCGCATATCCTTGGACCATGACCTGTTGCAGATAGATCAGTAGCGCGAATATATAATATTTGCTAGACTTCCTGCGGCAATTGAAAAGGATATTATTATGACGCTGTTGGCGAAGTTTCGCATTGGTCAGGTTGTCCGGCACCGGATTTTCCCGTTCCGGGGCGTCATCTTTGACGTTGACCCGGTATTCAACAATACCGATCAATGGTATCAGTCCATTCCCGCAGAAATTCGGCCGCGCAAGGACCAGCCATTCTACCATTTGCTGGCGGAAAACGAGGAATCCTATTACGAGGCCTATGTTTCCGAGCAAAACCTGCTGCCGGATGATTCTGGCGATCCTATTGAACATCCCCAGGTCGCAGCCATGTTCGGACAATTGCACAATGACCGCTATGAATTGTTAAAGCGCCACGGACATTAAAGACCTGCCCCCTATCGGTTCAGGAATTATTTCTGCCGAACCGTGCATTTTACGCCCGCTGTTATTCCATTATTAGCCAGTTCCGTATTAGGGTCGTTCGGTGAAAACGATTCCGATGGTCAGGCATGCAAACTTTAATGGGCGCACACTTATACAGCAGGCTGACCCGCCGACGGTTTATGCGCGCGCTGTTTCGCAGGCTTTGCGTTTTCGTCCTGCTGGTTTGCGCCCCTGTCCCGCTGAGCGCGGGTGAAGCCAGTGACCAGGGCGATGAACAGTACGAACGGCTGTTTGTGCTGGCCAATACGGAATTTACCCTATTGCATGAAATCGCCCATGTGCTGATCTGGGAGCTGAACCCCCCGATCTTTGGACGCGAGGAAGATGCTGCGGATACGATTGCGGTAATGGCGCAGATGATGCTGCCTGATAGCACTGATCCCAGCATGTCGGACGAGATCAATAAACTTCAGGCCGTGGCGAATGGCTGGAAGCTGGAATGGAAATTGATCCAGGAAGACGAAATCGACACCGCCTATTGGGATCTGCATTCGCTGGAAATTCAGCGCTATTATAATATTGCCTGTCTTGTTTATGGGGCCGATCCCAGCCATCGCGCCAGCATCATTGAGGCCGCTGAATTACCGACCGACAGGGCGGAATGGTGCCACGAGGAATATGCCCTTGCCAAAGCCGCGATGGACTGGCTGCTGACGCGATTGGCTTCCAAGCCGGATGACATGCACAAATCCAAGCGTGGCAAGATGACGATTGTCTATGCGGAAAACACGACCGTCGAGGGTGAAAAACTTGATAAATGGCTGCGTGAATCCAAAGTGGCGGACCGGTTGGCCGAGGCCGTGACCCGGCGCTTTGACCTGCCGCGCGATGTTCTGATTTCGTTTGAAAACTGCCCGTTTGCGAATGCCGCCTGGGATGTCAAAACCGCAAGGATCAATGTCTGCTATTCGCTGCTGAACCGGTTTTTGTATCTTTCGCGCGAGCTTGTCCGGGAACGCAAAGGTTTGGCGGACAATACGGTCTGGAGCGCGGCGGCGGACCTTAGCCCGCATCCATGACGCCCTGACCAGGGAAATCTCCCGCGCCGCCCAGGATCAGTTCAGGACGTTAAGCGCCTCCTGAATCATTGGCATGGCTTCTTGCATGGCCAGATCGCCCAGTTTGATTGATTCCTCGGCGCGGTGAAAATCCAGCAACCCGATATGCGCGACCTGCGGGTTGACCAGAACGTCCGGCGGATCGCCTGCAAGGCGCGAACGCGCCAGACGATCCTGCACAATATTGAAGGCGCCAAACATCACGGTGGTCAGTCCGGGCGCGCCTTTTGTTGCACCCAGCAATTGACGCAAAGCCAGTCTGCTGGACATGCCCGCACCCGCGATCAGCGCGCGCGCATCGGCATTTTCGGCGTCCAGTTCTTCATCGCTTTCCAGCCGGTCGCCCTTGCGCACGGTGCCCATGCCAAATATGTCGGCATTCAGATTAACCGCAATCACCAGGCGCGCGCCAAAGGCGCGGCAGGTGGAAACCGGAACCGGATTAACCAGCGCGCCATCAATCAGCCAGCGCCCTTCAACCTTTACCGGACTAAAAATTCCAGGCAGCGCATAGGACGCGCGCATGGCCTCTACCATATGTCCCTGACGCAGCCAGATTTCATGCCCTGTCGCCAGTTCGGTGGTGACCGCGATAAACCGGCGGCCCAGATGCTGAATTTCCAGATCGCCAAGTTCGTTATTTAATTCAGCCGCCAATTTATTTCCATGCAGCAATCCGCCGGTGCCAAGACCAAAATCCAGAAACCGGAACAGCCGCCGCTGGGTCATGCCGCGCGCCCATTTTTCTACTTCATCCAGCTTGCCCGCGACATAACCGCCGCCGACCACCGCGCCGATGGATGTGCCACAAACGATATCGGGTTGAATGCCTTCACGCTCCAGCGCGCGCAATATTCCGATATGCGCCCATCCCCTGGCGACGCCAGAACCCAGCGCCAGGCCGATGGTGGCGGGTCTGCGCGACCAGGTGGGGCGGGGGATTGAGTCACTCATGATTTTTCACAATTGGGTTGGATTTGGCGCATCCCCATACACGGCCTTTGGATCGAAAACTTTTTCGGTTTCTTCAAAGGTCAGTTTCACTTCGCCAACAGCGCCGATGGGCACCGACCGGTAAAAACACGAACGATAACCCACATGGCAACTGGCGCCACCCTGCACATTGACGCGCAGCCAGACGGCGTCCTGATCATCATCGATGCGGATTTCAACAATCTTCTGCACCAGCCCACTGGTCGCGCCCTTATGCCACAGTGCCTGACGACTGCGGCTGAAATACACTGCTTCGCCCAGCGCGACGGTCTGACGCAACGCCTCGGCGTTCATATAGCCATGCATCAATACTTCGCCGCTTGCAGCATCGGTAGTGACAACCGGGATCAGCCCGCGCTCATCGAATTTTGGGGCCAGTTCGGCGCTTTCTTCCACCTGCTCGATGGTGCGTCGTAGCGCAAATTGAAGTTCGTTGTGATTGCTCATGGTGGAATTCTGCCCGTCTATACTTAACATAACGTTATCTTAGCCGCGTTTGCGCAGCATATTCAAAAAGCGTTCTTCCAGACGCGGATCAGTCTTGAAGGCGCCGGTCATGCGGCTGGTGATCATGTCCACTTCCGGCTTGTGTACGCCGCGTGTGGTCATACATTCATGGCGCGCCTCGATCAGCACCGCAACGCCCACGGCCTGCAAGCCATCGTGAATGGCGCTGGCGATTTGCGCCGTCAGGGTTTCCTGGGTCTGCAGGCGTTTTGCAAACACCTCCACTACCCGCGCCAGCTTGCTGATGCCGACCACGCGCCCTTCCGGAATATAGGCGATATGCGCCACGCCGATGATCGGCAGCATATGATGTTCACAATGCGATTCAAGGCGGATGTCGCGCAGCATGATCCAATCGTCATAGCCTTCCACTTCTTCGAAGGTGCGCGACAGGATTTCGTTGGGATCTTCGGCATAGCCGGAGAAAAATTCAGCATAGGAGCGCACGACGCGCGCCGGCGTATCCAGCAGGCCTTCGCGATTGGGATTATCCCCGGCCCAACTGATCAATGTGCGAACAGCGGCTTCGGCCTCGGCCTTTGTGGGGCGGCGATCTGCTGCGCGCAGTTTGGCTTTGTCTTCAAAAACGCTTACGTGGCCGGCCTCGTTGGTGATGGCATCCATGGTCAAAATTCACTCTCTCGCTTGATAACCCCGGCGCGGCGCTAGCTGGATAACGGGGATTTGTCCATTTAAGCCCATTTGGTATGGGCCGCTGCTTTCTCTTTATTTCAGTTCGCGGGCAAGTTCGCAATCGAATATAGGGTGGATGATACCCAGATTACAGGGATCACCGGAACAGTCTAACCGCCTGGGCTGGTATCTGCAATCTTGCCTTACCAGCGGCTTTATTGCGATAAGATTCTCCGAATAACCAGAGCGAGACCGGATTGACCGTGCAAACCATTGCCGAGGCCCAGACAGACCTGATTGGCGAGTTCCAGTTTTTCGATGACTGGATGGACCGCTATCAGTATCTCATTGATATTGGCCGTAAGTTACCAGAATTCAAGGATGAATGGCGCACCGACGCCAACCGGGTGCACGGCTGCCAGAGCCAGGTCTGGCTACGGGCGTCAGGCGACGCCAACCGGCTGCATTTTGACGCGATCAGCGATTCCGCCATTGTGTCCGGGCTGATCGTCATCTTGCTGCGCGTATATAGTGATCGTTCCGCTTCAGAAATTATATCCACAATGCCTGGGTTTATTACTGAAATTGGGCTGGATTCACATCTTAGCGCGACGCGCTCCAACGGCTTGCACGCCATGCTGAAGGCCATCAAGGCCCATGCCGGAGCCGCGCTGGAGGATGCACATGGTGAATGATCTGTATAATAAGGCCATCCTGACCCTGGCCGGGAATATTGACCGGGCCGGGCGGCTGGCGGACCCCGACGCCAGCGTGTTTCTGGACAGCCCCCTATGTGGCAGCCGCATCACCGTCGATGTCAAAATGCAGAACGATAAAGTCAGCGAGTACGCTGCCGAGGTGAAGGCTTGCGCGCTGGGCCAGGCGGCCTCCGCCATTATGGCCAAACATGTGATCGGCCAGACCCGCGCGCAACTGCGTCAGGTGCGCGATGACATGCTGGCCATGCTGAAAACCCACGCCGCCCCCCCATCGGGTGAATGGCGCGAACTGGAGGTGTTGCAGCCGGTGGCCGATTACAAGGCCCGGCATGGTTCGGTGATGCTGCCATTCGAAGCGGTGTTGAAGGCGGTGGATGAAATCACCGCCAAACGCGCTGCCGACGGTTCCACGCATGGCTAAAATCCTGCTGTTTTTGATCCGGGTCTATCAGCTTGTTTTGTCGCCAATTCTGGGCAGCTCGTGCCGCTATCAGCCGACCTGTTCGCAATATGCGGCCATTGCCGTGCGTACACATGGGGCCTGGCCGGGAAGCTGGCTGGCCATTTCACGCATCTGTCGGTGTAACCCCTGGGGTGGGCAGGGTGTTGATGTGGTTCCCGAACGCCTTGAGATGCGCTATGGACTATTCAACGCGTGGCGTTATGGACGCTGGTCCAGCCGCACACATGATCCTTCGAAGTGAGAACCTGATGATTACGATTACCCTTCCCGATGGTGGACAGCGCGAATATTCCGCGCCGCTAAGTGGCCTTGATCTGGCCCTCGACATTTCAAAATCGCTGGCGAAAAAAGCCGTGGCCGTGCGTGTCGATGGGGAAGTGAAAGACCTGTCCACGATTATCGGGCATGACGCAAAGGCCGCCATACTGACCGCCGATGATCCCGCCGCGCTGGAAATTCTGCGCCATGACTGCGCGCATGTGCTGGCCGAGGCGGTGAAGGAACTCTATCCCGAAACCCAGATCACCATTGGCCCGGTGATCGAGAACGGCTTCTTTTACGACTTTGCGCGCCCAACGCCGTTCAACCTGGATGATCTCGAAAAAATCGAACAGCGCATGCGCGAAATTGTGGACCGCGATGAACCCATCATCCGCGAAGTGTGGGAACGCGACAAGGCCGTGGCGTTTTTCCGCTCCATTGGCGAAGAATACAAGGCTGAAATCATCGCATCAATTCCCGCCGGTCAGCCCGTCAGCATTTACCGTCAGGGCCAGTGGCAGGATTTGTGCCGGGGGCCGCATCTGCCAAGCACCGGCAAGCTGGGCAAGGCGTTCAAGCTGACCAAACTTGCGGGCGCCTACTGGCGCGGTGATTCCAATAATGAAATGCTGCAACGTATTTATGGCACCTGCTGGGCCAGCGACAAGGAACTGAAAGCCTATCTGCTGATGATCGAAGAGGCGGAAAAGCGCGACCATCGCCGGTTGGGGCGCGAACTGGACCTGTTTCATTTTCAGGAGGAAGGTCCGGGCGCGGTGTTCTGGCATCCCAAGGGCTGGTCCTTGTTCCGTTCCCTGATTGATTATATGCGCGATCGTCAGCGCCATGGCGGCTATGTTGAGGTGAACACGCCCGAACTGCTGGATGCGTCGCTCTGGGTGGCCTCGGGTCATGCGGAGAAATTTTCCGAGGAAATGTTTTCCAGCCATACCCCGGATGAACGGCATTTCTGCCTGAAGCCGATGAACTGTCCCGGCCATGTGCAGATTTTCCGCCAGGGCATTAAAAGCTATCGTGATCTGCCCTATCGCATGTCGGAATTTGGTAAGGTGCACCGGTACGAGCCATCCGGCGCGCTGCACGGCCTGATGCGCCTGCGCGCCTTTACCCAGGATGATGCGCATATTTTTTGCAGCGAGGATCAGATCACGCAGGAATGCGTTACCATGACCAATCTGATTCTGGAAATCTATCGGGATTTTGGTTTTGATCAGGTGCGGGTAAAATTCTCCGACAGGCCGGAAAAGCGCGTTGGTTCGGACGAGGTGTGGGACAAGTCGGAAGCTGCCCTGCGCACCGCGATCGAGGCCTCGGGCCTTGATTATGTCATGAACCCCGGCGAGGGCGCATTCTATGGCCCGAAGCTGGAATTTGTGCTGCGCGACGCCATTGGCCGCGACTGGCAATGCGGCACAATACAGGTTGATCTTAACCTGCCCGGCCGACTGGGCGCGAGCTTTGTTGGTGAAGACGGGCAAAAACACCCACCGGTGATGCTGCACCGGGCCATGTTCGGATCGCTGGAACGCTTTACCGGCATATTGATCGAGCATCATGCCGGGCGTTTTCCGTTATGGCTGGCGCCGGTTCAGGTGGTGGTGGCGACGATTACATCGGATGCGGATGATTATGCGCGCGAAGTGACGGCGGCGTTATTCGCACACGGAATACGTGTTGAAACTGATTTGCGCAATGAAAAAATCAACTACAAGGTGCGGGAACATTCAGTGCGCAAAGTTCCGGTGCAACTCGTTGTCGGCAAACGCGAGGCCGAAGAGCGCACGGTTTCAGTGCGCCGCCTTGGTATGGCGCAGCAGCGTGTTGCAGCGCTGGATGAAATCGTGGCGGAAATTGTGCATGAGATTGAAAGTCGCGCGGCGTTGATGGTTGATCATAAGACCATGGCCGCGGAATGAATTAACACCTCGTTAACCGGATTATGTTTTAGTAGATTCCTTCTATATTTGGGCGCTGAGGCATGAATATGTTTCCGAAACAGGAAGAATCACTTCATCGCGATACACGCATTGCGCCCGTTATTCTGCGCCTGCTGTCTGTCACGATGATCTTCACCATGATCGCGGCCGCCGTGGAATGGTATTATCTGACCGAAACGGGGCTAATGACCGACATTGAACGTGTCGCCATTATTGTGGCCGCCGCCGGATTTGTGCTGGTATTCGTGGCGATCCTGGCATTTGGCGGCAGTCATCTGAATTTGATTACGGTGGCTATTGGCGCGGGCGGGAATTTTTATATCCTTCTAATGACCTATGCAGCTTTGTTTTTAGGCGAGAGCCCGGAGCACGTCTTGCACACAGGGCTTTGGCTGCACCCCCTGTTTATCGTCTTTACACTGACAAGATCAACGCTGCAGGCGCAAATCGTCTGCTGGGGGAATATTTTCATCCTGTGCCTGTTTACCATGGGGTTTGCATTTTTTTCGCCCAACGCCGGAAGTAGTCTCCATGTCGTTGTGGAGCTCATTCACCTTGCGCTCAGCCTGTCCGCTTCGGCGATTGTTCTTTATGGCCTGTCGGTGTACCGCCAGATGCAGGGGGCGGATCATGCAAGAGTTGAATCGATGGAACAAATAACGGCCGCCTTGCGCGCCGAGGCGAAGGCGACAGAAGCCGCAGCGCAAGCCTCTGAACAGGCCCGCGCCGCGCTTGAACAGGCCAATGGAGTTATCGCCAGTTTTCTCGATAATATGAGCCACGAATTGCGTACGCCGCTTAACGCCATCATTGGTTTTTCAGAACTCATCCATGGCGAACTGTTTGGCGCGCTGGCCAATGAGAAATACAAGGAATATGCGGGCGATATTCTGGGCAGCGGGCAGAATCTGCTCGAACTGGTCAATAACCTTCTGTATTTTTCAAAACTGAGCGCCGGCAAGATATCTATGAACCTGGATGATTTGGACGCTGCGTATCTATTGCACCGGGTTGCGGATGCCGAGCGGGGAAAAGCCGAAACCGCGCGGGTGGACATTATTGTTGATGTTGCCGGCAAGCCGGTTCTGGCCGCAGACCCTAATGCGGCCACAAGGCTTTTGAGTGGATTGCTTGATAACGCCATTAAATTTTCAAAACCCGGCGGCAAGATTATATTGCAAGCCAGGCAGCGTTCAGATGGCGCGTGCGAGATTTCTTTGAATGATACGGGCGCGGGCATTCCGGAATCTGATTTACAGGATATTTTTGCGCCCTTCGTAAAAGGCAAAAACAGTGAACGCGATGCGATGCCAGGCACCGGCATGGGGTTGGCGACATCAAAAATGCTGATGGATTTGCATGGCGGATCGGTTTCAATTGACAGCGTGGAGGGCGAGGGAACAAATGTAACCCTGGTGTTTCCAGCACAGCAAGCAGGGCGCGCGGAGGTTCGCGCGGCGTAATAAGGAAAATGCATAATGGCTACGCTTGAGTTCTTTTTTGATTGCTCCAGTCCGTGGACCTATCTGGCGTTCAGCCGCATCGAGGCGCTGGCGGCGCGGACCAAAGCGCAGATCGAATGGCGGCCCATTCTGGTGGGCGGCGTGTTCAATGCGGTGAACATGGAACTGTATGAGATGCGCGCCAATCCGCATCCGGTGAAATCCAGATATTCCAACAAGGATCTGCAGGACTGGGCGCGCTTTTGCGGCATTAAAATCGGCTGGCCGAAAGTGTTTCCGGTGCGCGCCGTTGATAGCATGCGCGGCGCGATGGTGGCGCTGGATGCGGGGGTGCTGCCTGCCTATGCGCGCGCCTGTTTTGAGACCTATTGGGGCGATCTGAAGGATATTTCGCAATCCGAAATCCTGACGGAAATCTGCAATCGCGTGGGACTGAACCCGCAGGAGTTTTTCCGCCGCATCACCGAGGCGGACGTAAAAACCCGCCTGCGCGAAAACACCGAAGAACTGATCCGGCGCGGCGGTTTTGGCTCGCCCACCATGTTCGTGAATGGCGATGACATGTATTTCGGCAATGACCGCTTGCCACTGGTGGAGGCGGCATTAATGGGAGGCCGAAAATAATTCTATCTGCGCGCACATTTAGCCGCGGATTTCATCACAATTCCTGCCGCAATCCCCCTGCCCGCCGGACAACCCGCCAGGCGTAAGGCCCGCGCCGTCCAGACATTACAGGTTCTGAACAGATGAAAATTTTCTCGGCCCGCAAAAAACCGGCTATCGCCATAAAGGCCCTGTCCCATGCGTTTCACCCGGCCGCCCGCGTCACGTTCATAGGTGTCTGAAATATAGCGCGCGACTTGCGCCATGGCCGGCGCATCCAGCCGCAACCCGATCACCTCGCTATTGGGAAATCGCGCCGTGACTTGCCCGTTAAAGCCCACCAGATGCAACACGCTGGGCTGTGGCCAGATCGCCGCCATTAGCGCCTGCAACAGGCTGGGATCGCGGGTCTGGTAAAATTCCCGTTGGCCCCAGCCAACTTCCAGATATTCCCCCGGTGGCGCCTGGGTATGTTCGGGCCACAGGCCCTCGGGAATGTCGCCCCGCCGGATCGCCAGCCCCGTGTGCCAGCCATGATTGATGACATAAAGGGTGGCGGCGTGAAGCGGCGCTGCGATAAAAAGCGCGGCCAGCACAATGGCCGCTCCCGCGACATATGAGGCAATGGGGTTAAATTTCGTCATGCCGTATGGATAACACCAAATCTGACCGTAATGACGCAAGTCGATTTATGTTGAACTTCCTGCTGAGCGGTGGCTCAATAAGGCAAAGAAATTAACGGGGGAGAAGCAGGGCATGGCGGCGAGTGAGAGATCAGCGCAGGTAGGCGGCGCGACGCTGAAATATCTGGAAGGCGGCAGCGGCGCGCCATTGCTGGTGCTGCATGGCGAGCTGGGCTTTCCCGGCTGGACCGACGCCTATGAGCAATTATCGAAAAGCCGCAAACTGATTATTCCGCTGCATCCTGGCTTTGGCGTGGGTGATCGTATTGACTGGATCATGAACATGCGCGATCAGGCGTGCTTTTATGCGCGCTTCCTGCAGGAGCAATCGCTTGGCCCCATCGACGTACTGGGCTTTTCGCTGGGCGGCTGGATCGCTGCGGAAATGGCGGTGAACAATGCGGCGCAGTTCAAACATATGGCGCTGGTCGCCCCCTTTGGCGTGCGTCCGCCCACGGGTGAAATCCGCGATCTGTTCGCGACGCCGACACAGAACTATATCGACGCCGGCATGTTTGATCCGGTTGGCGCGCCGGAGCTTTCCAAATTGTATGGCGAACCCGGACCCAAGCAATATGAAATGTGGGAAGACGCCCGCGCCGAAGCCGCGCGCCTGGCTTGGGCGCCTTATATGTTCAATCCCAGCCTGCCGCATCTGCTCCAGGGCGTGAAAGGCCTGCCAACGCTTATTCTGTGGGGCAAAGACGACAAGATCGTTCCGGCCAGCACGGCGGATGTGTTCGCCACCGCCATCAAGGGCGCGAAGGTCGAACTGTTCGACAAATGCGGCCACATGCCGGAAATCGAAAAGAAAGACCAATTTCTTGCCAAGCTAACCGCGTTCCTCGCGCAATAGCCATATAGGGAGACCATCATGCATATCGGAACTTTTACAGAGCGTCCTTACGCCAGCCTTGCGGAAAACGAAGTGTACCGCAACGCCAGTTTCTTTGGGGTGTCGAACAAACATTTCGATCCAAAAATCGGCGCGGACCTTTATCATCGCTATCTGGATCAGAATGTGGCGGCGGAAGATCTGGGCTTTGACGTGATCATGCTGAACGAGCATCACGCCAATCCGTTCACCATGGGCGCGGTGATGGATGTGGAAGCGGCCATTCTGGCGGCGCGCACCA
>CAYGDL010000033.1:0-19603 GCA_964348545.1 uncultured Alphaproteobacteria bacterium | reverse complement strand
GATGGCGACAGCACCTGACACCCCGCAGAAAAGCGGTTCCATTTGATCAGCACGGTTCCGGCCTTCTCATCGCCCCGGCGAACCAGGACGGCCGGAATACCCAGTGAAAGACAGCGCCTTATATGGGCGCTCACCCACATCGCCGCCGTCAGTACCGGCTCATCATAATCCACCACACCCGTCGCCTTTGCTCTCGCGTTCGCACATCGCGTAATGATAGATTATCACAAATCAAAATACAGCAAGGGAGAATGACAATGGGCGACAGATTACAGGGAAAAGTGGCGGTAATCACCGGCGGGACCAGCGGCATGGGGCGCGGCACCGTGGAACTGTTCCTGGCCGAAGGGGCGAAGGTAGTTGTTGCAGATATTCTGGATGACAAGGGTGCGCAGATGGAAAAGGACTTTGGCCCTAATCTGGCCTATCATCACACGGATGTGGCGGTGGAAGCGCATGTCAAAGGCGCGGTTGATCTGGCGATGAAAAAATATGGCCGTCTGGACTGCATTTTCAACAATGCGGGCATTGGCGGCGTGTCTGGCGAAATCCAGCAAACCGACATGGACGGTTTTGATAAAACCATTGGCGTACTGCTCAAGGGCGTTGTCCTCGGCATGAAATACGCTGCGCCAATCATGAAGGAACAAAAATCCGGCAGCATCATCAGCACCGCCAGCGTTGCCGGTTTAAGCGGCGGGTTTGGCCCGCACATCTACAGCGCCTGCAAGGCTGCCGTGGTGCATCTCTCAAAAAGTGTGGCGCTGGAACTCGGCAAATATAATGTGCGGGTAAACGCCATCTGTCCCGGCGGTATCGCCACCTCGATTTTTGGTCGTGGTATCGGCCTGCCCAGCCAGTTGGCCGACGAAAGCGCCAAGAAAATGGAAGAAGTGCTGGTCAATTTTCAGCCCATCCATCGCTCTGGCCTGCCTTCGGACATTGCCAAAATGGCGCTGTTTCTGGCCAGCGATGACAGCACCTTTGTCAGCGGCCAGGCCATTGCGGTGGATGGCGCCCTGATGGCCGGACGCGAGCGCCAGCAGGGGGTTGATCGCATCTCCGCCGGTATGGCCAAGGCTTTCGGCGACTTAATGAAAACTTAACGCCGGTCCGGCTGCCGCGTGTGTATTAGCCGAATATTAGGGGTTTCAGCTTAACCATATGCGCAACACTCTGTGGCATTTGCCCTGAGGTTGCGCATTTTGGTTAGTGGTGCTTTATGCTTGCGATTGGCGGAATAGTTTGCGTTTTTATCATGGTGTTTGGCGGTTATGTGCTGGCTGGCGGCAATATGATGCCGATCATTCACCATGCGCCCCTGGAATTGATGACCATTCTTGGCGCCGGTATCGGCGCCTTTCTGATCAGCAATGACGGGACGACCATCAAGAAGACCCTGGGGGCCTTCGGGAAAATAGTTAAAGGACCGAAATGGGTTTCAGATGACTATCGTGATCTGCTGTGCCTGCTGTTTTTATTGACCAAGACAATGAAAACCAAGGGTGCGATGGTGCTTGAATCGCATATCGAAAATCCGGAAGAAAGCGCCATCTTTTCGCATTACCCGAAAATTCTGCATGACCATTTCGCCATTGACATGATCTGCGACACGCTGCGTATGATCTCGATGAATCTGGATGATCCGCACCAGGTCGAAGACATGCTGGAAAAGCAGCTTGAAAAGCATCACCATGAATCGCTTGGTCCATCCCATGCGGTGGCGGGCCTTGCAGACGGATTGCCGGCGCTGGGCATTGTTGCGGCGGTGCTTGGCATTATCAAAACCATGGGCAGCATCAGTGCCCCGGTAGAAGTCCTGGGTGAAATGATCGGCGGCGCGTTGACCGGAACCTTCCTGGGTGTGTTTCTGGCCTACGGTATTGTGGGTCCAATTGGCAACCGGCTGAAGGGCATCGAAGACGAGGATTTTCAGTTCTACCGCATCATCCGCGATATGCTTGTAGCGCATCTGCAAGGCAATGCGCCGCAAATTTCGGTCGAAGTCGGCCGCGGCAATGTGCCCAGCTATATTCAGCCCAATTTCCTTGAACTGGAAACGGCCATTGGTGAAATCCCGCCGGAAGTGACGGCCTAACGCTTTTTCTTGCCAAGCCTTGCGCATTCGGCATGGCGAAAGCAGGTGGTCATATGATCATTGACCATGCCCACGGCCTGCATAAACGCATAGACAATGGTGGGGCCGGTAAATTTGAAGCCCTTCTGTTTCAGATCTTTGGAAATGATCTGGCTGAGCGGTGTTTGCGCGGGGGCGTCCGCCATGCTGCTCAAACTATTTTGCAATGGTTTGCCATCCACAAAATTCCACAGATAGTTTGAAAAGCCCTGCTGCTCCATAATTGCAAGATAGGATTGGGCGCTGCCGATGGCGGCTTCGATTTTTCCGCGATGGCGGATGATGCCGGCGTCCTGTAACAGCGCCTGAATTTTTTTCTCATTATAACGCGCGATGCGTGCAGGCTCGAACTGATCAAAGGCGGCGCGAAAATTTTCCCGTTTGCGCAGGATCGTAATCCAGGAAAGTCCGGCCTGAAATCCATCCAGAATCAGCTTTTCATATAGCGCCCGATCATCATATTCCGGTACGCCCCATTCATCATCATGATAGGCGATATAGATTGGGTCCTGGCCGGGCCAGGGGCATCTAATCTTGTTCATCGGCATCCCCGGCAAAGGTGAGTGTCAACCAGTCCGGCGCTATGGGCGTCAGGCGCGCCTCGCCGCTGATGAGCGGCGGCGCGCCCGGTGTGAGCGCCGCCAGCCTTAAATACGCCAGCGCCCGTGCGCCAAGACTGGAATGCAGCACGCCAACTTCGCGCCCACCGGCCAGAATGGGCGTTCCGGGGGGCGGGCAGGGCCCCTCGATCTGCACTGGCAGGATGCGCTTGCGCACGGCGCTACGGTGCTTCATGCGCGAGACCAGTTCCTGTCCCACATAGCAGCCTTTTTTGAAATCAACGCCGTGCAGTTCCTCAAAATTGGCTTCCAACAGAAAATATTTTTCGATCATGATGTCGTTTCTGCCTTCCGCAACGCCATGCTCCAGGCGCAGGCGGTGATAGGCTTCTGCGCCTGCCTGCCTGTCCCCGATTAATGGGGCAAGTTCGTCGGGCGGTAGAATCATCCGCGCCCCCATTGCCGCCAATCTCGGATCGGTGAAAATGACACCCCCGGCATATGAACGCGCAGCCCCAGGCAGCGCCGTAAGACCAAATTCCGAAATCCCATTGGGGTCAGGCAGCGCCGCAACAGAAAATTCCGCGCTGGCGTCGCGCAGCGTTACGTTTGCACGCAATTTATAGAAATTCAGCCTCTTGACGAGATCGCCCAGCCGTTCGGCCTCACAGTCGAGAAGAAACTCCGCATCTTGCTGAACGATAAGAAAATCAAACAGATATTTGCCCTGTGGGGTCAACAGGGCCGCACTAATCGCCTGCGTCGTGCTGACCAGATCCATATTGTTGGTGATCAGTCCTTGCAGGAATGCACGGGCTTCCGGGCCGCCAATTTCAATAACGCCACGTTCCGGTAGCAGGCAAATCAGGGCCGTCACCATTCAAGTCCTCCGGTTTGAAGTGATTATATGGGCTTTCTGATGTTGCAAGTCCAATTCCTTTGCTATTAGTGCGGGATGAAAGTGCTTTTTATTACTTCCAACCGAATCGGTGACGCGATTCTCTCCAGCGGCCTGTTGGCCTGGCTTGTTGATAATTATCGCGAGGCCAGCTTTACCGTGGCGGCGGGGTCGGCGGCGGCGCCTTTGTTTCTGGATATTCCCCGTCTGGACAGACTTATTGTTCTCACCAAACAATCCTATGCCGGGCATTGGCGTGGGCTGTGGCGGGATTGTGTCGCCACCAGATGGGAAATGGTGGTTGATTTACGGGGTTCCGCAATTTCCTGGCTGTTATGGACGAAGAAGCGTGCGGTGTATCAGCCGCAATTCACCCAGGAACATCGTGTGGTGCAATTGGCCCGGGTGCTAAAACTGGACGCACCGGCACAGCCGCGCATCTGGTGTTCCGGGGTGCGCTGGGACAGGGCCGATATTCTGGTCCCATCATCCGGGGGGCCTTTGCTGGCGCTTGGCCCTTCGGCGAACTGGTGCGGCAAACAATGGCCAGCGGCGCGCTTTGCCGAATTGGCGGCGCGGCTTACGGCGGCGGATGGAGCCTTTCCCGGGGCGCGGATCATGCTGCTTGGCGGGCCGGGGGAACAGGAAATGGCGGAACCTTTATTGCGGGCCATTCCCGAATCCAGACGTATCGACCTGATTGGACGCGTGGATTTACTGACAGCCTATGCCTGCTTGCGCAAGGCGGCGCTTTATATCGGCAATGATTCCGGTCTGATGCATCTGGCGGCGGCGGCGGGCGTTCCGACGCTGGGCCTGTTCGGGCCAAGCAGGGAAGTGCATTACGCCCCCTGGGGGCCGCATGCCATGGCCGTGCGCGGGCCGCAGAGTTTTGAAGATATTACCGGCGCGCCGGGCTATGATCACCGTTCCGGTCAATCCTATATGACAGGACTTACGGTTGATCGGGTGCGCCAGGCCGTAACAGAATTGCTGGCCCGATGAATGATCCCAGACTGAGCATTCTGGTGGTGGCGCATAATGAGGAAGCGCATCTTCCGGAATGTCTTGCGCGGTTGGGTTTTGCGGATCAGTTGGTGGTGGTTCTGGATCGCTGCACGGACCGTTCGCGCGACATTGCCCTTGGGGCGGGTGCGAAACTTTTGGAGGGGGCATGGCCGCTGGAAGGGTCACGGCGCAATGCCGGTATCGCGGCTTGTGACGGTCCCTGGATTCTTGAAATAGATGCGGATGAACGGGTGCCGCCAGCTTTGGCCACCGAAATTCTGGCGGCGATAAAGTCGGCAGAACCGGGCTATTTCCTGATCAGGTTCGACAATTATATTGGTGCGCGATTGGTGCGGCATGGCTGGGGCGCCTATAATGGAGCCAGCGCGGGGCCACGCCTGTTCACCAAAGGGGCAAAGATCTGGGGCGACCAACTCATTCATCCGCGCATTGCATTATCCGGCGCGCGCCGCCGGTTGAATACCCCCATCGATCATTATGTGGATCGGAATATTTCCGATCTGATCGCCCGGTTTGATCGCTATACACAGGCGCGGGCGAAAGATTTGTGCGCATCGGGAGACACTGGATCGCTGGCGAATAATATCCGCCGCATCTTTTCCCGCTTCTGGAAATCCTATGTCACCCGACGCGGCTATCGTGAAGGGCTTTATGGAATCCTGCTGGCGTTATTTTCCGCAGCCTATCCGCTGGTTTCCTATATCAGGGCGCGGCTGGAAGAGGCGGGCCGTTAGACGATGCGGGTTTTGCAGGTCATGGCTGGCGCACGGCATGGGGGGGCGGAACTGTTTTTCGAGCGCCTGCTACCGGCGCTGGCGCGTGTGGGCGTCACACAGCGCGCCATTATCCGCACCATGCCGGAACGCGCCGCAAGGTTGCGCGCGGCGCAGATTGAAACAGTAGAACTGCGCCTTGGCGGGCCACTGGATTTTTATAGCCGCATGGCCTTGCGGCGCGAGATTGTCGCCTATCAGCCGGATATCGCGCTGAGCTGGATGAGCCGCGCCACACAAAAAATGCCTGCGCGCCGTTCGGGGCAGGCGCGTCCCGTCCATTGTGCGCGGTTGGGCGGCTATTATCCCCTAAAGCATTATCGTCATTGCGATCATCTGATCGGCAATACGCAGGATATTGTCGCCTATATTACGGCGCAGGGATGGCCTGCGGCGCGGGCGCATTATCTTCCCAATTTTGTCGAAGCCCAAACGGCGCCGCCCCTGCCGCGTGACACATTTTCAACACCTGCGCATGTTCCCTTGCTACTGGCTATGGGAAGATTGCACACCAATAAGGGTTTTGATCTGTTGCTTACGGCACTGGCGCAAGCGCCGGGCGTTCATCTATGGCTGGCGGGCGAAGGGCCAGAGGAAGCGGCGCTACGCGCGTTGGCAGCACACCTTGGGGTGTCAGACAGAATATGTTTTCTGGGCTGGCGCGATGATGGCCCCGCATTAATGGCTGCGGCGGATATTCTGGTTTGTCCATCCCGCATTGAACCGCTGGGGAATGTCGTGCTGGAGGCCTGGGCGCATGGAATACCGGTTGTTGCGACACGCGCAAGGGGGCCTGAAAAACTGATTGAAGATGGCGTTACCGGTGTTCTGGTGGATTGCAATGATGCCGACGGACTTGCGCGCGCGATCCGTCGCACAATCGGCGATGCAGCATTCTGCGCTGATCTGATTGCCACTGGTTTGCAGGCCCATGCGCAAAATTTTACGGAGGCGGCAGTCGTGGCGCGCTATCAGGCGTTTTTTGAAGAGGTAACACGCTGATGTGCGGTATTGGCGGTTTTATGACCCGCGACGGCAGTACGCCGCCCCCACGATTGCTGGTGGATATGCTGCACGCATTGGGCCATCGCGGTCCCGATGGGGAAGGGCGCTATCTCGCTGGTGGGCTGGGCATGGTTCAGACGCGCCTGGCCATCATTGATCTTGAAACCGGTGACCAGCCTATTTACGAACCGGAAGGCGCAGCCCTGGTCGCCAATGGTGAGATCTATAATTATCTTGAGCTGGCGCAATTATTGGGCGATGCCCCGCTGCAAACCAGATCGGATTGCGAACCGGCTTTGTATCTGTATCGCAAATTTGGCGTGAGTTATGTGGATATGCTGCGCGGCATGTTCGCCATCGCGCTTTATGATCCGCTTGAGGATCTGTTGCTATTGTCGCGCGATCCCTTTGGCATCAAGCCGCTATATTATGCCGAGATCGAACATGGCCTGCTGTTTGCTTCGGAACCCCGTGTGCTGCTGGCCACCGGATTGATCAAGCCGGTGGTGCGCACCGAGGCGGTGGGTGAATTGCTGCAACTGCAATTCACGACCGGCAGGAATACGATATTCGAAGGCATTATGCGCGTTCTACCGGGAGAAACGCTGGAAGTGGTGCGCGGCCGCATCGTTGATCGCCATCGCCGTAAGGCGCTGCCACGGGCTGTTGTGCGCGAACAGGATGAAGCCAGCGCCCTTGCGGAGCTGGACCGGGTGCTGCTTGAAAGTGTGGCGATTCATCAGCGTTCGGATGTCCCCTATGGTCTGTTCTTATCCGGAGGAATTGATTCCTCGGTGCTGCTGGCCTGTATGGCCAAATTGAACGATGAACCTGTCATGGCTTTCACAGCGGGGTTTTCCGGGACGGGCGTACAGGATGAACGCGCCCATGCGCGCATGCTGGCGAAACATGTCGGCGCCACGCATATGGAGGTGGACGTAAGCGCCGACGACTTCTGGAATCTCTTGCCGGAAATTGCCTGCTTTATCGATGATCCGACAGCCGATTACGCCATTGTGCCGACCTACAAACTTGCCGCTGAAGCCGCCAAGGAATTAAAGGTCGTCTTGTGCGGCGAAGGCGGCGACGAATTGTTCGCAGGCTATGGCCGTTATCGCAGTGTACTGCGCCCCTTGTGGCTGGGCGGACGCACCATGCGACCACGGGGATTTCTCGATGGGTTGAATATATTGCGCGATGAATCACCCAATTGGCGCGACGGAATTGTCGCAGCCGAAAGCCGCGTCAGCATGGCGGGCCAAAGCCGTTTGCAACGGGCGCAAGCGACAGATTGTGAAGACTGGCTGCCCAATGATCTGTTGATCAAACTGGATCGCTGTCTGATGGCGCATGGGCTGGAGGGACGTACGCCGCTGCTGGATCCCGAAGTGGCGCGGTTAGCCTATGGCTTGCCGGATCGCCTGAAGATCTCGGGCCGAAAGGGAAAAGGCAAATATTTGCTGCGTCGCTGGCTGCAACTGAACTTGCCTGAAGCAGACGCCTTTTCGGCAAAGCGCGGCTTCACCGTTCCCGTCGGAGAATGGATTGCCAGCAAGGCGGACCGCCTGGCCCCCCTGGTTGCGGGCCAACCGGGCATTCTGGAGATGTGCAAACCGGAAGCTGTGTTTGCGCTTTTTCGTGCGCTCGGAGAGCGCCGTCAGCATGGCCGTGCGGGACATGCGGCCTGGGTGCTGCTTTTCTACGCCCTCTGGCACCAGGCGCATATTGTGCATGCGCGCCCGGGCGGGGATGTGTTCGACAGCCTCAGCGGGCCGTCGTGATAATTTAGGCTACGGTGGCGCCGCTTTCGCGAAGGGCTTTTTTGCGTGCCAGCTTGCGCGCCCGGCGAACGGCTTCGGCCTTTTCGCGCGCGCGTTTTTCAGATGGCTTTTCGAAGTGGTTGCGCAATTTCATTTCGCGAAACACGCCTTCACGCTGCATCTTTTTCTTTAGCGCCTTTAGCGCCTGGTCCACATTATTATCGCGTACAACAACCTGCACGTATTCGTTCCAGTCGTAGTTAGGGTTAGAAAATGGCCACCAAGGCCGTAAAAGCCTTGCGAGGGAGGACCAATAGCCAAACTTTTGGGAAATGTCCACCTTCAACCGCCAGAATATTCAAAAACCCATAATTATGAAGGTTTTTAGAGGTTTAAAGGGCTTGCAGCCGTGCCTCCGCAAGGTCTGCGGCCACCATCTCGTTAATCATTTGCCGCAAATTAGTGGTTGGCGACCATCCCAGCCTGGTTCGGGCCTTGCTGGCGTCCCCACACAGATTCTCGGTTTCGGTGGGCCGGAAATAGTTCGAATCGATGGCAACCAGAACATTTCCCGTCGCCGCATCGACGCCGGTTTCGTCCAGACCCGATCCCCGCCATTCCAGACGGATGTCAATTTCGGCAAAGGCCAGTGTGGTGAAGTCACGCACCGTATGGGTGATGCCGGTTGCCAGAACCCAGTCCTCCGCCGTGGGATGCTGAAGCATGCGCCACATGCCCTCCACATAGTCCCTGGCATGCCCCCAGTCGCGACGGGCCTCAAGATTACCAAGATGTAGCCGGGATTGCCGCCCAACCGAGATGGCAGCGACGGCGCGGGTAATTTTACGGGTCACAAAACCGTCGCCGCGCAAGGGGCTTTCATGGTTAAAGAGAATGCCATTGCACGCAAAAATCCCATAGGCTTCGCGATAATTGACGGTAATCCAGTGGGCGTATAATTTTGCCGCCGCATAGGGGCTGCGCGGTGCAAAAGGCGTGCTTTCGTTTTGCGGAAACTGCGTTGCATTGCCAAACAGTTCCGAGCTTGTGGCCTGATAGAATTTTGTCCGCCGCTCCAGTCCCAAAATCCGAATCGCCTCCAGCACACGCAGCGGCCCGATGGCATCCACATTGGCGGTATATTCGGGGATCTGGAAACTGACATCGACCTGGCTTTGCGCGGCCAGATTGTAAATTTCGTCGGGTCTGGTTTCCTGCACAATGCGGAGCAGATTGTTGGCGTCGGTTACGTCGCCAAAATGCAGGAAAAAATGGCTCTGCTGTTCATGTGGTGGATGATAGAAACGGTCTACACGCCCGGTATTGTGCAAGGATGCGCGCCGCTGGACGCCATGTACCTCATAGCCTTTGGCAAGCAACAGGGCCGTGAGATAGGCCCCGTCCTGGCCGGTAACGCCGGTAATCAACGCCACTTTTCGCGACATTATTTGATCTCCCGATTGCTATTGCACCTATTAAGCTACGCGCGGGTCTGCTGGGCAAGGGTAAACTTGCCTTGCCCTTGGCCGGATAAAATCCAATAATCGCGCCGGATAGATTAATTCATAACAACATCGAACTATTGAGGAATCCATGTCGAAAGAACCTGTGACGCCGGTGCCGGCCGCAACCCTGATGCTGATAAGGGATGGGGCAGAGGGGCTGGAAGTCTTCATGGTGGAGCGCCACCATCAGATTGATTTTGCAACTGGCGCGCTGGTGTTTCCGGGCGGCAAAGTCGATAAAGCGGATTTTGATCCGGGAATTCGCATTCGCTGCGAAAATGTCGAGCAGTTTTCCGAGCTGGAACTGGCGCTTCGCGTCGGGGGCATTCGTGAGGCGTTCGAAGAATGCGGTGTGCTTCTGGCGCATGAGGCGGGTGGCTCGGAACTGATCGCTGCAACCCGGCTGGCGGGGCTGGAGCATTATCGCAAAAAGCTGGTGGATGGCGAGGTCACCATGCTGGACTTTCTGCTTGCGGAAAATCTGGTGCTGTTGCCGGAAAATCTGGTGCCATTCGCCCATTGGATTACGCCCCCAATGGTGCCGAAGCGGTTTGACACGCATTTTTTTATCATAGAAGCGCCAGCCGATCATATTGCGCTGCATGACGGTCATGAATCGGTCGATTCGGTATGGATTCGTCCCGCCAGGGTGATAGAAGAGGGCGATTCCGGGCGGCGGACGGTTATCTTTCCAACCCGCATGAATGTACAAAAGCTGGGCCATTCCAAATCAGTTGCCGAGGCGCTGGCGAAGGCCAGGGCAAGCAAAATCGTCACCGTTTTGCCGCAGATGATGAAAGGCGAAAATGGCCCATATCTTAAAATTCCCGAGGAAGCCGGTTACGATGTTTCTATTCACCCCTTGCCGGAAGGGCGCGGTTAGCGGCCTGCGCGCCGTTTTCTTTCTGGCACTTGCCCTGTTGGCCCCGGATTTTGTGCTGGCACAATCCGTGCCAGCGCCAGCGCCGGACTTTACGTCGCCTGAAGAGGTTTTCACGATCCGCAATGTCGCGGTGGACGAGAGTGATGTGACGGCCTCGGCTGCGCGCGAGATCGCATTGCGTTCGGCACGGCGCATGGCGTTCAGCCGCCTGGGCCGCAGGATCGTGCTGCCTGGGGATTTGGTGCGCCTGCCCTTACCCACGGATGATGCGCTGGCGAATCTGGTGACGGACTTTGAAGTCACCCGGGAAAAAAGCAGCGGACAGCGTTATCTGGCGACGCTGACACTTCGCTTTTCGCCGGCCAAGCTGCGCGCACTGCTACAGAGCGCCAATATCCGCCACAGCGAAACCGGCGCCAAACCTGTGCTCGTGATACCGGTTTTGGAGGGACCGGCGGGGCGGATATTGTGGGAGACGAATGCCTGGCGCGATGGTGTGAGCGCCACCCTTTCGCAAATCGGGGCGTCGGATGATCGTCTGGCGCCACTGGTTTTACCTCTGGGCGATTTTGAGGACGTGTCAGCCGTAACGCCGGATCAGGCGTTAGCAGGCGATAGAACCCGTCTGGATATTCTGATGCGCCGGTATAAGACCGCAGATATTCTGACAATGCATGCCGTGCAATCTCCGGTCCCTGGCTCGAACGGCGGGACAGCGTTTGATGTGAGCCTCCGCCGTCTCGGCGTGCCGGAGCAGAGCCTGCAAATAGAACGCTTCGAAGCCGGTCCGGGGGAGCCAGCGGATGCTGTTTTGAAACGTGCCGCTGGCGCGCTGGTACGCGGGATGGCAGATGCGTGGATATCTGAAACCGCGCTGGACTTCGCGCTACAGGCATCGCTGGAGGTCGTCGCCCCGCTAACGACGCTGGAAGACTGGCTGGCGATGCAGAAGCGCCTGAAAGACACAACGATGATCCAGCAGGTTGATCTGCGGGCCTTGTCTGTAAAAGGCGCGCAGGTGAATTTGCACTATCTGGGAACACCGGAAAAACTGGCTGCCGCATTATCAAAACATGGGCTGGCGCTGACGCAGGAATCCGGTCGTTGGCAACTCAACTAATTGCGTCATGGGGTATCCGTGAATATTGCTAATCTTGTTTCGCTTTTGCGTCTGCTGCTGGCGCCGGTGGTGATATGGCTGTTGCTGGAAAGTCGGCCCGGCCCTGCCTTCGCCCTGTTCCTGTTTGCGGGTATTACGGACGCCATTGATGGCATGATCGCAAAGCGTTTCGGACAGGAAACGGAACTTGGCGCCTATCTTGATCCGGTCGCGGACAAGGTGTTGCTGGTCAGCATTTTTGTAACGCTTGGCGTGTTGCAGGCCTTGCCGACCTGGCTCGTGCTGCTGACGGTTAGCCGGGATGCATTGATCGTTGGTGGCGTTTTATTGTCCTACACGCTGGGTAATCCAGTGGTAATGAACCCGCTGCTGATCAGCAAGGCCAATACCCTGGTGCAAATCATCCTGGTGGCCGCAGTATTGGCGCATATGGCTTTTAGCGGGCAATCGGAAAGTCTGATAACACAGTTGATTGGCTATGCGGTATGGTTGACGGCGGCGACAACCACGGCATCGGGCGCTGCTTATATCCACACATGGGTTAAAACGATGAATGCCAGCAGTGAAGTGCGCGATGGCTGAGCCAATGCGCCAGCGCAACCAGATGCTGTTCTGGCTGGCGGCGGCGCTTGCCCTCGGCCTGGTGCTTTTTCTTTTGCGCGGGGTGTTACTACCGTTTGTGGCGGGAATGGCGATTGCCTTTCTGTTTGATCCCGTGGCGGATCGCCTACAGTCATTTGGACTGTCGCGCATTACGGCAACGTCGCTGATCACGGCGGGATTTTTCCTGATCCTTCTTGCGCTTTTTGTTTTGCTTGCGCCGGTCATTATATCCGAGGTGCAGGCTTTTGCATTGGCCCTGCCGGGATATATCGAGCGCGCCCGGCAATTACTGGACACGCCCACCCTGGAGCGGCTGCGCCAGCTTCTTGTTGAATCATCCGGCGCAAGTCAGTCGCAACAGTTTTCCGGAATGATCGGCGATATAGCAGCCTGGATGGGCGGTCTGCTGGCGCAGGCGCTGAGTGGTGGCCTTGCGCTGTTCAATGTGCTTTCGCTGCTGTTTTTAACGCCCTTCGTATCATTTTATTTGTTGCTGGACTGGGATTTGATGGTGGCGCGGATGGACAGTCTGTTGCCCCGCAAACATGCCCCGATCATTCGCCGCCTGACCGTTGAAATCAACGAAATGCTGGCCGGATTTGTTCGTGGACAGATTAGCGTATGTTTCCTGCTGGCTATATTTTACGCCGTCGCCCTCTCACTTGCCGGCCTTCAATTTGGATTGATCGCGGGGCTGGTCGCGGGCGGACTTAGCTTTGTGCCGTTTTTGGGCGCGATTACAGGGCTTGTGCTGTCGCTGGGACTGGCCTTTGTGCAATATTGGCCGGAACTTACGCCCATCGGCGTCATTATCGCCATCTTTGCGGCGGGGCAGGCATTGGAAGGCAATTTTCTGACGCCACGGCTGGTGGGCAAGCGGGTTCGGCTGCATCCCTTGTGGATCATTTTTGCGTTGCTGGCATTTGGCAGCCTGCTTGGTTTCACCGGAATGCTACTTGCCGTGCCGCTGGCCGCCAGCATGGGGGTGCTGGTGCGGTATGGCGTGACGGTTTATACACAGAGTCCCCTGTTCCTGGAGCCTGGCGCTCCGGATAGCATTGCCGGAGGAGAGGCGGGTGACACGCCAACTGGTCCTTGATTTACCGCATCGTCCAGCACTTGGCCGAGAGGATTTTCTGGTTGCAGCCTGTAACGAAGGCGCTGTCGCATGGATAGATCGCTGGCCGGATTGGCCTGGCGGCGCGTTGGCGCTTTTCGGCGCTTCGGGATCGGGTAAAAGCCATCTTGCGGAAGTCTGGCGCGCCAGAAACGGCGGGACGCTGGTTGATAGCACGCATCTTACCGTAGACGCCGTGCCGGGTCTGGCCGGGCAGGGCGCTATTGTTCTGGATCATGCCGAACAGATCATTGATATGCGGGCGCTGCTGCATCTCATAAATCTGCTGCGTCAGGACGGGGGCTATTTATTGTGTCTGTCCACGCGTGCGCCGGGGCATTGGTCCATTTCCCTGCCTGATTTGCGTTCACGCCTGAACGCCATGCAGTCTGTGGGAATAGCGGAGCCTGACGATCATTTGCTGGGCGCGGTCATGGTGAAGATGCTTTCGGATCGGCAACTGCGCCCGCCCCCGGAAGTCATAAATTTTCTGGTGGCGCGAATTGAGCGTTCCTTCGCCGCCGCGCGCGCCATCGTCGTTGCGCTGGACAGCTTGGCGGCGGGTGAACTGCGCCCTCTGAACCTGGCATTGGCGCGCAAGGCGCTGGCGCATGTTCAGGAAATCGGTGATAGTGGCAAGGTCTGAACAAGGGAGAAACTAGCAATGGATCTTGGCATCAAGGGAAAGTCTGCTCTGGTTTGTGCGGCAAGCAAGGGACTGGGCAAAGCCTGCGCCATGCACCTGGCCAAAGAGGGGGCGCTGGTGACCATTACCGCGCGAACGGCTGCCGATCTGGAATTGGCGGCTGCGGATATTCTGTCTGAAACGGGCGCAAAGGTGACCTGGGCGGCAGGCGATCTGGCGACCGAGGAGGGCCGCCGCGCGGCGCTCGCGGCCTGCCCGCAGCCAGACATTCTGGTCAATAATTGTGGAGGGCCGCCAATGGGGGACTTCCGCCAGCTGACGCGCGAAGACTGGATCAGGGCGTTCGACGGCAACATGCTCAGCGCCATCGAAATGATGAAGGCGACCATTGACGCAATGATGGCGCGCAAGTTCGGGCGCATCGTCAACATTACCAGCGCGACGGTAAAAAACCCCATTGCCATGTTGCCGCTTTCCAACGGCATTCGGGCCGGACTGACGGGGTTTGTGGGGGGGCTGTCGCGTGAAACCGTGCGTCATAATGTCACCATCAACTGCCTGCTTCCTGGCGCGCATGACACGGCGCGCCTGCGCGCAACCTATGCCGGCAGAGCAAAAAGCGCGGGCGTCGATATTGAAGAACTGGTCAAGAGGGACGCCGCAATGAACCCGGCGGGGCGCATGGGCACCCCGGATGAGTTCGGGGCCACCTGCGCGTTTTTGTGCAGCCAGTATGCGGGCTTTATTACCGGGCAGAATCTGGTGGCCGATGGCGGCGCCTATCGCGGCTTGCTGTAATTCAACCGGGATATCATAAATGTTTGGGAATCACGGTCTTAATATAGAGCCGGGTATGAATTTCCGGACGGGAGCGGGATATGAGCGAGGCTGGTGCGATAAAGGGTAATTCAGGGCCTGCAAGGGCTGTCGTGCGTAATCTGGACACCATGCCGCCGGGTGAATTGTTTATTAATCGGGAAATGTCCTGGCTGGCGTTCAACCGCAGGGTATTGGAAGAATCCCAAAACCCGGCCCATCCGATTCTGGAGCGGTTGCGGTTTCTTTCCATATCCGCGTCAAACCTGGACGAATTTTATTCGGTTCGGGTGGCCGGCCTGCATGCGCAAATTCGCGCCGGCATTACCGGAATCAGTCAGGATGGGCTTGCGCCTGTCGAGCAGTTGGAGCGTGTGCACGGCGCGGCGGTGTCCCTGATGGTCGCCCAGGCGGACTGCTGGGACGCATTGAAAAAACAGCTTCGCATAGCGGGTATTCTGGTTTTGTCTGGAGACGAGCTAAGTGAGGCGGATCTGCTCTGGCTTGAGGATCAGTTTCTCAGCAGCTACTTTCCCGTGCTGACGCCATTGGCGATTGATCCAGCCCATCCGTTTCCGTTCATCCCGAATTTTGGTTTTTGCGTTGTCATGCAACTGCGCCGCCGGTCGGACGGGCGTGTGATGCAGGCGCTTCTGCCCCTGCCGCATCAGGTGCCCCGATTTTTGCGGTTGCCGGATGATGAGCATGCGGGCGCCCGCCAGCTACGCTTTCTTGCTCTTGAAAATCTTATTGCGCTGTTTATGGATCGTCTGTTTCCCGGTTATGAATTGATGGCGAGCGGCGAGTTCCGCGTGGTTCGGGACAGCGAAATTGAAATTGACGAGGAAGCGGAAGATCTTGTCCGCAATTTTGAAACCGCCCTGCGTCGGCGGCGCCGTGGTCATGTGGTGCGCCTGAGCATTGAGGCGGGCATGCCCCGCGAATTGCGTGATTTTGTCATTCGCGAAATGGAAGTTACCGACCGCGAAGTCGTCATCGTCAAGGGTGCGCTGGGTCTGGCTGGCACAAGTCAGCTTATTGTTGATGATATGGCCGAGCTGTTATTTCCGCCTTACAATGCCCGTTTTCCTGAACGTATCCGCGATCATGGCGGCGATTGCTTTGCCGCCATCCGGGCCAAGGACATTATCGTTCACCATCCTTTTGAATCTTTTGATGTCGTGGTGCAATTTCTAAAACAGGCAGCCATTGATCCCGATGTCGTCGCGATCAAACAGACACTGTATCGCGCGGGCCTCGACAGCCCGATCGTCAAGGCGTTAATTGAGGCGGCTGAAAACGGCAAATCCGTTACCGCCCTGGTGGAACTGAAGGCGCGCTTTGATGAAGCCGCGAACATTCAGCTGGCCCGCGAAATGGAACGTGCGGGCGTGCAGGTGGTGTTCGGATTTCTGCAGCTGAAAACCCATGCAAAGGTAAGCCTTGCCGTTCGCAGGGAAGGCCGGGAACTGCGATCCTATGTGCATTTTGGCACTGGCAACTATCATCCGGTGAATGCGCGCATCTATACGGACCTGTCATTGTTCAGCGCGGACCCGTCATTGTGCAGGGACGCCACGCATTTCTTTAACTATTGCACCGGATATTCGGAGCCGGCGCATCTTTCGAAAATCTCCATGTCTCCGATCAATCTGCGTTCGCGCATCATGGGTCATATTGAAGCTGAAATAGCAAATGCAGTAGCCGGGAAACCGGCTGATATATGGTTCAAGCTCAATTCCCTGGTCGATCCGGAAGTGATCAAGGCGCTATACAGGGCGTCCCAGGCGGGTGTGCATATTGAACTTGTCGTGCGCGGTATTTGTTGCCTGCGACCGGGTGTGCCGGGGCTTTCGGAAAATATCCATGTGCGCAGTATTGTTGGACGCTTTCTGGAACATTCGCGGATTTTTTGTTTTGGCAGTGGGCATGGCCTTCCCTCTAGCAAGGCCAGCATCTATATTGGTTCTGCGGATATGATGACCCGCAATCTGGTTTATCGGGTAGAGGTTCTGGTGCCGGTGGAGAACCCGACCGTACACAAGCAGGTTCTGGATCAGGTGATGATCGCCAATCTAAAAGATAATGTCCAGACCTGGGAACTGCTTCCCAATGAGACCTACCGGCGCATCAAGCCGGCCCCCGGTGAGGAACGGTTCTGCGCGCATGAATATTTTATGAACAATCCCAGCCTTTCAGGACGTGGCGAGGCCTATGCCAAAGATCGTCCAAAGCCCGTACCCCTATTTGATGGCAAAGTAACGAATGACTAAACAGGGCGTTAAATCTGCACTTGCTTCGAAACATCCGGGACCTGGGGTATATGATGCGCGAAATGCGGAACAGCGCATCGGCGTTATAGATGTCGGATCAAACTCTGTGCGTCTGGTGGTGTATGACGGTCTTCGGCGCACACCGATGCCGCTATTCAATGAAAAAGTTTTTTGCGGGCTGGGCAGGTCTGTGACCGAAACAGGACGTATCGAAGGCGATGCGGCACAGTCCGCCCAAACGGCTTTACGCCGGTTTGCATCACTGTTGCGGGCGATGAATGTGGGGCATGTAGTGGCGGTTACCACGGCCGCCTCGCGAGAAGCGGCAAATGGCGTGGCTTTCTTCGCTGAACTGTCGCGGGAAATTGGCATTGATATTCGCATCATTTCGGGCGCCGAAGAGGCGCGCCTTTCTGCGCTTGGGGTATTGGCGGGCAATCCCCAGGCGTCCGGGTTGGCCGGGGATCTGGGGGGCAGCAGCATTGAATTGATTGCCATAGGTGCGGGTGCGCCTGGCCGGGCCGAAACTTTGCCTATCGGGCCGTTGAAAGTAAAAAAAACCACACCGGAACAATTGGACCGGCGCATAGATGAAATGTTCGCAAATCAAAACTGGCTGCGGGAATTTTCGGGCGACACTTTCTACGCTGTGGGTGGGTCCTGGCGCGCGCTGGCGCAGGCGCATATGCAAAGCATTGATCATCCGGTGCGCGTCATTCACGAATATGAAATTTCCGTAGCGGAGGCGATGCGCTTTACCGAGGAAATTTCCCGGATGCCGCAATCTGCGCTGGAACTTTTACCCGGCCTGTCGAAGCGGCGGGCGGATACTGCGGCGCCAGCCGCCGCCATATTGAACCGGCTATTGCATCTCACCCAGATTCGCCGCGTCGTGTTTTCGGCCTATGGCTTACGCGAAGGCCTGCTGTTCGATCAATTACCCAAATCATTGCAGGCCTGCGATCCGCTGATCTCCGCATGCGAAGAAAAAAGCGCGCGGCTGGGGCGTTTCCCGGACCATGCCGATGAAATCTCGGCGTGGACATCAACGCTGTTCCCGGATGAAACCGAATCGGGACGGCGTTTGCGCCATTGCGCGAGCCTGTTAAGCGATATTGGCTGGCGCATGCATCCCGATCACCGGGCCGATCACGCGATGCTGGAGGTGGTTAACTCGCAGTTTGTCGGCGTCACCCATCGGGGCCGTGTGTCGCTGGGGCTGGCGGTGTACTTTCGTTACCGCACGGACCCGGCCGAGGGGGATGTCACGCGGCTAATGGCATATGCCGGGGAAACCGCCGAAAAAGCCCGCATTCTGGGCCTTGCATTGCGGCTGGGTCATACAATTTCGGGCGGAACGGCGGGTATTCTGGAAAATTGCAGTTTGCAGCTCCATGCTAATGAACTGTGCCTCCATATGCCCGAACGCTATAAGGATCTGGTTGGAGACGTGCTTGCCAAACGCTTGCGGCAATTGGGCCAGGCGTTTGGCAGGAAAACCCGCATGGTGTTTGATTGAAAATCAGTCAATAGATGCAAGCAATTGCACCGAAAGTTTGACATTGGGTTGCTTTCGTCGCGTTTCTTTGGCATGTTCCGCCCCGGTCCGGGGGGGCAGCCGGTGTTCACCGGCGGCAACGGTTCCAGACTAGAGCAATCTGCATTAAGTTCGAGCCATGAGGATCGAACTTAATGCAGATTGCTCTGGATTTTAATGTGTTAGAGCAGCTTTGCGCGATCAAGTGGGCTCACGAAGTGACTCCACTTGATCACAGGCTGCTCTAACACCCAGACACTAATACTTAGAGGGAATCTTCATGAGCACAGTACTTGAGCTCGTTATTGGCTGCGGCTTGCTGGCGGTCGTATACGGCGTTATCACCAGCCGCTCGATTCTGGCTGCAAGTCCGGGCAATGAACGGATGCAGGAAATTTCGGCGGCCATTCAGGAAGGCGCAAGCGCGTATCTGAACCGTCAGTATACCACAATCGCCATGGTTGGGGCCGTGATTTTTGCGCTGGTCTGGTACCTTTTGGGCATGCTGGTGGCGCTTGGCTTCGTCATTGGCGCTGTGCTTTCGGGCGCGGCCGGTTTTATCGGAATGCTGATTTCGGTGCGCGCCAATGTGCGCACGACGCAGGCCTCCAGTGAAAGTCTGGCTGCTGGTCTCAGCATGGCGTTCCGTTCGGGTGCTGTAACGGGCATGTTGGTTGCCGGACTGGCGCTGCTGGCGGTTGCGGTTTATTACGCCGTGCTAACTGGCCCGCTTGACATCCAGCCGGGTAGCCGTGTCGTCATCGACGCGCTGGTGGCGTTGGGCTTTGGCGCTTCGCTGATTTCCATTTTCGCCCGTCTGGGTGGCGGCATCTTTACCAAAGGCGCTGACGTGGGCGGCGATCTGGTCGGCAAGGTCGAAGCCGGTATCCCGGAAGATGATCCGCGCAATCCCGCCACCATCGCCGACAATGTGGGCGACA
>CAYGDL010000032.1:0-19780 GCA_964348545.1 uncultured Alphaproteobacteria bacterium | reverse complement strand
CCAGGAAGTTAAACGTCTTGCCCGCCATTTCGGGGGCCTGCGCAAACACCGCATCGAAGGACAGCGTTCCAAACACCATGAAGATCGCCATGATGCCAAGCGCGAATCCGAAATCCCCCACACGGTTAACCACAAAGGCCTTGATCGCCGCCGCATTGGCCGAGGGGCGTTTATACCAGAAACCGATCAGCAGATAGGAGGCCAGCCCCACGCCTTCCCAGCCGAAATAGATTTGCAGGAAATTATCCGCCGTCACCAGCATCAGCATGGCGAAGGTGAACAGCGACAGATAGGCCATGAAGCGCGGCTTGTGCGGATCATGCGCCATATAGCCAATGGAATAAATATGCACCAGCGCGCTGACCCCGTTGACCACCACCAGCATCACCGCCGTCAGCGTGTCGATGCGCAACACCCAGTCCACCTCGAACGCGCCGCTATCTATCCAGCGCAGCACCTGAACCGTTTCGGGCTGGTGTAGAAAGCCCACCTGATACAGCGCCACAACCGACAGCAGCGCCGAAATCACCATGGCGCCGCAGGTCACCAATTGTGCGCCCGTATCACCGATGCGCCGCCCAAACAGGCCCGCAATAAGCGCACCGATCAGGGGAAGGAAAACAATCGCGCTATACATCCCTGCGTCCTAACCCTTCATCAGATTAATGTCTTCAACCGCGATGGAGCCGCGATTGCGGAAATATACGACCAGAATGGCCAGGCCGATGGCCGCCTCGCCCGCCGCAACAGTCAGCACCAGCAACGCAAACACCTGTCCCGCCAGATCATTCAAAAAGGCGGAAAACGCCACCAGATTGATATTCACCGACAGCAGGATCAGCTCCACCGACATCAGAATGATGATGATATTCTTGCGGTTCACAAAAATTCCCAGCACGCCGATAGCGAACAGAATGGCGGAAACTGTAAGGTAATGGGTGATGCCGATTTCCATGCTGCTATATCCCCTGCCCCGGCTTCACGTCTTTCAGTTCCATGCCCGTGGCCGGTGTGCGCGCGACCTGTTCGCTGATATTCTGCCTGCGTACGCCTTCACGCGTGCGCAGGGTCAGCACAATGGCGCCGATCATCGCCACCAGCAGCACCAGCCCCGCCGTCTGGAACAGATAGACATAATCCGTATACAGAATACGCCCCAGCGCCTCGGTGTTGGTCACATCCGCCAATGCGGGCGTAGGCGACGCCGCCATGCCTTCTATCGGGGTAACCGTATTCGCGCCCACCACAAGGATCAGTTCCAGCGCCAGAATAAAGCCGATCAAGCCGCCTACCGGCAGATAATTCAAAAAGCCCTGACGCAGTTCCACAAAATCAATATCCAGCATCATCACAACAAACAGGAACAGCACAGCCACCGCGCCGACATAAACAATGACCAGAATCATCGCCAGAAATTCCGCGCCCAGCAGCACGAACAGTCCCGCCGCATTGAAAAACGCCAATATCAGAAACAGCACCGAATGCACAGGATTGCGCACGGTAATCACCAGAAATGCCGCCGCGACTGTCACGGCGGCAAACAGGTAAAACGCCAGCGCCTGAATGATCATTGCCTGCTTCCCCTAACTCTTTCCGCAACCCGCACCCGCAACCGGATTAGCGGTACGGCGCGTCCAACTCGATATTCTTCGAAATTTCATATTCCCAGCGGTCGCCATTAGAGAGCAACCGCGCCTTGTCGTAGAAAAGCTCTTCGCGCGATTCTACCGCAAATTCAAAATTCGGTCCCTCGACAATAGCATCGACCGGGCAGGCCTCCTGGCAAAAGCCGCAATAGATGCACTTGGTCATGTCGATGTCATAGCGGAGGGTGCGGCGGCTGCCGTCATCCTGGCGCGGGCCGGCCTCGATGGTGATGGCCTGGGCCGGGCAGATGGCCTCGCACAATTTGCAGGCGATGCAGCGTTCCTCGCCATTGGGATAGCGGCGCAGCGCATGTTCACCGCGAAAGCGCGGTGACAGCGCACCCTTTTCATAGGGGTAATTCAGCGTCGCCTTTGGCTTGAAGAAATATTTCATCGCCAGCACAAAACTGGAGACAAATTCCCCCAGCATCAGAGAGCGCGCGGTGCGGTCTAAAAATGCCATCTGTTTATTCCTTTCATGGCGCCAGATCGAAGGCGACCAGCACCCCCGCCGTCAGCACCACCCACACCAGCGAGAAGGGCAAAAACACCTTCCAGCCAAGCCGCATCAGTTGATCATAGCGATAACGCGGCACAAACGCCTTCACCATCGCAAAGAAGAAGAAGATGACCAGGATTTTCAGCACGAACCAGAAGATTTCCGGTACCAAATTAAACGGCGCGATGTCAAACGGTGGCAGCCAGCCGCCCAGAAACAGGATCGTCGTCATGGCGCACATCAATACGATGTTCAGATATTCGCCCAGCATCAGCAGCAGGTACGGCACAGACGAATATTCGGTCATGTAACCGGCCACCAGTTCTGATTCTGCCTCAGCCAGATCGAACGGCGGGCGGTTGGTTTCCGCCAGCGCCGAAATCAGAAAAATCACGAACATCGGAAACAGCGGAATGAAAAACCAGACAGTTTTCTGCGCGCGCACAATATCGCTTAAATTCAGCGAACCCACGCACAGCAGCACCGTGACAATGACAAAGCCAATGGAAACTTCGTAAGACACCATCTGGGCCGCCGAACGCAGCGCGCCCAGAAACGGATATTTCGAGTTTGACGCCCAGCCCGCCATGATAATGCCATACACACCCAGCGATGAAATCGCGAATATATACAGCATGCCGACATTGATGTCGGAGATCACCCAGCCATCGGCAAACGGGATCACCGCCCAGGCGATAAAGGCCAGCACCACGGTCACCACCGGGGCCAGCAAAAACACCCCCTTGTTGGCGGCGTCGGGAATAATGATTTCTTTCAGAATAAACTTTCCGAAATCCGCAAACGACTGCAACAGCCCAAACGGGCCGACCACATTGGGACCACGGCGCAACATCACCGCCGCCCAGATCTTGCGATCCGCCAACAGCAGGAAGGCAATCGAAATCAGAACCCCCATCAGCACAGCCATGATCTGCCCGACCATCACCGTCAGCGGCCAGCCATATCCGGTCCACAGTAACGCCCAGTCAACCATGCGCACCTGCCGCCTGTTTTGCTGATTGCAGGGAAAGCGCGCTGCATTGCGCCATAATGCCGGAGGCGCGCGCCACCGGATTGGTCAGATAGAAATCCTTAATCGCGGACGCAAAGGGCGCATCACCCAGATTGCCCGCCGCATCCGGCGCGCTTATGGCCGCACCTCCCGCGCGCCCCACTTCGCGCAGTTGCGGCGCGGCCTCGATCATGCGGGCGCGCAACGCGCCCAGACTGTCATAGGGCAGCCTGTGGCCCACCGCATCCGATAGCGCTCGCAGGATCGTCCAGTCCTCGCGCGCCTCGCCCGGCGGGAAAATGGCGCGCGCGCCAATTTGTACCCGGCCTTCGCTGTTCACATAAGTGCCGCTTTTTTCTGTATAGGCGCTACCGGGCAACACCAGATCGGCGCGCTGCGCGCCCGCATCGCCGTGATGCCCCTGATAAATCACAAAGGCCTTGCCCAACTGGCCCATATCAAATTCGTCCGCACCCAGCAGATAAACCAGCTTGATCGCGCCGGATTTTGCGCCCTCCAGCATGCCCGCCACATCCAGGCCACCTGCCCCAGGAAGTAATCCCAGATCAAGCCCCGCGACCCGCGCCGCCGCAGTGTGCAGCACGTTAAAGCCGTTCCAGTCCGCACTGATCGCGCCAACATTATGCGCCAGCTTTTTCGCAGCCGTCAGAACCGCCGCGCCATCGGCGCGCGCCAATGCGCCCATGCCCACAATAATCATGGGGCGTTTGGCTGCCTGCAAAGTCGCGGCGAACGGATGCTTGGCATCCACCATATCCTGCAAGGTGCGCGGCCCCGCACCCAATGTCTGACAGGGGAAATTATTTTCGAACGGCGCGCCAATGCTTGCCACCGGGAAATTGCCAAGACGCGCGCGCCCGACAATGCGCGCATTCAGCACCGCCGCCTCCCGGCGCGGATTGCAGCCGATCAGCAATAATGCATCGGCCTGTCCGATCCCCGCAAAGGTTGAATTGAACAGATAATCGCCGCGTTTTGCTGCGCCCAGTTTCGCGCCATCCTGACGGCAATCCATATGCGGGCTGCCCAGCCGGTCCCATAAATCTTTCAATGCCATCATGGATTCCGCGCAAGCAAGATCGCCCGCGATTGCCGCCATCGCGGTGGGCGGCGTGGCCTTTATTTTCTGCGCGGCCAGCGCCAGCGCCGCATCCCAGCTTGCGGGGCGAAGCCTGGCGCCCTCACGGATATAGGGCGTGTCCAGACGCTGGCGTTTCAGCCCATCCCAGATGAAGCGCGTCTTGTCGGAAATCCATTCCTCATTCACATCATCATTATTGACGGGAAGGATGCGCATTACTTCCGCGCCGCGCGAATCGACGCGAATATTGCTGCCCACCGCATCCATCACATCAATGGTTTCGGTTTTGGTCAATTCCCACGGCCGCGCCGAAAACGCATAGGGCTTGGAGGTCAGCGCGCCCACCGGGCACAGATCAATCACATTGCCCGACAGTTCCGAGAGCACCGCCTGTTCCAGATAGGTGGTGATTTCCATATCTTCGCCGCGCCCGGTCGCGCCCAGTTCGGACACGCCCGCAATTTCAGTGGTGAAACGCACACAGCGCGTGCAGTGAATGCAGCGGGTCATCACCGTCTTGATCAGCGGCCCCATATTCTTGTCTTCGACGGCGCGCTTGTTTTCGAAATAGCGCGATCCGGAAACGCCATAGCCCATGGCCTGATCCTGCAGATCGCATTCGCCGCCCTGATCGCAGATCGGGCAATCCAGCGGATGATTGGCCAGCAGAAACTCCATCACCCCTTCGCGCGCCTTTTTCACCATCGGCGTATCGGTATGCACCACCATCTTGTCGGCGGCGGGCATGGCGCAACTGGCCACCGGCTTGGGCGGCCCGCCTTCCACCTCGATCAGGCACATGCGGCAATTGCCCGCAATCGATAGCCGCTCGTGATAACAAAAACGCGGAACTTCCTTGCCCGCCGCCTCGCACGCCTGCAACAGGCTGGCGCCCGGTTCAACCTCTATCTCAATTCCGTCAATGGTGAGTTTGGGCATTCAATTCACTCTAACCCGTTGCATCTGAAAGCTCGAGCCGGCGTTCGATTCGCTCAACACGATTTTCAAGCCGGTCAAGCCGCCGGTTAACTCCGGCCATACCTTCCTCGACTGAGGTCATACGCATTTTCAAATCCTGTAAATCACTTGCCATCCGTTCTGTGCGCTCATCGATCTTGCGCAATAGAACGAGTACAACATTTTCCGGCTCCTTTGCCATCGCGCTCTCCTCTCTACTCCGCCGCAATCTTGCCGGAACGCTTGATCCGGTTATTTAAAATTCGTTCTTCCAGAACCGGACGGAAATGCCGGATCAGGCCCTGGACCGGCCAGGCGGCGGCGTCGCCCAGGGCGCAGATCGTATGCCCTTCAATGCGGGTGCTGACATCCAGCAGCATGTCGATTTCCGAAACTTCGGCCTCGCCCGTCACCATGCGTTCCATCACCCGCCACATCCAGCCGGTGCCCTCGCGGCAGGGCGTGCACTGGCCGCAGCTTTCATGTTTGTAAAATGCCGACAGGCGCGCAATGGCCTTGATCAGATCGGTTGATTTATCCATGACAATCACCGCCGCCGTGCCAAGGCCGGAGCGCACTTCTTTCAGCGCGTCAAAATCCATCAGCACCGTATCGCAGATGGATTTGGGAATCATCGGCACACTGGCGCCGCCGGGAATGACCGCCAGCAGATTGTCCCAGCCGCCACGCACGCCGCCCGCATGTTTTTCAATCAGCTCGCGCAGCGGAATGCTCATGGCTTCTTCGACATTGCACGGATTGTTCACATGACCCGAAATGCTAAAGACCTTGGTGCCGGAATTATTGGGCCGCCCGAACCCCATGAACCAGGCGGCGCCGCGCCGCAAAATGGTGGGCGCAACCGCGATGCTTTCCACATTGTTGACTGTGGTCGGGCAACCATACAGGCCCATATTTGCGGGAAATGGCGGCTTTAACCGGGGCTGGCCTTTTTTGCCTTCCAGGCTTTCCAGCAAAGCGGTTTCCTCGCCGCAAATATAGGCGCCCGCGCCATGATGCACATAGACATCAAACTTCCAGCCCGACCCGCAGGCATTATCGCCCAGCAATCCTGCGGCATAGGCCTGATCGACCGCCGCCTGCAAGCGTTTGCGTTCAAATATAAATTCGCCGCGCACATAAATATAGGCCACATGCGCGCCCATGGCGAAGCCCGCCACCAGACAGCCCTCGACCAATTTGTGCGGATCGTTGCGCAGAATTTCACGGTCCTTGCAGGTGCCGGGTTCAGACTCATCGGCATTGACCACCAGATAATGCGGGCGCCCGTCATTCACCTTTGGCATGAACGACCATTTCAGGCCGGTCGAAAAGCCCGCCCCGCCGCGCCCGCGCAAGCCGGACGCCTTCACCTCGTCCACAATCCAGTCGCGGCCTTTTTCCAGCAGCGCCTTGGTGTTGTCCCAGTCGCCACGCCTGCGCGCGCCCTCAAGGCCCCAATCGTCAAAGCCATAAAGATTGGTGAAAATACGGTCCTTATCCTGCAACATTAGCGGTCTCCGCCCGTAAGGCTTGTGCGCGCGCCCGCAGGTTCAGAACTGCGGCGACCGGCCTGTGAGCCGACCGCCGGCTGTTCACCGCGCGCCAGCGCATCCAGCAGCGCGCCGGTTTTGTGCGCATCCAGATCTTCATAATAATCATCATTGACCTGTATCACCGGCGCATTCGCGCAGGCGCCCAGGCATTCCACTTCCATCCAGGAAAACAGCCCGTCTTTGGTGATCTGTCCCTGATCGACACCCAGTTTATTTTTAACCACGGCCGTCACATCATCGGAGCCGCGCAGCCAGCAGGGCGTCGTCTTGCACACCTGCAACAGATATTTTCCGCGCGGGGCCAGATTGAACATGGTGTAAAACGTCGCCACCTCCAGCACCCGGATATAGGGCATGCCCAGCATGTCGCCGACGGTGCGGATCATGGGTTCGCTCACCCAGCCGCCATTCTGTTCCTGTCCGCGCCACAGCAGCGCAATCACCGCGCTGGCCTGACGGCCCTCGGGATATTTTTTGATTTCCTTTGCGCACCAGTCAAGATTTTCTGGCGTAAACGCGAACGAAGCGGGTTGATCCGCACATAGCCGCCGCACACTCACCGGTCCACCTCCCCAAATACAATATCAAGCGAGCCGAGAATGGCTGAGGCGTCCGCCAGCATATGTCCCGTGCACAGATAATCCATGGCCTGCAAATGCGCAAAGCCCGGCGCGCGCAGCTTGCAGCGATAGGGTTTGTTGGAGCCATCCGAAATCAGATAAACCCCAAACTCACCCTTGGGCGCCTCGACAGCGGCGTAAACTTCGCCCGCCGGAACATGATAACCTTCCGTGTACAGCTTAAAGTGATGAATGAGCGCCTCCATCGAGCGTTTCATTTCACCCCGGCTGGGCGGCGCCACCTTACCGTCATTCACCGAGACCGGCCCGGCGGGCATTTTTTTGATACATTGCATCATGATGTTTGTGCTCTGGCGCATTTCCTCGACCCGGCACAGATAGCGGTCATAGCAATCGCCGTTCTTGCCGATGGGCACCTGAAACTCCAGATCATTGTAGCATTCATAGGGCTGCGCCCGGCGCAGATCCCAGGCCGCGCCACTGCCGCGCAGCATCACGCCGGTAAAGCCCCAATCCAGCGCGTCCTGCAAACTGACCACGCCAATATTGACATTGCGCTGTTTGAAAATGCGGTTATGGGTCAGCAGGCCTTCAATATCGTCCAGCACTTTGGGGAACTGTTCGCAGAAGGCGTAAATATCTTCGGCAAGCCCGGCCGGCATATCCTGATGCACGCCGCCGGGGCGGAAATAGGCCGCATGCATGCGCGAGCCGGAAACCCGTTCATAAAAAATCATCAGCTTTTCGCGTTCTTCAAAGCCCCATAAAGGCGGCGTCAGCGCCCCCACATCCATCGCCTGTGTCGTGACGTTCAGCAGATGGTTCAGCAACCGGCCGATTTCACAGAACAGCACGCGGATATATTGCGCGCGGATCGGAATTTCCAGGCCCAGCAGGCGTTCCACCGCCAGCGCATAGGCATGCTCCTGATTCATTGGCGCGACATAATCCAGCCGGTCGAAATAGGGCACGGCCTGCAAATAGGTTTTGTGTTCGATCAGTTTTTCGGTGCCGCGATGCAACAGGCCGATATGCGGATCAACGCGCGTGACAATTTCGCCATCCATTTCCAGAATCATGCGCAGCACGCCGTGCGCCGCCGGGTGTTGCGGCCCGAAATTCAGATGGAATTTGCGATTGTCCGGATCGAATGTTTCAGTCACGGTTTGACGCCTGTGCTGGTGACAATGGGAGTGGCTTTCTCGTCGCCCGGCAACACATATTCCGCACCCTCCCAGGGGCTGACAAAATCAAACGCGCGGAATTCCTGGGTGAGATGCACCGGTTCATTGACCACACGTTTGCGTTCATCGTCATAGCGCACCTGAACGAATCCGGTAAGCGGAAAATCCTTGCGCAGCGGATGCCCCTCAAAGCCATAATCCGTGAGCAACCGGCGCAGGTCGGGATGGCCGCTAAAGGCGATGCCGAACATATCGAAGACTTCGCGTTCATACCAGTTGGCGCAGGGGAACAGGCTGATCACGCTGGGCGCGGCGGCGCCTTCCGCAATTGGCGTCTTGACCCGGACACGCTGGTTTTGATGCACACTGAGCAAATGATAGACCAGATCGAAACGCTCCGCCCGGCCCGGATAATCGGCGGCTGTGATATCAATGAGCTGGCTGAACCGGCAATTGGGATCCTTGCGCAGATAGCCGAGCACCGCCAAAATCTGGCCGGCCCGGATGTGCAGGGTAAGTTCCCCGTGCGCAATCGCGACGGCGGCCACCGCCTGCGGCAACGCCCCCTCGATCTGCTCCCCCAACTCGCGCAGTGCTGTTGTGTCCATCATATCGGCCTAACGTGTTACTGAGCCACATATCACACCGGCCCGCACCGGAATAATCTGCGCCTGAAATTTTTTACGGCTAGCGGGCGATTGTTCCTTCACGGCGGATTTTACGCTGTAATTGCAGAATGCCATACATCAGCGCCTCGGCGGTGGGCGGACATCCCGGCACATATATATCCACCGGCACAATACGGTCACAGCCGCGCACCACCGAATAGGAATAATGGTAATAGCCGCCGCCATTGGCGCAACTGCCCATCGAAATCACATAGCGCGGCTCCGGCATCTGGTCATAGACCTTGCGCAGCGCCGGGGCCATTTTATTGGTCAAGGTGCCCGCCACAATCATTACATCAGACTGGCGCGGGCTGGCGCGCGGCGCAAAGCCAAAGCGTTCCATGTCATAACGCGGCATGGCGGCCTGCATCATTTCCACGCCGCAACAGGCCAGACCAAAGGTCATCCACATCAGCGAACCGGTGCGCGCCCAGGTGATCACATCGTCCAGGCTGGTCAGTATATAGCCTTTGTCCGACAGTTCATCCGACAGCGCCCCGAAGCCGCCGTCCGCGTCAATCTGGCCCGGCGTCACTCCCATTCCAGCGCGCCTTTCTTCCATTCATAGGCAAAACCGATGGTCAGAACCCCCAGAAACACCATCATCGACCAGAAGCCATAGACCCCCACATCGCCAAGCGAGATGGCCCATGGGAACAAAAAGGCAACTTCCAGATCGAAGATGATGAACAGGATCGCCACCAGATAAAACCGCACGTCAAACTGCATGCGCGAATCATCAAATGCGGGAAAACCGCATTCATAGGCCGACAGTTTCTCCGGATCGGGCCGGTTTTCCGCCACCACAAACGCCACCAGTATCAGCGCCACGGCCATCACCACAGCAATACCGGCAAACAGCAATATCGGCAAATATTCCAACAATAATTCCGGCATGAACCCCGCCTGTTTAGGCTTTTATGACTGCGCCGCCCATTTTTTCGTCCACTGTTTCGCCTGTGGCTCCAGCATGAATCATCTCTGCGAAACTGCCCGCACTATAATCGCCGCCCCATATAATGGAAAGCACCTAAGAAAGAAAAGTTTCTCGGTATATGATCTGAATTCGTTAACACTCTCCCCCACCCTTCGCGCTGGAATTTGCGCTCCACCTGCTATACTCAATATCGCTCAAATCATGGAGAGCCAAAGTTGCGCGAAGACAGTCAGGAATTTGCCGCCAGAGTGAGCCGCGAGGCTGCGGGGCGCGCGCCGCAACGCAAAGTGGGCGGGTTGCGGCATTTGCTGCCCTATATCGCGCGCTATCGGGGGCTGGTTGCCGCAACCCTGGTCGCCCTTGTGGCGGCGTCAGTTGCTACCCTGCTGATCCCTATTGCGGTGCGCGAAGTCATTGATCTGGGCTTTGGGGCCAATAGCGCAGGACTGGTGCATCGCTATTTCGCCGCCATGCTGGGGGTGGCGGTTATACTTGGGCTGGCCACTGCGGCGCGGTTTTATTGCGTATCCCGGCTGGGCGAACGGGTGGTCGCCGATCTGCGCCGGGATGTTTATGGCCATGTCCTGAGTATGAGCCCGGAATTTTTCGAAACCACCCGCACCGGCGAGGTGCTTTCACGGCTGACCGCCGATACGACGCTGATCCAGACCGTTGTCGGGTCCAGCGCATCCATTGCGTTGCGCAATATGTTTTTGCTGCTGGGCGGCCTGGGGATGCTGGTGGTGACCAGCTCGAAGCTGACCGGGCTGGTGCTGGTGTTTGTGCCGGTGGTGGTAATACCGATCATCATTCTGGGCCGCCAGGTGCGCGGGCTGTCGCGCGCCTCGCAGGACCGGATTGCCGATTCCAGCGCCATGGCGGGCGAAGTGCTCGACGATATCACTGTCGTGCAGGCCTTTGCCCAGGAAGACACTGAACGCCAACGCTTTAACGCGATGGTCGAATATGGTTTCGACACCGCCGTGCAGCGCATCAGGGTGCGGGCGCATTTGACCGCACTGGTCATCGTTCTGGTGTTTGGGGCGATTATCGGGGTGTTGTGGTTTGGCGCGCAGGGCGTGCTGGATGGGGCCATGAGTGGCGGCCAGCTTGGTCAGTTCATGCTCTATGCGGTGTTTGTTGCTGGCGCTGTGGGTGCGCTTAGCGAGGTTTGGGGCGATGTTCAACGCGCCGCCGGGGCAACCGAAAGGCTGATGGAACTGCTGAGCGCAAAGCCCGCCATTGCGCCACCGCCGCTGCCCATAGCCTTGCCCGCAACTATACAGGGCAGCGTCAGTTTCGATGCGGTGCGGTTTCATTATCCGTCCCGACCGCAAACCCGTGCGCTGGATGGCGTTAGCTTTACCATCGCGCCGGGCGAAACCGTGGCGCTGGTCGGCCCCAGTGGCGCGGGCAAAAGCACCTTGCTGCAATTGCTGCTGCGATTCTATGACCCGGTCGGCGGCCGGATTACGCTGGACGGCGTAGATATCACCAAAGCCGACCCCCGGGCCGTACGCCAGCGCATGGCCATCGTGCCGCAAAACACCATCATTTTCTCCGCCAGCGCGCGCGAGAATATCCGCTATGGCAGGCCGGACGCCAGCGATGCGGATGTATGGGCCGCAGCGGGCGCGGCCCAGGCCACCGAATTTCTGGAAAAGCTGCCACAGGGACTGGACACATTTTTGGGCGAAAAGGGGGTGCGGCTTTCGGGTGGACAGCGCCAGCGCATCGCTATTGCCCGCGCCATTTTGCGCAATGCGCCGCTGCTGCTGCTGGATGAGGCCACCAGCGCGCTGGACGCAGAAAATGAACGCCTGGTTCAGGCCGCGCTCGACGCCCTGCTGGCCAATCGCACCACGCTGGTGATCGCGCACCGGCTGGCGACAGTGCGCCGGGCTGATCACATCATTGTTCTGGACGAGGGGCGCATTGTGGCTATGGGCAGGCACGACGAATTGATGGCGCGCGGCGGCCTGTACGCGCATCTGGCCGAATTGCAGTTTACCGAAGCCGCAAATCTTTCATCCATTGGACTTGCACGGGCCGCCGGTGCGTAACAAACCGCTATGTGCAAATTTTTTCAAATGAGTCGGTGACGTTACATTGGCGCTATTGTTCATTGCAGGCGGCATCCTGCATGGCGCATTTGTCGCCGCCGCCTGTTCAACAAAATATCACGCGCTATTTCGGGTCTTTTAACTCAACCAGAATGGCGCGAAAGCGCGGGCCGCGATTATGGGCGATTTCCACATGGCCTTTCCTGACCAGAACCGAACCGCCGCGTTTGGCGTCCGGCAATTCAAAACGCTGTTTTTGCGCATTGCCATCGGCATCAAAAAATTCCACGTCAAAGGGCCCGCTATCGGTGACGTTGACGATCACATAGTCAAGCTCATGATGATGTTTGCCAAGGGTTTCACCCTCGTTGATTACCTGATCCCACACACGCACTTCGTCATCTTCGTAAAGGATTTTTGTGGCGATTGGACGCAGTTTTTCCTGAATGGCCATCTTTCCGCCCTCCCTCATTTGCCGCCAAAGCGGGTGTCCCAGTCCTTTTCCAGCGCCCAGACTTCCGGAAATCCGGTCAGGATATGCGCGCCGGTTAGCGATGGCGGCCCATTTTCATCCGTAACGCCATTTTGCCTGAGATAGGCATAGGCCTGTTCCATCGCGCCCAGCGCCGCGCCAAAGCCTACGCCCGGATAGATGGCCATGTCGAATCCTAACTCTTGCAGCCGCGCAGCGGGCAGTTCCGGCGTGCGCGCGCCCTTGGGAACCATATTGGCCAACAGCGGTGCGTTGACTTCGCGGCCGATGCGGATCATTTCGGCTTCGCTTTCAGGCGATTCCACGAACAAAATGTCGGCCCCGGCCATGGCATAGGCCTGCGCGCGGGCGATGGCTTCGTCCAGCCCGTGCGCAGTGCGCGCGTCGGTGCGCGCGACAATCAGCGTTTCGGGAGACAGCCGGGCCTCGACGGCGACACGCACCTTGGCCACCATGTCGGACACTGGAATGACGCGGCGGCCCAGCGTGTGGCCACATTTTTTGGGAATTTCCTGATCTTCGATCTGGATCGCATTGGCCCCCGCCGCTTCATAGCGCCGTACCGTATGACGGACATTGAGCAATCCCCCATAACCGGTGTCGGCGTCGGCGATGATCGGCAGATCTGTCAGTGGACGGATTATCTGCAATGCCGCCAGCATGTCGCTGAGCGTGGTGAGGCCCGCATCGGGAAGGCCATATCGCGATGCGGATACGCCATAGCCCGTCATGTAAAGCGCGTCAAACCCGGCCCTGTTGGCCAGCATCGCCGAAAAGCCGTCAAACACCCCCGGCGCAATGATAAAACGCTTTTCATTAAGCATTTGCCGCAATGACGGGGGCATGTTCGTTCCTTTCTAGCAGGTCAGGTCTAGCAGGTCAGGCATTCGCTTCGCGCCGCGGCGACCAGTTGCCGCATCTGTTCCAGATCAATGAATCCCGGCGCCAGGGTGTCGCCAATAATGAATGACGGGGTTCCGGTAATGTTGAGCGTTTCCGCAATCTTGTGATTACGATCAATGATTTTATTGATTTCGGGATTATCCATGTCTGCGCGCAATTTAATCGCGTCCAGCCCGGCATCGGTTGCGATACGCAATATCCGCTCTTCACCCAACGGACCCTGCGCCGCCATCAGGGCGTTATGGAACACGGCGTATTTTTCCTGTTTCATGGCAGCGATCGCGGCGCGCGAGGCGACAACGGAATCCGGTCCGAGTATCGGAAATTCCTTCAGCGCCAGGCGAATCCGGCCATCTTTTTGCAATAATTCCTTGATGATGGGCTGGGCGCGTTTGCAATATCCGCAGCGGTAATCGAAAAACTCCACAATCGTCACATCGCCTTGCGGGTTTCCGGCAATGAATGTGCCGGGATCGCGCTCCAGTTCCTTGCGCAGCTTGCCCAGGCTTGCGCGGCTGCCGGGCGCTTGCCCGGATTCCATCTTTTTGCGCAACGAATCCAGCGCCTCCAGCAATATTTCAGGATTTTCCTCCAGCACTTCACGGATCATTTGCCTGGTGGCTTCTTTGCCGGGGGGCTCTGTCTGCGCCTGCGCCAGATCGGGAAAAATCCAGATCAGGGTCAATAAAAACAGCGCGGCCTTCAGGTAAATGGAAATGCTCATTCGATAATATCGCCTCGATGTCTGGGTTTAACCATATCGTAAATGTCCTGCGCCCGGAAATTTCCCGGAGAGCCTGGCGGCAGCAGTTTTATAGCGCGCTGCGAATGAATATAGGCATCGCGCCGGCTTTCAGAGCGAAAGAAGCGTTCCGCGCTGGATAGCGCCGCCATGCCTTCCTGGCCCACACCCGCATAGGCTATGGCCAGTTGATGCCATCCAAAAGTAATTTCCGGATCCTGGGCCATCGCCAGTTGCAGCGCCTGCAATGAGGGCTGAAGATAGGCGGGGTCTTCGGTGGAGAGCATTGCCTGGGCCAGATTAACCCGCAACAAAGCTGACTCCGGCTTCAGCGCAACGGCTTGCGCATGCGGGGCGATGGCCTCTTTGACGCGGCCATTCTCAAACAATACCTGCCCCTTCAGCTCATGGTAATAAGCATTTTTGGGTTCCAGGGCGATCAGCCCATCCACCTCTGTCAGCGCGGTATCAGTCTCCCCCCGGCGGTAATGGGCGATGGCGCGCGCATAACGGGCTTTAATGCTGGTGTCGGAAACCGGAAATTTCCGGAATGTCTGGGCATTGGGTTTGATAAAGCCATACAGCTTTCCCTGCATGCGTTGATGCGCCTCGATCGATTCCGGGGTATCGGGGCGGTCACGAAATGGAGAATTCTTCAGGCGCTCCTCTAATGCGCCAATACGCTCCGATGACATGGGATGGCTGCGCACGAACGGGTCCTGATTGGGCGCGTTCAGCGATTCCTGCCCACTGAAACTGTGCATCACTTCCAGCAAGCCCGCACCGGATTCCCCGATCGAATCCAGATAGGTTGCCGCCGCCTGGTCCGCTGAAGATTCCTGTGACCGGCTATAGGCCAGAAAATTGCGCTGCGCCACCTGGGTGCCGCCCGTCATAATGCCCATGCCGACATCCGGAGCCCCCATCGCCGCGACGCCAACCCCAAGCACCATTGAGGCAATGGCCAGGGCGCCGGTGCCTTGCAGGGCGTCCTGGCTGCGCGCCAGATGCCCGCCCGCTATATGGCCCACTTCGTGCGCGATAACGCCCTTGACCATGCCCGGCGTTTCAAACTCCAGCAAAAGCTCGGTCGTAAAGAACACATTCTGCCCGCCCGCAACAAAGGCGTTCACCTGATTGTCGTTGACCAGATAAATGTTCACAGACCTTGGGTTGAGCCCGGCGGCGGCAAATATAGGCGTCGCATAGTTGCGCAATAGTTCCTCGGTTTCTGCGTCACGGATAAGCGAAATCGCGCAGGCCGGCGTAAAAACCCCCATAAACCCCGCAAGCGCCAGCGCAAAAACCAACACGCCAGAGCCAGAGCGGTGTAAGGATCGGGCTGGACGCCGGAACGGCCTAAAATCAGGCATTTGGGGATATCTCCTGGCAAAAGTAACGGGGCGCGACAGTTTTATGTGTTTGTCACGGACCAATTAGCGCATGGCCACATTATGAGGTCGCATTTATGTCACATTTAAGGCTATTTATCTGTCAGGTATATTGGAATAGTGCTCCGATTAAGCCAGTTTTTATGCATTCAGACTTCGCATTGGCCAAATTTTCTGACGGCTAATTTTATATAGGGCAGGATGGCGGATCGGGAACAGCCTGTTGAAGGGCTGAAAATTCTTTTATGGCATTGGGGGCGGCGCGGCGCCGGTCCGCGCTATACGCTTGAGCTTGCCCGCGCCCTGATGCGTCGGCGCGATATCGAGGTGCATCTATCCGTCTCGAAAGATAGCGAGCTGATTGATGAATTTCGCGCCCTGAATATTCCGATGCTGGAGGTAAAGACCTATAAAAGCCTGGTCTCCGCCTTTTTCATGACCCTGAACGTGCTTTCCACCAGGCGACGGTTTTTTCACTATTTGCAGGCAAATCGCATCCAGGTTGTTGATTCGACCATGGCCCATTTATGGTCGCGCTTCGTTGTCCCCGCAGTTCTAAAAAGCGGCGCTGTGCTGTTGAACACCGTGCATGATGCGGTGCTGCATCCCGGCGAACAGGGCGGACTGAAAAGCTGGTTCTACCAGCCATTCAGGCCGGCGCACGCCTATATCGCACTGTCAAATTATGTCGCGCAGCAATTATGTGACGTATATGCCATTGCCCCGGACAGGGTATCTGTGATCCCGCTTGGACCACTTTCCGATCCGGTGACCCGGGTACCGGACGGGCCGTCCAGAACCGGACCCTTGAGGCTTTTATTTTTTGGACGAATCCTGCGCTACAAGGGGTTGGAGCGTTTGATCGAAGCCTATGGCATGCTGCGCGCGGAAGGACAGCAGATCAGTTTGCAGATCACCGGATCCGGCGATATGGGGGATGTGATTGCGGCGGTCACCGCCCTGGCGGATATTACGGTGGATAATAAATGGGTGCCCGAGGACGAGATGGAGGGGGTTTTTTCCCAAGCCGACGTGATTATTCTGCCCTATCTGGAATCGAGTCAATCCGGCGTTATCGCCTCGGCCTTCGCCACGGGCGTGCCTGCCATTGGCACCCCTATCGGCGGGCTGCCCGAACAGATTACGCATGGCGTGAATGGCCTGCTCACTGCTGACACCAGCCCCGCCGCGCTGGCCTGCGAAATTCGCAAGCTGGCGGGGGACGGGGCCTTGTTGGCAAAACTCAGGGAGGGTGCGCTGCGAACGGCGCAACAGCAATTTTCCTGGGATAAAATTTCAGACGAAATCCTGATCCTGTCCCGCAACTGCCTGAACCGCGTGGGCCGCTGAATTCAGAAGTTGAATATCAGATCGCCATTCGGATCAATGGCGCCCGCCGCCAATGCAGGGGCCTTTGCAGCGGGGGTGGACGACTGGGCCCGCGCCGTGGCCAGCCGGACAAGCAGATCAATACGGTTAAGCGACAGCAGATGCGCATAGACAATGGGCAGCGCGCCAGAGTGACGAACTTCCAGAAAAGCGTCATCCGGCAGGGCGTTCATCGCCACCTCATCAATTTTGAAAAGCCCGTTTAACTGTTGCGGACCGGATTTCTGTTGCAGGGTGATTTCCCAGGGCACGATCAATTTATGCTTGCTCAGCGCATTTACGGCGCGGATGGTGGCGGCGCGGTTACGCTCAATTTCAGAGATGAAATCCATTATCTTGCGCATAGCTTCCGAAGGTTCACCGTCTATTTCAAACATAGGCTGCCCATCCGTATCGGATAACAGGTCGGAATCCGCGTCTACACACAGGATCGGCTCTCCCCCCTCGGCGGGAAGCCCGACCGCAAACGGATATTGCCGTAAGATTGCGGGAACATAAGTGGCAAGCCAACGGCCATCCGGCGCGATATAAAGATTGCTCTCCGGCTGTAAAGACAACAAGGCCATCAGGCTAAATGATTCGCCAAGCGGCGCAAAAACGATTGGAAAATTATGCACGCCCTGCGCCATCTCGGCGCCAACCAGGGGAACCAATGCCTGCGCGCGCGCAAACGCATAGGATGAAATCGGCAATAGCCGCTTATAGCGATGGGTTTCTTTGGAGATGGCCTGGGGATTTTTTAGCATGTTGCTTCAGCTCTCATGTTACAGCGTGTTGCGCCATGATAATGCTATTTCGGTTCAGTCCGAACTGAAAAATACATACGAAAATTCGGGTGTTGCCCAGTAAGGAAATGGCTCACGATCCAAAACGGCGAACCCGAGGGACCGCCAGTCCTGAATGGATCAGGCGTCCGTCAGGTTGGGGCGGTTTTCGATGCGTTGCAGGCGTTCGTCCATCCTTGCGTGCATGGATTCGCGGCGCAAATCATCGCCGCGCAGCCCGTTTATGTCTTCGCGCACCCGGATGAATTGACGGGTATGGTCAGCAAGCGTTGCCTCAACCTTGGCCAGCCTGTCCTGAATTTGTTTCAGGACTTCGTAGATGAGTTTATTGGTGACACTTTCGGCCATTTTCAACCTCTGCCGGGCGCTATAGCGCAAAGGTTGAGGAAAACCATGGAAAAAACGGCGCGACGCAATAGCCAGACGTAGCCTGGTGTGGGAGCCTGAAGATGCAGGTGCCAATAAGGGCCGGGGTCTTCCCCCTCTCCCCTCGCGGGAGAGGGCCGGGGTGAGGGGGTGGAGGTGATTCAATCCAATATCATTCCTGCCCCTCAGCCATTCATCGCCGCGACCTGGGGCAGCACTTCGGTGATCAGCAGCCGGGTCTGTTCCTGCATTTCATCGGCATCGCCCGCGATAGGTCGCAAAATGAATTTATGCGCCCCGACGGCCATGAATTCACGCAACCGTGCCAGAATTTCATCGGCCCCGCCCACGGCGTAATAGCCACGCGGATCGTCTTTTACGCGCCTGGCCAGCACCGCCATGTTGCGCGCCACCGGGGCATCGTCCCAGCCGCCAAAACGAAACGCAAAGCCCGCGCCATAATGGTCCGCATCAATCGTGCGGCCAGTCTGTTTGAGTGCCTGTTTGATGCCCGCAATCACCGGGGCGACCTGGGCGGGGGTTTCCAGCCCGGCCTGCCAGCCAGTGCCCCAGGTGGCGGTGCGCCGGATGGCGCCGTCCGCCGATCCGCCCACCCATAGTGGCAAATCCGGCTGCACCGGGCGCGGCGAAATCGAAACATCCGTATACTGAAAAAATTCGCCGTCAAAGGTCACGCTGTCCTCGCGCCACAGGCGGGAGATCAGGTTAAGGCATTCATCGGTGCGCACACCGCGGCGCTTGGTGGGGCGGCCGGTGGCTTCCCATTCCGGGCCAAGGGCGCTGCCCACGCCAAAGGCTGGCAGCAGGCGGCCCTTGCTGAGCACATCAATGGTGGCGCATTGCTTGGCCAGCAATAGCGGATCGCGAAGGCCCGCCGAGGCGACATTCATGCCGAATTTCAGGCGTTTTGTGGCCCCGGCCAGTGCCGCCATGACGCTCATGCATTCCAGATGCGGGTCTTTGGAAACGATGCGGTCTGACTGCCAGATCGAATCGACGCCGCCTTCCTCGCACAGCGCAACCCAGCGCCAGAACCCGTCCGCATCGGCAAATGGAAAATTGGCGATGCCCAGCCCCACGCCATAGGTCATGCTGTTACCTTCCCTTATCAGCAGAAGCCTTGCATTGCACCCATAGCTTTGGATGGCGAAGGCCGGTGGATGATTTCGTTGCGAACAGCGTAGCACAAAAATGCGGTACGCACAGTCTTGCGCTGCCAGATATGTCTATCATTGCGCAGCGCGGTCGGGGGCGCTATGTTGCGCCGCGCTGGCAGCCCTGTCGTTCTATCATCGGGTTTGCTTTTGGGGTGTCGCCAAGTGGTAAGGCAGCGGCTTTTGATGCCGCCATTCCCAGGTTCGAATCCTGGCACCCCAGCCATTTCCCTTTTTAGTTCCGGCACACCAATTTTTATGGCCGAATTGCGCGATATATTACCGCGTGGGCACCGGAACCTCGCCGCGGTAATCATAGAAGCCGCGCTGG